>NZ_VTFT01000001.1:3002417-3315587 GCF_008244685.1 Luteimonas viscosa
GGCGACCAGGGCGGGCACGTCGGCCGCCGTAGCCGGGCGGAGGATCGGTTCGGACATGCGCGGATTCTATCCACTGCGACCGGGCCGCGGGGCGGCGCCCGGGCCCGCGACCGACGCGTCGCCGGACGACGATCCCGTACCCGTATCGCCGGAGGCGACGATCAACCCAGCAGCCTGCGTACCTTCTCCAGCGCGGCGACAAAGGCGTCGATCTCGGCGTGGGTGTTGTAGAACGCCAGCGACGCGCGACAGGTGGCGGCGACGCCGTAGAACTGCAGCAGCGGGTGCGCGCAGTGCTGGCCGGAGCGTACCGCCACACCCTCCAGGTCGAGCAGGGTGGCGAGGTCGTGCGCGTGCGCGCCCTCGACCAGGAACGAGACCACCGCGGCCTTCTCCGGCGCGCGGCCGAAGATGCGCACGCCATCGAGCGCATCCAGCGCGCCGGTCAGGTGCGCGAGCAGTTCGGCCTCGCGCGCCTCGACGTGCGCCATGCCGATGCCCTGCAGGTAATCCACGGCCGCGCCGAGGCCGATGAACCCGGCGATGTTCGGCGTGCCGGCCTCGAACTTCTGCGGCGGATCGTTGAACACGGTGCCCTCGAAACTCACCTCGCGGATCATCTCGCCGCCACCGAGGAACGGCGGCATCGTCGCGAGCAGTTCACGCCGCGCCCAGAGCGCGCCGGTGCCGGTCGGCCCGCACATCTTGTGCCCGGTGAAGGCGTAGAAGTCGCACCCGATCGCGGCGACGTCGACCGCCCGGTGCGGCACCGCCTGCGAACCGTCGACCACGGTCGTGATCCCGCGCCGGCGCGCCTCGCGGCAGATCTCGCGCACCGGGTTGACGGTGCCGAGCACGTTGGAGACGTGGGTCACCGCCAGCAGCTTCACGTCCGGCGTCATCGCCGTGCGCAGGGCGTCCAGGTCGAGCGTGCCGTCCTCGCGGATCTCGGCTACCCGGATCGTCGCGCCCGTGCGCTGCGCCACCAGCTGCCAGGGCACGATGTTGGCGTGGTGCTCCATGCGCGAGACCAGGATCGTGTCGCCGGCCTGCAGCCGGGGCAGCGCCCACGAGTACGCCACCAGGTTGATCGCGAAGGTGGTGCCGCTGCACAGCACCAGTTCGTCGGCGCGCACGTTGAGGAAGCGCGCCAGCTTGCCGCGCACGCCTTCGTAGGCTTCGGTGGCCTCGCTGCCGAGGGCGTGCACCGCGCGGCTGACGTTGGCGTTGTGCCGGCGGTAGAAGTCGTCGACCGCCTCGATCACGGCCGCCGGCTTCTGCCCGGTATTGGCGCTGTCCAGGTACACCAGCGACTTGCCGTGCACGGTGCGACCGAGCAGCGGGAAGTCCTCGCGCACGCGCGCCCAGTCGACGTCCTGCCGCATCGTCTCCGGCGCATCGGGCTGCGGCATGCTCATGCGGACAGCGCTTCCAGCGCCGCATCGATGCGTGCTTCCAGCGCGGCGCGCAATGCCTCGTCGCCGATGGCCGCCAGCGGCTCGCGGCAGAACGCCGCGGTCAGCAGGCGTTTCGCCGCGTCCTTTCCGAGTCCGCGCGAGCGCAGGTAGAACAGCGCGCCGGGATCGAGCTGGCCGACCGTCGCACCGTGCGCGGCCTGCACCTCGTCGGCATGGATCACCAGCACCGGTTGGGTGTCGATCTCGGCGGTCGCCGACAGCAGCAGGTTCTTGTTCGACAGCCGTGCGTCGCTGCCGTCTGCGCCTGCATGGATGGTGATGCCGCCATGGAACACCGCACGCCCACGCCCGGCACCGATGCCGCGCCACAGCAGATCGCAGCGCGTGTCGCGCGCGGCGTGCTCGATGCCCAGACGGGTATCGAGGTGGCTGCGGCCCGCGGCGAGCAGGACGCCGTGCGCGGCCAGCGTGGCGCGTTCGCCTTCCAGTCGCACATTGAGCTCATGGCGCGACAGGGCGCCGCCCAGCTCGAGATCGACGCGGTGGTAGTGCGCATCGGCCTGCAGGTTGGCGTCGGTGCGCGTGAACACGGTGGCGCCTTCGGCGGCGTGCTGGATCCGCGCGTGTTCGAGGCGGGCGCCGGCGCCGAGCAGGACCGAAAGCAGGCCGTTGTCGAGGTGGCGGTGCGGGCCCGCCGACAGGTGGTGTTCGACCACGCGCAAGGAGGCGCCTTCGCCCAGCTCGATGCGGTGGCGCAGGTGCCAGGCGAGGTCGGTTTCCGTCGGCGCGCCGATGAACACGAGGTGGATCGGATCGGCCACCTGCGCGCCGGCATCGACACACAGACTGGCACCGTCGCGCGCGAGCGCGGCGTTGAGCCGCGCGAAGACGTCGTCTCCCGTGGCGTGGCGCGCGTCTTCGTCGCCCCGGGACGCCGGCAGGGTCGGGGAGCGGGCCGCGCTGTCGAGCCGGAGGCCGGGCGGCAGGTCTTCGAGCCGGGACAGGGTGGTGTCCACCAGTCCGTTCACGAACACCAGTCGCGGCGCATCGATGTGCGCGAGCGCGTCCGGGGAGACGGTCGGTGCGGTTTCCACCGGAGCGAAGCTGCGCCGCTCCAGCGCACGCAGCGTGGTGTACTTCCAGCGCTCGCTGCGCGGGCCCGGCAGGCCGTCGCGCAGCGCGGCGTCGAGCAGGGAGCGCCGCGCGGGATCGCCGGAGAAGCCGGCGGCCAGCGACTCGAGCAGCGGGCTGGTCACGCCGTGGCCTCCGGCGCGATGCGGTCGGCGATCCACGCATAGCCGTGCTGTTCCAGTTCCAGTGCCAGTTCCGGCCCGCCGGACTCGACGATGCGGCCGTCGGCGAGCACATGCACCACGTCCGGGCGGATGTAGTCGAGCAGCCGCTGGTAGTGGGTGATCACCACGAACGAGCGGTCCGGTGCGCGCAGCGCGTTGACGCCTTCGGCAACGTGGCGCAGCGCATCGATGTCCAGGCCGGAATCGGTCTCGTCCAGGATCGCCAGCCGCGGTTCCAGCACCGCCATCTGGAAGATCTCGTTGCGCTTCTTCTCGCCGCCCGAAAACCCCTCGTTGACGCCGCGATGCAGCAGCCTGTCGTCCAGGTGCAGCACCGACAGCTTCTCGCGCACCAGCTTGAGGAACTGCATCGAATCGAGCTCCGGCTCGCCGCGCGCCTTGCGCTGCGCGTTGAGCGCGCTGCGCAGGAAATAGGTGTTGTTCACGCCCGGGATCTCGACCGGGTACTGGAAGGCGAGGAACACGCCGGCGGCGGCGCGCTCTTCGGGTTCCAGTTCGAGCAGCGGCTTGCCGTCGAACTCGACCGTGCCCGCGGTGACCTCGTAGCCCTCGCGGCCGGCGAGGATGTTGCCGAGCGTGGACTTGCCGGCGCCGTTCGGGCCCATGACGGCGTGCACCTCGCCCGGCTTCACGTGCAGCGTGAGGCCCTTGAGGATGTCCTTGCCGGCGATGCTGGCGTGGAGGTTGTCGATTCTGAGCATGGTGTACGTCTCGAAGCTGTCATTTCCGAACCGCAGGCGAGGAACCTGCGATCCGTCGTGGGTGAAAAGGAAGATCCCTCGCTGTGCTCGGGATGACGAACGTGGTCCGGTCAGCCGACGCTGCCTTCCAGCGACACGTCCAAGAGCTTCTTGGCCTCGACCGCGAACTCCATCGGCAGTTCGCGGAAGACCTGCTTGCAGAAGCCGTCGACGATCAGGCTCACCGCGTCTTCCTCGCTGATCCCGCGCGTGCGGCAATAGAACAGCTGGTCGTCGCTGATCTTGGACGTGGTCGCCTCGTGTTCCACGGTCGCGCCCGGGTTCTTCACCTCGATGTAGGGGAAGGTGTGCGCGCCGCAGCGCTTGCCGATCAGCAGGCTGTCGCACTGGGTGTGGTTGCGCGCGCCGTCCGCGCCGGCGGCGACCTTGACCAGGCCACGGTAGGTGTTCTGGCCATGGCCGGCGCTGATGCCCTTGCTGACGATCTTGCTCTTGGTGCGCTTGCCGACGTGGATCATCTTGGTGCCGGTGTCGGCCTGCTGGCGATGGTGGGTGAGCGCCACCGAGTGGAACTCGCCGGTCGAGTCGTCGCCCAGCAGCACGCAGGACGGGTACTTCCAGGTGATCGCCGAGCCGGTTTCGACCTGGGTCCAGGTGACCTTGCTGCGCGCGCCCCGGCATTCGGCGCGCTTGGTGACGAAGTTGTAGATGCCGCCGCGGCCCTGCTCGTCGCCCGGATACCAGTTCTGCACGGTCGAGTACTTGATCTCGGCGTCTTCCAGCGCAACCAGTTCCACCACCGCCGCATGCAGCTGGTTCTCGTCGCGCATCGGCGCTGTGCAGCCTTCCAGGTACGAGACGTGGCCCTTGTCCTCGCAGACGATCAGGGTGCGCTCGAACTGGCCGGTATGGCCGGCGTTGATGCGGAAATAGGTGCTCAGTTCCATCGGGCAGCGCACGCCCTTCGGGATGAACACGAAGCTGCCGTCGGAGAACACCGCCGAATTGAGCGCCGCGAAGTAGTTGTCGGCGACCGGAACCACGGTGCCCAGGTACTGGCGCACCAGCTCCGGATGCTCGGCGATGGCCTCGGACATGGAGCAGAAGATCACGCCCTTCTCGGCCAGTTCCTTGCGGAAGGTGGTGCCCACGGACACCGAATCGAACACCGCGTCGACCGCGACCCCGGCCAGGCGCGCGCGCTCGTGCAGCGGCACGCCGAGCTTGTCGTAGGTGTCGAGCAGTTCCTGCGGCACCTCGTCGAGCGACTTGTACTTCGGGCCCTTCGGTGCGGAGTAGTAGCTGATCGACTGGAAATCGATCGGCGCGATCCGCAGCTTGGCCCAGTGCGGCACCGGCATGGTCAGCCAGTGGCGGTAGGCGGCCAGGCGCCAGTCGGTCATCCACTGCGGCTCGCCCTTCTTGGCCGAGAGCGCGCGCACCACGTCCTCGTCCAGGCCCGCCGGCAGCGAGTCGGACTCGATTTCGGTGACGAACCCGGCGTCGTAGCGACGGCCGAGCTGTTCGTGGATTTCCTTGTTGGCGATCGGTTCTGCGAGTTCGGTGGCCATGGGGCTGCCTGGGGTATCCATGTGGGTGGCGTCCTGTCCGGAAACCGGATTACGCATTGGCCAGCCGGGCGGCGATGCGCCTGGCGGGCGGGGGCGAGGGGGGCACGTCGTCGAGCATCTGCGCCAGGCTCACGCCGCGCAGCGCGTCGGCGACCACGTCGTTGATGCGGCGCCAGTTGGCGCGCACGCCGCATCGGGCCGAGATCCCGCACTCGCCGTGGTCGAGGCTGCATTCGGTCATCGCCAGCGGGCCTTCCATCGCCTCGACGATCTCGACCAGGCTGATGTCGGTCGCCGGCCGCGCCAGTCGGTATCCGCCATGCACGCCGCGGAAGCCTTCCACCAGCCCGGCCTGCGCCAGCGGCTTGAGCAGCTTGCTGACCGTGGGGCCCTCCAGGCCGGCGCGTTCGGCCAGGTCGGCCGCGCTGAGCACCGCTTCCGGCCGCGAGGCGAGGACGGTCAGGACGACGGTGGCGTAGTCGGTAAGCCGGGTGACACGGAGCATGGATGCGAATGGTTCTCGAAAGCGGACCAAAATTGTACGCTTTCCGGTGGTTCGGCTCAACGCGCGCTGGCCGTGCGATTCATGAAGCACGCGGATGACGGCTGTCACCCCCGGCCTCTGATGCGCGCCACTGCCGTCAGCGACGCCGGCGCGCCAGCATGGCCATGTCCACCGGCGGACGGCAGCGGGAGGGTGCGATGGGATTCGAGACAGGCACGACGGCGGTGGAGGACGGGCGCGGCCGCTGGCTGGGGCCGGCGCTGGTCGCCGCGGCGGCCTTCCTGCTGTGGAAGGCGGCGCGCGGCGTCCGCGACCTGGCCTGGGCCGCGTTCGGCCTCGGCATGGCCGCCTACTGGACCGGGCTGTGGCCGGCCTGAGGCGACTGCGCGATCGGCTCGCCGGCGGTGCCCGGGCCCGGGGGCGGCAACACCAGCTGGTAATAGGGCTCGGGTGGTACCTGGCCCGGCGGCAGCGCCGCCGGCGCCGCGGTTCCTGCCGGACCGAGCGAACGCACGAAGCGATGGATCGCGCGGCGGTCGTGCTCGCGCATCTGCCGCAGCATGAAGTCGGGCATGATCGGACGGGTATGCAGGTTGGCGGTATAGGCCAGCCACTGCGCTTCGTCGAGGCCGGCGACGGTCAGCCGCAGGTTGGTGGCATACGTCGTGCCCCACGGCCCGTGGTAGCCCAGCGGCGAGCCGGTGAGCCATTCCGCGGTCGGGACCTCGCCGCCGCGCTCGGCATAACCGGCCGTGTGGCAGTCGTTGCAGCCGGCGATACGCACGATGTACTCGCCATGCGCGACGAGGACTTCGTCCGGCGCAACGGTTCCGGCGCTCGTGGCGGGCACCGCCGGCACGGGCTGGCATCCACCCTGGGCGCAGGCGAGCAGCAGGCAGGCGGGCAGGCGCAGGGCATCGGCGGTGCGCATCGGTGTGTCGTCCTCGGGAACCTGGCCTGATCAACGTGGATCCGTGGTCCGGGCGGACGCGCGACGCCGTCCCCAGCGGGCGATGGCGGCCGCAGACAGCTCGTGTCCGCGCCGCAACGGCGGCCTGCCGGGCGCGCGGCTCGTGCCACAATGCCGTTCCCGCCCACTTCACCGCCCGCAATGCCGAAGAAGAAAAAGAAGATCGAAGCCCGCCTGTCGCCGATCCACGGCAATGGCGTGTTCGCCACCGAACTGATCAGGAAGGGCGAGCGCATCGTCCGCTACAAGGGCACGTTGCGCACCCACGCCGAGGTCGACGAGGAATACGGCGACGACGACGAGGACGGCCACACCTTCCTGTTCACCCTCAACGACGAGTACGTGGTCGACGCCAACGTCGGCGGCAACGTCGCACGCTGGATCAACCACAGCTGCCAGCCGAACTGCGAGTCCGAGATCGAGGAAGATGCGAAGGATCGCCGCCACAAGGACAAGGTGTTCATCCACGCCCTGCGCGAGATCAAGCCCGGCGAGGAGCTGACCTACAACTACGGCATCACCCTCGATGAACCGCATACGGCCAGGCTGAAGAAGCTCTGGGCCTGCAAGTGCGGCTCGAAGAAGTGCACCGGGACGATGCTCCAGCCCAAGCGCTGACCGGCGCGCCCGCTGGCGGGATGCACGCCGCGGGCAAAGGGTTGCCATGACCGATGGGACGCGGCACCTCGTGTTGCCGCGGCTAGCCTGCGTGCCGGTGGAGGACGCGAGGGGAATCGCCCGGTGGGCTGGATGCACAGGTTCTGGCTGGTGGCGCTGGCACTCGCCCTGGTGGGAGGCCGGGCCGCTGCGGTCGAGGTCGATGGCCGGATCGATCCCGGCGAGTGGGAGGGCGCCACCCACGTCACCGATTTTCGCAAGGTCCAGCCGCTGACCGGCGAGCCGGGCTCGCTGCCGACGCAGGCCTGGATGCTGGCGACGCCCGACGGGCTGGCGGTGGCCTTCCGCAACACCCAGCCGCCCGGCGTGCCGCGCACCCGGCAGAAGGTGCGCCGCGACTTCGAGGAGCAGGTCGACCGGGTCAACGTCTTCGTCGATTTCGACGGCGACGGCCGCACCGGCTACGCCTTCACCGTGAGTTCCACCGGCGGCATCGCCGACGAGATCATCACCAACGAGAACCAGTTCAGCAGCGACTGGGACGGCCAGTGGCGCCATGCGGTAAGCGAGGACGAGGACGGCTGGAGCGTGGAACTGCTGGTGCCCTGGCATACCGCGCCGATGCGCGACGGTGCCGGTGGCGAACGCACCCTCAGGCTGTTCCTGGCCCGGGTGATCGGCTCCACCGGCGAGCGCACGGCGTGGCCGGCGGCGAGCTTCGAGCGCTCGCGGTTCCTGTCGGATTTCGCACCGCTGACGGTGCCGCAATACGACCAGTCGCTGCTCGCGGTCACGCCCTATGTGTCCGGCCTGTACGACAACATCGGCGGCGATGGCGAGGGCAATGCCGGCGCCGACCTGTTCTGGAAACCCAACGGCCGCTTCCAGCTCTCCGCGACGGTCAATCCCGACTTCGGACAGGTGGAAAGCGACGACCTGGTGGTCAACTTCAGCGCCACCGAAACCTTCGTCAGCGACAAGCGGCCGTTCTTCACCGAGAACCAGGGCATCTTCGAATACACCACGCCCTCCGACTTCAGCCAGCTGCTGTACACGCGCCGGATCGGCGGACCGGCCGACGACGGCGGCGGCGCCAGCGACATCGCCGCCGCGGTCAAGCTCAACGGCAGCTTCGGCCAGGCGAAGTACGGGCTGTTCTCGGCCGACGAGGCGGGCGCCGCGGGCCGCAGCTTCTACGCGCTGCGCGTGGTGCGCGATTTCGAGACCCAGAACCTCGGCATGATGCTGACGCACGTCGAGCGGCCGTTCCTCGACCGCGAGGCGAGCGTGCTGGGTCTCGACCACAGCTGGCGCCCGACGCCGCGCTGGAACGTGCGCAGCCGTGTGTTCGGCAGCCGGGTCGAGCAGGACGGCGGGCGCAGCAGCGACCTCGGCGCGACCCTGTGGGCCGACTACGAGATGGACCGAGGCTGGCGCCAGCAGTGGATCGCGATGCACTTCGGCAACGAGCTCGAGATCAACGACGCCGGCTATCTCTCGCGCGCCAGCACGAACTACCTGCACTGGCAGGTCTCCAGGCGCTTCACCGACCTGCCCGAAGGCTCGCGCTACGCCTCCACCGACTGGCGCTGGCGCGTCAGCAGCAACCACAACAACCGCGGCCAGAAGCTCAACGACCAGTTCCGCATGAGCCGCCAGGGCCAGCTGCGCAACGGCAGCGACGAGTACGCGCAGGTCAACATCAACGGCGCCGGCATCAACGACCTGCTGCTTCGGGGCAACGGCATCGTGCGCCTGCCGGCGAACTTCAACGCCTATTACGAGTACTCGCGCCCGCGCAAGGGGCGCTGGGCGCACGATGTCGAGGCCGAGCTGTTCGGCGGCGGGCTGGCGGGCAACGACCGGCTCGGTGGCTCGCTGTGGTACGGCGCCACCTATTTCGTCAGCGACGCCTTCAGCCTCAATGCCGGCGCGATCCTGATCCAGCGCCCGGACTGGCTGATCTGGCAGGGACCCGACAGCGGCGACCTGGTCGGCGCGTTCGACGGCAAGGAGGCCAAGCTGCTCGCGGGACTGGACTGGAGCATCGATCCACGCCAGGAACTGCGGGTGAAGCTGCAGGCGATCGGCATCGATGCGCGCGCCCGCCACGCCTGGCGTTTCGACCCGGCGGGCAACGCGATCGCCACGGACGACGCCATCGAGGACTTCAGCGTACGCAATCTCGCCTTCCAGATCCGCTACCGCTACGAGCTGGCGCCGCTGTCGTACCTGTACGTGGTCTACGGCCGCGGCGGCTTCGATCGCAGCACGATCGCGGACGGCGTCGACGAGGCGTTGCTCGACAGCTTCGATCTGCGCGACGACGAACAGCTGATGGTCAAGCTCAGCTATCGCTTCGAACTCTGAGCGCGCAGGTCCGTCAGGGCGCGGCGTCGCGCAGGTCGGCCGAGGCGATGCGCCAGGCGCGCTGCTCCGGCGTGGCGCCGTCGACCACCGCGCGGCGCAGCGTGAACCGGCCGGCCTGTCGCTGCACGCTGCCGTCGGTGCGGGTGGTGGTGACCGTCACCGGCACTTCGACCCAGCGCGAGCCGGCGGCCGCGCCGACCGGGCCGGGCTCGCCGAACGTGGTCTCGATTCGGGCGATGTCCGCGAAGCCGGCCGCGAACTGCTCGGGCGTCAGTCCGCTGGCGCGACCGTCGTCGGACCAGGCCGCATGGGCTCGGGCGAAGTCGCGGGCGTCGATCGCCGCGTAGTACTCGCGCATCAGCGTCGCCGCCTCGGCGGGCATGGGCTCGGCCGCATCCGGTGCGGCCGGTGCGATGCCGGTTTCCGGATTCTCCTCGAGCGGCGGCAGGCCGAAGTTCGCGTCGGCCGGGAGCAATGCCGGTGGCGGCGGTGGCGGTACCTCGCCGGCCAGGGGCACTTCGCCGGGGCCGGGACGGGCCGGCATGTCGGTGACGGCGCCGTCCGCCCTGGGCTGCGGCAGCGGTGCGTTCGGGGTGTCGTCGGTCGCGGCGCCGGCAGGCGCATCCCGGTCGCAGGCCGCCAGCACGCACGCCAGCGCGCCTGCCAAGAGCGCTGCGCGCATCGGGGCGGTCCGGGCCGTGCGCGCCATGCTCAGCGCTCCAGCCGCACGACGACCACACCGCGTTCGATGCCGACCTCGCCGATCCGGCTGCCGGCGGGCAGCTTCGCCAGCAGGTCGTCGTCGAGCCGGTACACCGGTTCGGTGCGCGCGTATTCGGCGAGCAGGCTGTTGACGATGCCGCGTGCGCCACCGCGCAGCAGTTCGCCCGAGCGCGGGATCTCGAACTGCAGCAGTTCCGGCGCATCCAGGTGCAGGCCCTGCGTCGCCGGGTCGTAGCGCAGGCCGCTGGCCAGTGCGAGGTGGCCGGTGGTCGCGCCCTCGCTGCCGAGCGCGCCGAGACCGAGGTCGAACTCCAGGCGCAGGCGCGAATCGCCGGGCGCAATCGAGGCGCGAGGATTGTCCAGCGTCACCGTCACCAGTCCGCCGAGCTTGTCGAAGGTGCGCGGGAAGCGGTGGTCGAGATGGCGTTGCAATTGCCCGGGTGTGAATGCGACCTGGTCGCCCAGCCACGCGGACACGACGCCGATGGTCGAACAACCGGCGAGCAGGACGAGCAGGAGCAGGCTCGGGCAGATCCGGGAAAGCGGAAGACGGCGCATGCGACGGTCCTGGCGGAAGACGACGTCGATCAGTGTGCGGCCGCGGCCTGAACCGTCGCTGGGCGGATCATGCCGGCGCGCGCAACGCGTTGCGGCGCGGCTGCAGCCAGGCCAGCAGCACGCCCAGCAGCACCATGCCGAGCGTGCCGAACAGCACCTGCTTGGCGACCAGCGCCGCCGGCAGCGGCTGCACGGCGTAATGGACCAGGTAACCGGGCACGGTCGAGAACAGGGCCATCGCCAGCCCGAAGCGCAGGCCCTGCGCGATCGTGGCGCGATCGCGGGCGTAGCCCTGCGAGAAGATCCAGGTCATCGCGAAGCCGAGCAGGCCGTGCGCGAGCAGCAGCCAGCGGAAGTGGCGCGTGCCGTCCGTGGCGTCTCGGTACATCGCCCCGAGCGCCGCGTAGTCGTCGCCGAGCAGCAGCCCGTGGGTCAGGAACGACAGCAGCAGCGCGGCGAACGACACCACGATGCCGCAGATCCAGAACCGCTTGTCCATCCCGCCTCCCGCACCCGCGTAGGGTCGCCGACGACGACCGCGGCCATGCTACTGCCGGGCGGGCATCGCGTCGATGGACGCGCCGGTGAGCTGCCATGTGTCCTGCGCGGGATCGTGCCGCAGTTCGTACCAGCCCGAATAGTGGCGCGGCGACTCGCCGCGCAGCCCGAGGCGCATCTGCACCGGGATGCGCACCGCCGCGGGGACGGGCGTGGTGCCCAGCGCTTCGGGGGAGCGGTTTCGCGTGCGGAAGAAGCTCGGCGCCGCCGGCAGGCCGCGCAGGTCCGCCTCGTCGGCGTCGCGCGGCGGGCGGCCATCGGCCCAGAACGCGTCGGCGGCGACGTGGTCCTCGGGCAGTTTCGCCAGATAGCGGTGCAGGGTGGAGACCGCGGCGCGCATGGCGGCATCGTGGCGGTCGCGCAGTTCCGCACGCGCGAACGCTTCCTCGTCATCGCGTGCGGCGCGCGCGGCAGCGTCCGCCGGGAGGGTGGCCGCGACGGGGCGCGCCGGAGGATCGTCGGTGCCGCCGCGATCGCAGCCTCGCAGGGCCAGCAGCGCGGCCAGCGCGGGCAACAGCAGCAACGGCAGCAGCAGGCGCGCGCGTGGCATCGGCGGGCGTCGGGTTGCGCTCAGCCGGCGGCGTCGCGGAACTCCTGCTCGAGCCGCCGCTTCAGGGCGTCGTCGATCCCGAGCTGGCGCGCGAGTTCGTCCAGGTACGCGCGCTCCATGTAGTTCTGCTCGTCCGCGGCGACGAGGCTGGCCAGGTACATTTCCGAGGCGATCTCGGGCGTGCCCGCCGAGCGCGCCACCTCGGCCGGATCGAGCGGCTTGTCGAGTTCGACCTTCAGCCACCGCTGCACTTCGGCCTCCGGCGCGATCCGTGCGAACTCGCCCTCGATCACCTGGCGCTCGCGCGCGTCGAGATGGCCGTCGGCCTTGGCCGCGGCGACCAGTGCGCGCAGGATCGCCTCGCCGTGCAGGTTCGCCTGCGGTGGCGGCAGCCGGTCGACGGTCTGCGGCTGCACCTGCGCGCCCTGCTGCGCCTTGTAGTCGCCGTAGGCGCGGTAGGCCATCATCCCCAGCGCGGCCAGCCCGCCGTAGGTCGCGAGCTTGCGGGTGGTCCTGTTGCGGCCCAGCAGCAGGCCCAGCGCGCCGCCGGCCATCGTGCCCTTGCCGAAGTCGGAGCCGAGCATGCCGCCGAGTCCGCCGCGGCCGTCGTTGCCCGTCACGGTGGTGGGTGCCGCGGACTTGAGCAGGTGGTCGAGGAATCCGTTGAGGCTCATCGTCGTGTCCGGTCGTCGCTTTGGAGGTGGGACGCGCATCTTAGCCGCCCGAAAAGAAACGGGACGGCAAGGCCGTCCCGTTCGTGGCGTCGCTGTCGCTTGCGGCGATCAGGCGGCCGCGTCCTTGAGCTTCTTCAGCGGACGCACCTTGACCTTCACCGAGGCGGGCTTGGCGGCGAACCACTGCTCTTCCTTGGTGAACGGGTTGATGCCCTTGCGCTTGGGCTTGGCCGGCACGCTGACGGCGCTGAACTTGGCGACGCCCGGCAGGGTGAAGCTGCCCGCGCCCTTCTTGTTCAGCGAGCCGTGGATCGCGCCCTCGAGCGCGCCGAGCACGGCACGGATGTCCTTCGCGGCGACGCTGGTGGCGTCGGCGATGTGGGCCACCAGGCCCGACTTGCTCAACGGATCCTTGATCGCTTTCGGCGCGGCAGGCTTGGCGGCCTTCTTCGGGGCTGCCTTCTTGGTCGTGGCCTTCTTCTTTGCCATGGGTTTTGTGTTCCCTCGTCAGTGTCTGTGGTCTGCGTTTTGGTGCGGCCGAACATGCCGGCAGGCGCAATGTAGGGCATCCGCATCGCGCCGCCAATAGGAAAACGCGAAAAAACACGCATATTCCGCACCCGCCTCACCGCGGGCGCCTGCTGCTTGCGCGACGCCGGACCGGCGGCCACCGCCACCAGCAGGCGATCACCAGTCCGGCGAACGCGCTGTAGGCGAACACGAACACCCACCAGGGCGCCTCGAAGAAGATCAGGCGCGACAGCCAGTACTGGATGAAGGATTCGCCGTAAGTATCCTGCCCCGCTCGGATTCGCAACGCCTGTTCCCAGACCGTCAGCGGGCACAGCTGCCCCATCCAGGCCTGCAGCGCGATCACCAGCATCAGCAGCAGGTGCGTGGCGCGGAATGCCAACCCCCGTATCCAGCGCCAGCCGAGTGGACCGCCTGCCAGGATCGCCAGCAACCCGAGCACCACGAAGGCGACCACGCCCACGTGCAGGGCGAGGATCGCGTCGGCGAGCAGGGCGGCGCGGCCGGAGTTCACGATTGGACCTCGTCGTCAGTCCTCCTCGTGCCTGGGTCGCCAGGCCGCCGCCAGCGCCTGCTGCACCTGCGGCGGCACCGGTTCGTAGTGGCTGAATTCCAGTGCGTAGCGGCCACGGCCGGCGGTCGCCGACTTGAGTTCCGCGGCGTACCCCTCCAGCTCCGACAGCGGCACCTGGGCGGTGACCGCGATCTCGCCGTTGCCGGTCGCATCGGTACCGTTGATGCGCGCGCGCTTGCCCGCCAGGCCGCCGCTGATGTCGCCCATGTGCGCCTCGGGCGCGTTGACCTCGAGGTCGACGATCGGTTCGAGGACCTGCGGCCTGGCCTTGCCGATCGCATCGAGGAACGCCTTGCGGCCGGCGGCGACGAACGCCACCTCCTTGCTGTCGACCGGATGGTGCTTGCCGTCGTAGACGATGACGCGCACGTCCTGGATCGGATAGCCGGCGATCGCGCCGGAGGCCAGCACCTGGCGGACGCCCTTCTCGACGGCCGGCAGGAACTGGCCAGGGATCACCCCGCCCTTGACCTCGTCGACGAACTCGAACCCGCCCCCGCGCGGCAGCGGCTCGACCCGCAGGAACACCTCGCCGAACTGGCCCGCGCCACCGGTCTGCTTCTTGTGCCGATGGTGGCCCTCGGCCTTCGCACCGATGGTTTCGCGGTAGGCGATGCGCGGCGGCCGGGTGGTGACTTCCACCGCGAAGCGGTCCTTGAGCCGCTCGAGCTGGATCCGCAGATGCAGGTCGGACAGCCCGCGGATGACGGTCTCGTTGGTCTCGTCCTCGTGTTCGACATGGAAGCAGGGATCCTCCTCGGCCAGCTTGTGCAGCGCGTTCGCCAGCTTCTGCTCCTGGCCCTTGCTGCCGGCCTCGATCGCCAGCCCGAACATCGGTTTCGGGAACGCGACCGGCGCCAGCCGGATCTGGTCCTCGTCGTGGCTGTCGTGCAGCACCGCGTCGAAATGCAGCTCGTCGACCTTGGCCACCGCGGCGATGTCGCCCGGGATGGCCTGGTCGACCTCGACGTGCTCCTTGCCGTGCAGCCGGAACAGGTGGCCGACCTTGAACGGCTTGCGCCCGTCGTCGACGAACAGCTGCGTGTCGCGGCGCACCGTGCCCTGGTACACCCGGAACACGCCGAGCTTGCCGACGAAGGGATCGTGGACGATGCGGAACACGTCGGCGACCACGTGCGCCGACGGGTCGGGCGTGGTGGTGATCGGCCGGGCGTCGGCGCCGGCGCCCTTCACGAACGGCGGCGGGTTGGCCTCGCCCGGATGCGGGAACAGCCGGGTGGCGACGTCCAGCAACGCCTTCACGCCGACGCCGGTGCGCGCGGACACGAAGCACACCGGCACCAGGTGACCCTCGCGCAGGCACTGCTCGAACGCATCGTGCAGTTCCTGGCCCGACAGGCCTTCCTCGCCGAGGTCGAGGTAATGGTCCATCACCGTCTCGTTGATCTCGACCACCTGGTCGAGGATCCGGCGATGCCAGTCGGCGACCGGGCCGAGGTCGCTGACGCGCGCGTCGCCGTCGGCCGAGGCGAAGCAGTCCACCACGCGCGTCGCGCCGTCCGCGGGCAAATTCAGCGGCAGCACCTCCGGCCCGAAGGCGTCGCGCAGCTGGTCGAGCACGCGGCCCGGGTCGGCGCCCTCGGCGTCGATGCGCGAGACCACGATCGCGCGGCACAGGCCGCGTTCCTTCGCGCGCTCCATCATGCGCCGGGTGCCGTATTCCACGCCGCCGGTGGCGTCGACCACGATCGCCGCGGTCTCCACCGCGCCCAGCGCCGACAGCGCGGGACCGCGGAATTCGGGATAGCCGGGCAGGTCGATCAGGTTGATGTGCGCGGAACGGTCCGCGCCCGCGCGGTAGTCGATGCCGGCGATGGCCGCGTCGATCGAGTGGCCGCGCTGCTTCTCGATCGGGTCGAAGTCGGACACGGTGTTGCCGCGTTCGACGGTGCCTGCCGTCTGTACGGTGCCGCCGGCATGCAGCAGGGCTTCGAACAGGGTTGTTTTGCCGGCGCCGGGGTGGCCTGCGAGGGCCACGTTGCGGACCTGTTGCGTCGAGTAGGGCATGGGGCCGATCCTCCCTTGGATGGGATGCCGGCCAGCGCGGCCGGCATCGTTCGGAGGGATCCGTGCCGCGGAACGTCCAGGCGGGCTGGTCCGATCCCTGCGGGGGATCCGCATGGCGGCCGTCATGGCTGTCCGCGGGAGGAACGCTGCCGTTCGAGCGCACGCTCGAGGGGCGGTCATGGCGGGCCGACACAGTAGCGCGTCGCACCGGGCGGAGCGCGTTGCGACGCAGCATCCCGGCGCGCCCGCACGCGGAAGTAACGCGCGCGTGCTTACGCTGCACGCTTTACCCCACAGGAGCGACATCATGGGCATCTCCCGCAAGGCCAGCGCACACTGGGAAGGCGACCTCAAGGGCGGCAAGGGCTCGCTCACCACCCCGCAGAGCGGCCTGCTCGACGGCACCCGTTACGGCTTCAACAGCCGCTTCGGCGACGAGAAGGGCACCAATCCCGAGGAACTGATCGCCGCCGCGCACGCCGGCTGCTTCACCATGGCGCTGGCGGCGAAGCTGGGCGAAGCCGGGCATCCGCCCGAAGCGCTCGACGGCAGCGCCGAGGTGGACCTGTCGATGGAAGGCGGCCCGACGCTGAGCGCGATCCGGCTGAAGATGAAGGCGAAGGTGCCGGGCCTGGACGAGGCGAAGTTCCGCGCCATCGCCGACGACGCGAAGCAGAACTGCCCGGTGTCCAAGGCCCTGAGCGCGGTTCCGATCACGCTGGAGGCGGAACTGGTTGGATGAGCGCATCGCCTCGGCACTGATGGTGCACGGCGGAGGCGGCGGCGGCTGGGAATGGAATGTCTGGAAGGCCGTGTTCGAGGCGGGCCACCTGCGGGTGGCCGCTCCCGACCTGCAGGCCTCGCCGGAGGGCCTGGCCGCCACCGGCTTCGACGACTACGCCGCGCAGGTGCGCGCGGCGCTGGACGCATTGCCGCGCCCGCGCGCGCTGGTCGGCGCGAGCCTGGGCGGACTGCTGGCGATGGCCTGTGCCGACGGCGCCGATGCACTGGTGCTGGTCAACCCGTTGCCGCCGTCGCCATGGCATGCGCAACTGCCCGGTCGCGACTGGCCGGACGTCGTGCCCTGGCAGCGCGACGCGCGCCTGACCGGCACCCAGCGCGCGCTGCCCGACGCCGACGAGGCCACCGCGCTGTTCGCGTTCCGGCACTGGCGCGACGAGAGCGGGCGGGCGATGCGCGAGGCCTGCGGCGGCATCGAGGTCGAACCGCCTGCCTGCCGGGTGCTGTGCATCGCCTCGATGGTGGACGACGACGTGCCGCCGCGGCTCACCGCGGCCCTGGCGAGCGCGTGGGAGGCCTCGCTGCTGCGCGCGACCGCCGTCAGCCATGTCGGCCCGCTGCTGGGCCGCAACGCCGCCGAATGCGCCGCGCAGGCGCTGGCCTGGCTGTCGGCGCGGTGAACGCCGCATGCCGCGGCGGAGCGGAGCCGCGCGGATTCAGCCGCCCGTTAGCCATGCGTCCCTAGCGTGGCGATGCGCGCCGCCCTGCCCGGCGCCCGGGGGTTCTCATGATGAAGTCCGCAAGCGTGTCCGTTGCCATCGTGCTGGCGCTCGCTGCCGGCGCCGTCGGCGCGCAGGTCGATGACGGCCGCTACGGTCCGGCGCCCTACGGCGACTACAGCCACCGGGTTCCGCAGCAGCAGGCGCGGCCTGACGCTTATGCGCCGCAGGGTCACCACGACTGGGCCCGGGTGGTGCGCGTCGACCCGGTCTTCGATGGCCGCGCGAGGCCGGTGAGCGATACGCGGCGCTGCCGGACCCGGCGCGAAGGCTATGCGGGCAACGAGCCCTGGGGCGATCGCCGTGCCGATTCCTACGACGGCGACTACCGGAACGGCTATCCGCACGATCCCTACCGCGACCAGCGTCGCGACGACAACGGCCGACTGGTCGCCACCGTGCTCGGCGGCATCGCCGGCGCGGTGCTCGGCAGCAGGATCGGTGACGGCAGCGGCCAGGTGATCGGCACGGCGGTCGGGTCGATGGTCGGTGGCGCGGCCGGTCGCGGCATCTACGAGGCCAACCGCCGCGATCGCGACGCCACGGTCACCGTCTGCGAGCCGGATCCCTACCGCGGCGACGGCTATGGCGGGTACGACGCCTACGGCAGCGATGCATACGACGGCACGGTCGGCGAGTACGACGTCACCTACGAATACGGCGGTCGCGAATACCTGACGCGGACGAACTACCACCCCGGCGACCGCATCCGCGTGCGCGTGGACGTGCGCGCCGAGTGAGGCGGCGCCCAGCGCCGCGATGAGGCGGGGGAGCCGTCGGGCCCCTCGTGTCCCTTGTCCTCGCGTCTCCGGCGTGGCGAACGCGCGTTACGGTGCGCCGCTCGGCATGCCTGCGCTCCACGGAGGGCGCAGGTCGGCGGCGTTCCCGTTGTAGCATCGCCCCATCGACCACCGGAGTGCGCCGATGCTGCGCCAGATGCTCTTGCCGTTGTTGTGCGCCGCCGCCTGCCTGCCCGCCGTGGCCGGTGAAACCAGGCTGCAGGCCGGGCGCATCCACACCTCGGATCCGGCCGTTCCGGTGGTGGAGTCAATCGTGTGGGACGACGGTGGGCGCATCGTCGCGGTCGGTTCGGCTGCCGTGCTCGCGGCCCGGCATCCGGACGCGCGCGTGATCGATGTCGGCGTCGCCACCGTGATCCCCGGGCTGATCGATGCGCATGCGCACATCGTCGGGCTCGGCGTCGCGCTGACCCGCGTCGATCTCGTCGGCACGCGCAGCAGGCAGGAGGTCCTGGCGCGCCTGCGCGCGTTCGCGGCGGACCTGCCGGACGGCGAGTGGCTGCTGGGCGGCGGCTGGGACCAGAACGACTGGCCGGAGCAGGCGTTCCCGACCGCGGCCGACCTCGACGCGGCGTTTCCGGATCGCCCGGTGTGGTTGCGCCGCGTCGACGGCCACGCGGGCTGGGTGAACTCCGCGGCGCTGCGCGCGGTGGCCGCCCGCCCGCAGGGCGCCGCGCTGCTGGCGTCGGGACAACCGGACGGCGGACTGATCGTGCGCGATGCCGGCGGGCGGCCGACCGGCGTGTTCGTCGACGAGGCCGAACGCCTGGTCGACGCGGTCGTGCCGGCGATGGACCAGGCCGATGCCGACCGCGCCCTCACGCTCGCGCTCGAGGCCGCCGTGCGCAACGGCCTGACCGGCGTGCACGACATGGGCACCAGCCGCCGCGACTTCGAACAGCTGCGGCGCTTCGCCGACGAAGGCCGCCTGCCGCTGCGCATCAGCGCCTACGCCGACGGCGACGCCGATGCGTTCGCCTGGCTGTGCGAGCACGGGCCCTACGCCCATCCGGGGCGCCGCGTGCAGATGCGCGGGGTGAAGTTCCTGATCGACGGCGCGCTCGGCAGTCGCGGCGCCGCGCTGATCGAGGACTACAGCGACGATCCCGGCAACCGCGGCCTGCTGCTGGTCGAGCCGGCGCGGTTCGAGCAGCTGGCCCGGCGCGCACAGGGCTGCGGCCTGCAGGTGGCCACGCATGCGATCGGCGACCGCGGCAACCGCATCGTGCTCGACACCTACTCGCGCGTGCTCGGAGATGCCGCGGACAGCGACCCCCGGTGGCGCATCGAGCACGCGCAGATCATGGCGCTGGAGGACATCCCGCGCTTCGCCGAACTCGGCGTGGTGGCGTCGATGCAGCCCACGCACGCGACCTCGGACATGCCCTGGGCGCAGGATCGTGTCGGCGCGGAGCGCATCGCCGGGGCCTACGCCTGGCGTCGCTTCGGGGAAGCCGGCGTGCGGCTCGCGCTGGGTTCGGATTTCCCGGTCGAATCGCCCGATCCGCGCCTGGGCCTGCATGCCGCCGCGACCCGCCAGGATCGCGAAGGTCATCCCGAGGGCGGCTGGTTGCCGGACCAGGTGCTGAGCGCGGCCGAGGCCCTGCGCGGCTTCACCGCGGACGCGGCCTGGGCCCATCGTGACGAAGCGTTGACCGGACGTCTGGCCCCCGGCCTGCAGGCGGATTTCGTGGTGCTGGCGCAGGATCCGCTGGCGATCGACGCGGCGGAACTGCACGCGCTCGAGATCCGCTCGACCTGGGTGGACGGGAAGCCCGTGTTCGAGGCCGCCGCTTCGGAATGATCCGGCGCCCGCGCGGCTCGCGGCGAACCGGTCCTGGCCGGAACAGCGCTCCGGCATCGGTGTTTTCAGCGCCGGACTAGCGGCCGCCGGGTGCCCATGGCGCAGGCGGACGCACCGCTTCCGTCGGTGGCGGTGGCGCGCAGCCGCCGCAGGCGAACGCTAGTCGCGTACCCCGAACCAGTCGATCATCCCGTCGACCACGGTCTGCACGCGACCACCCGACCACACGTCGCCGGCCTCGTCCACGTGCAGCTCGATGATCGCGTCGAAGCCGACTTCGCGACCCTGGCTGATGCGGTAGCGGCCGTCGCGGCCGGGCAGGGCGCCCTGCGAGGCCAGCCATGCCGCGAGCGTGGCGTTGGCCGCGCCCGAGGCCGCGTCCTCGAAGCGCCCGGTCGCGCCGACCCAGGCGCGCACGGCGAGGTGGTGCACCGGGTCGTCGCTGCGCGCGAACACGCACAGGCCCATGCTGTCGGTCTCGAGCGCCAGCCGCTCGATCGCGTCCCAGTCGGGCGTCGCGGCGCGCAGCGCGGCTTCGCCGGCCACTTCCGCGAGCCACCAGCGGCGCCCGCCGTCGACCAGCGCCTGCGGCAGGTTGCCGCGCGGGATGCCGGCCAGCGCCGCCCGCAACAGCGGGTGGGCCGGATCGGCGACCTCGACGATCCGCGCCCGCGGCGTGCGCACCGCGATCGTGCGGGTCGCGCCTTCGCCGAGCACGCGCAGCGGCAGCTCGCCGGCGATTCCCGACTGCACCAGCAGGCCGTCGCGTGGCGTCGCCAGCCCCGCCTGCAGCACCGCATGCGCCGTGCCCACGCTGGGATGCCCGGCGAACGGCACCTCGCGACGCGGGCTGAACATGCGCAGGCCGTAGCTCGCCCCGGGGGTGGGTGCCGGGAACACGAAGGTGGTCTCCGGCAGGCGCGTCCAGCGCGCGATCGCCTGCATGGTCGCGTCGTCGAATCCGCGCGCATCCAGGACCACGGCGAGCGGATTGCCGGCCCCGGGGCGATCGGCGAAGACGTCCAGCAGCAGGTAACGGCGTGGCGACATGTGGGGGTTGGCCTCGATTTGGATAGAATCCGCGCTTGTCATGAATCCGCGCGTCGCGCCCGCAGGCGCGGATCGGCCGCCCGTTATACCGGAATCCATCCACGTCCATGCCCGCTTCTCCGACCGGCACGCCCTGGGTCGTGCTCAAGTTCGGCGGCACCTCGGTGTCGCAACGCCATCGCTGGGACACCATCGGCAGGCTGGCTTCGAAACGGGCGGCCGGGGACGACGTGCGCGTGCTGGTGGTGGTGTCTGCGCTTTCCGGTGTAACCAATGAGCTGACCGCGATCGCGGCCGGTGCCGGCGACAGTGCCGCGCGCGTCGATGCGCTGGTGGCGCGGCATCGCGAGTTCGCCGTGCAACTCGGCCTCGATCCGGACCGGGTGCTGGCCGAGCGCCTGGATGCGCTGCGCGAACTCGCGCGCGATCCGCGCGCCGCCGCGCAGGCGCTCGATTGGCAGGCCGAAGTGCTGGCGCAGGGAGAACTGCTTTCGTCCACGCTGGGCGTGGCCTATCTCGCCGCGCAGGGGCTGGACATCGGCTGGCTCGACGCGCGCGACTGGCTGGATGCGATCGAACTGCCGAACCAGAGCGCCTGGAGCAGGCGGCTGTCGGTGTCGTGCCGGCGCGAGGCCGACGACGCCTGGCGTGCACGCCTTGCGGCGCAGCCTACGCGGCTGCTGCTCACCCAGGGCTTCATCGCGCGCCACGGCGACGGCGGCACCGCGGTGCTCGGGCGCGGCGGCTCCGATACCTCGGCGGCGCTGTTCGGCGGGCTGCTGCATGCGCGCTGCGTGGAGATCTGGACCGACGTGCCGGGCATGTTCACCGCCAATCCGCGCGAGGTGCCGGACGCGCGCCTGCTCACCCGTCTGGACTACGCCGAGGCGCAGGAAATCGCCACCACCGGCGCCAAGGTGCTGCATCCGCGTTCGCTCGGGCCGTGCCGCGTGAGCGGGGTGCCGATGGCGATCCTCGACACCGAACGCCCGGACCTGCCCGGCACCCGCATCGACGGCGACGCCTCGCCGGTGCCGGGCGTGAAGGCGATCAGCCGCCGCAACGGCATCGTGCTGGTGTCGATGGAAACCGTGGGCATGTGGCAGTCGGTCGGGTTCATGGCCGACATCTTCGAGCGCTTCAGGCGCCACGGCCTGTCGGTGGACCTGATCGGCACCGCGGAGACCAACGTCACCGTCTCGCTCGATCCCAGCGAGAACCTGGTCAGCACCGACGTGCTGGCGCGGCTGTCGGAAGACCTGGCGCAGATCTGCCGGGTCAAGGTGATCGCGCCCTGCGCGGCGATCACCCTGGTCGGCCGTGGTATGCGCTCGCTGCTGCACAGGCTGTCGGACGTGTGGGCGACCTTCGGCCAGGAGCGCGTGCACCTGATCTCGCAGTCGTCCAACGACCTCAACCTGACCTTCGTGATCGACGAGGCCGACGCCGACGGGCTGCTGCCCGAGCTGCACGCCGAACTGATCGGCAGCGGCGCGATGCCGGTGGCCGATGGCGACGTGTTCGGGCCCAGCTGGCGCGAGATCCAGCACGGACGGCCGCAGCGCGCGCCGGCCTGGTGGCAGGGCGCACGCGAACGCCTGCTTGGGCTCGCCGCCGTCGGCACGCCGGCCTATGCCTACCACCTGCCGACGGTGCGCGAACGCGCGTGTGCGTTGCTTGCGGTGGCGGCGGTGGACCGTCGCTTCTACGCGATCAAGGCCAACCCGCATCCGGCCATCCTGCGCACCCTCGCCGAAGAAGGTTTCGGCCTGGAATGCGTGTCTCAGGGTGAGCTCGAACACGTGTTCGCGTCAGTGCCCGGGATCGATCCGGCGCGCGTGCTGTTCACCCCGAGCTTCGCCCCGCGCGCCGAGTACGAAGCCGCGTTCGCGCATGGCGTCACGGTGACGCTCGACAACCTCGAGGCGCTGTCGCGGTGGCCGGACATCTTCCGCGGCCGCGACCTGTGGCTGCGCGTCGACCTCGGCCGTGGCGACGGCCACCATGCCAAGGTCGTCACCGGCGGCGCGGCCTCGAAGTTCGGGCTGGCGCTGGCATCGGTCGACGCCTTCGCCGACGCCGCGCGTGCGCTCGACGCGCGCATCACCGGCATCCACGCGCACCTGGGCAGCGGCATCGGCCAGCCCAGGCACTGGCGCGAGGTGTACGCAGAACTGGCGGCGATCGCCGACGGCATCGGCACGGTCGACACCATCGACATCGGCGGCGGCCTGACCATTCCCTACAAGCCCGAGGATGCGCCGTTCGACGTCGTCGCCTGGGCCGAGGGACTGGCGGAGATCAAGGCTGCCTGGCCGCGTTACCGGTTGGCGATCGAGCCGGGCCGCTATCTGGTGGCCGAGGCCGGCGTGTTGCTGGCGCGCGTCACCCAGGTGGTGGAGAAGCTGGGCGTGCGCCGCGTCGGTCTCGATGCCGGCATGAACGCGCTGATGCGCCCGGCGCTCTACGACGCCTGGCATGGCATCCACAACCTGTCGCGCCACGACGCGCCGGCCGACATGGCCTGCGACGTGGTCGGGCCGATCTGCGAATCCAGCGACGTGTTCGGCACCGGCCGCCGCCTGCCCGCGGCCACCGCGGAAGGGGACGTGGTGCTGCTGGCCGACGCCGGCGCCTACGGGTTCGCCATGGCCAATACCTACAACCTGCGCGAGCTGCCGCGCGAAGAGGTGCTGGAATGAAGCCGGCGGCCTTCGATCGCGACGCGGTGCGCGCGTTCCGCTTCGTCCGCTGCGGCTTCGATGCCCACAGCGGGGTGGCGCAGCTGGTGTACGCCTTCGACGATGGCCCGGAACTGGTCGAGACGGTGACCCTGCCGGGTGCGCCGTTCGTGCTGGAAGGTGAACGCGCGAGCGCGGCGGAGCGCGCGCTGCAGTTGCTGCACCTGATTGCCGGCATCAGCTACTACAAGGCGGCGGTGCCGCCGGAGATCCACATCGAAGGCGGGGGCATCGACGCGGCGACTGCGATGCTGCTGGAGGACGTGTACGTGCACGGCCTGGGCGAGTTCGCGTATCGCAATGGACTGGACCTGCGCGGCAGGATCAGGTTTCCTGCCGTTCTGCCCCCTCTCCCGCTTGCGGGGGAGGGTCGGGGTGGGGGCGGCTCCGTCGCTCCGGACCCGCCCCCATCCGCCCTTCGGGCACCTTCCCCCGCGAGCGGGGGAAGGGCGGGGGACACGGCACTTCGGGCACCTTTCGCTGCGGGCGGGGGAGCAGCAGGCATGGCCTTGCGCGAGCGAGCGCTCGTGGCGATCGGCGGCGGCAAGGATTCGCTGGTCAGCATCGAGGCGCTGCGCGCGCTCGGTGTAGAGCAGACGGTGACCTGGATCGGCGGTTCGCAGCTGATCCGCGCCTGCGCCGAACGCACCGGCCTGCCGACCCTCAACATCGGCCGCCAGCTGGCGCCGGAACTGTTCGAGTACAACCGCCAGGGCGCGTGGAACGGCCACATCCCGGTGACCGCGGTGAACTCGGCGATCCTGGCCTTCACCGCGGTGGTCCTCGACTTCGACCAGGTCGTGTTCTCGAACGAGCGCTCGGCCAGCTATGGCAGCCTCATCGAGGGCACCGGCGAGGTGAACCACCAGTGGTCCAAGGGCTGGGCGTTCGAGCGCGCGTTCGCCGCGCACCTGCGCAGCCATGTAGCGACCGACCTGTCGTACTACTCGCTGCTGCGGCCGCTGAGCGAACTCGCGGTGGCGCGCCAGTTCGCCAAGACCGACCAGTACGACGCGCATTTCTCCAGCTGCAACCGCAATTTCCACCTGCTCGGCGAGCGGCCGGTCAACCGCTGGTGCGGGGTGTGCCCGAAGTGCCACTTCGTGTTCCTCGCGCTGGCGCCGTTCATGCCCAAGCCGCGGCTGGTGGGGATCTTCGGGCGCAACCTGCTGGACGATCCTGCGCAGGTCGGCGGCTACGATGCCCTGCTCGAGTACCGCGACCACAAGCCGTTCGAATGCGTGGGCGAAGGCAGGGAGTCGCGCGCGGCGATGGCGGCGCTGGCGGCGCGGCCGGAGTGGCGCGAGGACGCGATCGTCGCGCGCTTCGCCCGCGAGATCGCGCCGCAGCTGGGTGCGGACGAGGTCGACATCGCGGCACTCCTGGTGCTCGACGACGGGCACGGCATCCCCGCGCCGCTGTGGGAACGCCTGCGTGTCCGCTTCGCCGCCTAGCATCGCGCAGCTCGCGGGACTGCGCGTCGCGCTCTGGGGCTGGGGTCGCGAGGGACGCGCGGCCTATGCGGCGCTGCGCGGCGCACGGGAATCGGGAATCGGGATTGGAGAATCGGGCGAGCGGTTTCCTGCGCGGCTCACGTTGTTCTGCACGGCCGCCGAGGCGGAGGAGGCGCGTGCGCTGGGTGACGGGGCGTTGCTGGTCGAAACCGAAGCAAGCGCCGAGCGGCTGTCGGCATTCGACGTGGTGGTGAAGTCGCCCGGCATCAGTCCTTACCGCCCGGAAGCGGTCGCGGCGGCCGCGCAAGGTACGCGCTTCATCGGCGGCACCGCGCTGTGGTTCGCGCAGCGTCCCGATGCGCGCACGATCTGCGTCACCGGCACCAAGGGCAAGAGCACCACATCGGCGTTGCTGGCGCACATCCTGCGCGCAGCCGGCCATCGCACCGCGCTCACCGGCAACATCGGCCAGCCGCTGCTGGAGCTGCTCGATGGCGAGGCGACGTTCTGGGTGATCGAGCTGTCCAGCTACCAGACCCGCGACGTCGCCGCGAGCGGCGTGCGTCCGGATGTCGCCGTCGTCACCAACGTGTTTCCCGAACACCTGGACTGGCACGGCAGCGAGGCGCGCTACGTCGTCGACAAGCTGGCGCTGCTCACCGAAGCGCATCCGCGCGTCGCGGTGCTCGATGCCAATGATGCGACGCTCTCCGCGCTTGCGTTGCCGGACAGCGACGTGCGCTGGTTCGGTCGTGCCGACGGATGGCATCTGCGCGGCGAAGCGCTCTGGCGGGGAGACGAGGCGGTGCTCGACACGCGTGGGTTGCCCGTACCAGGGCGGCACAATCGCGGCAACCTCTGCGCCGTGCTGGCCGCGATCGAGGCGCTGGGCCTGGATGCGAAGGCGCTGGCGCCGCACGCGCTCACGTTCCAGCCGTTGCCGCACAGGCTGCAGACCCTCGGCACCCGCGATGGCGTCGCCTACGTCAACGACTCGATCAGCACCACGCCGCACGCCAGCCTGGCGGCGCTGGACGTCTTCGGTGATCGGCGCGTGGCGATCCTCGTCGGCGGCCACGACCGCGGACTCGACTGGCAACCCTTCGTCGAGGCCATCGGCGCCAGGCCACCTGCCGCCATCGTCACCATGGGCCAGAACGGGCCGCGCATCCATGCCCTCCTGAGCGGTGTCGCGGGCCGTGCCGGCTTCGGCCTGGGCCAGGCCGTCGACCTCGGCGAGGCCGTCGCCCGGGCGCAGGACCTGCTGGGCGGGGAGGGCGTGGTACTGCTCTCGCCGGGCGCCCCGAGTTTCGGCGCCTACCGCGACTACAACGCACGGGGGCGCCACTTCGCCGCGCTGGCAGGTTTCGATCCAGAGGCGATCGCCGCCATCCCGGGGATCGGTATCGCCTGAGGCGCGCGGCAGGGTGGGGCAGGCGATTGCAGCGTCGCGTGAACAGCCCGGTTCCCGCGGCGCCGGGAATTGACCGCGGGACGCTCAGTGCCCGCGCTCGACCGCATGACGCGCGAGGCCGCGCAAAGCGGCGACCGCCTCGTTGTCCGGCAACGTCGCGAGCGCGGCTTCGGCCGCCGCGGCGTAGTCGCGGGCGCGGGCGCGGCTGTAATCGAGGCTGCCGGCGCGCTCGATCGCGGCCAGCACATCCGGCATCGCATCGATGTCGCCGCGTTCGACGATGTCGCGCAACCGCGCGCGCGTGGCCTGGTCGGCGTGCGCCATCGCGTGGATCAGCGGCAGGGTGGCCTTGCCTTCGGCCAGGTCGTCGCCGAGGTTCTTGCCGAGCGCGTCGGCGTCGGCGCTGTAGTCGAGCACGTCGTCGGCGATCTGGAAGGCATGGCCCAGTTGCAGGCCGTACTCGTGCAGGGCCAGTTGCGAGGCCTCGTCGGCGCCGGACGCCAGCGCTCCGAGCCGGGTGCCGGCGGCGAACAGCACGGCGGTCTTGCGCTCGATCACGTCGAGGTAGGTGGCCTCGTCCGTGTCGGGATTGCGCACGTGCAGTAGTTGCAGCACCTCGCCCTCGGCGATGCGGTTGGTGGTGTCGGCGAGGATCCGCATCACCTCCATGCGGTCGAGCTCGACCATCAGCTGGAAGCTGCGCGAGTACAGGAAGTCGCCGACCAGCACGCTCGGCGCATTGCCCCACAGGGCGTTCGCGGTGCTGCGGCCGCGGCGCAGGTCGGATTCGTCGACCACGTCGTCGTGCAGCAGGGTCGAGGTGTGGATGAACTCGATGATCGCGGCGAGCTGGTGGTGCTGCGGCGTGACCGGGCCGGTGGCGCGGCCGGCCAGCGCCACCAGCATCGGCCGCAGGCGCTTGCCGCCGGCGGAGACGATGTGCTCGGCGATCTGGTTGACCAGGACCACGTCCGAGGCCAGCCGGCGGCGGATCAGCGCGTCGATCGCGTCCATGTCCGCGGCGGCCAGCGCCTGGATCGCGGGGAGGCCGGGGGCCGGTGCTGGAGAGGGGGCGGCCATGGGGGGTCCGTCGAAGATGAACGGCCGATTATACGGAGCCTGCGCGCCGGCCCGCGTGCGGTGAAATCCGACACCGGCCCGCGGAACGCGCCGACGGCCGGGGGACGGGACGCTATAATCCAATGTCCCTCGCCGGGCTCTGCCGGCGACACCCGAGGAATGCAATGGCCCGTGGCATCAACAAGGCGATCCTTGTCGGCAATCTCGGCAACGATCCCGAAACCAGATACACCCAGGGCGGCATGGCCGTCACCAAGGTCAGCCTCGCCACCACCTCGGTGCGCAAGGACCGGGACGGCAACAACCAGGAAAAGACCGAGTGGCACCGGGTGACCTTCTTCGGCAAGCTCGGCGAGATCGCGGCCGAGTACCTGCGCAAGGGCTCGCAGGTCTACGTCGAAGGGCGGATCAGCTACAGCGAGCACACCGGCGACGACGGCCAGAAGCGCTACTACACCGACATCATCGCCGACGAGATGCAGATGCTCGGCGGCCGCGGCGAGGGCGGTGGCGGCGGTTCCCAGGAGCGCAGCCCGCGTCCGCAGCGTTCGGAGTCCGCGCCGCGCTCGCAGGCGGCACCGAGCCGGCAGCAGGCGCCGGTCGACGACTTCTCGGATGACGACATCCCGTTCTGAGCCGGGGCGCCCCATGACCAGCGCAGCCGCGGAGGGGCCGTGCCGACCTGGCTGGTGACCGGCGGCGCCGGCTTCATCGGCGGCAACTTCGTGCTCGATGCCGTTGCGCGTGGCGTGCGCGTCGTCAATCTCGACGCGCTGACCTACGCTGGCAACCTCGACACGCTTGCGTCATTGCGCAACAATCCCCGTCACGTGTTCGTGAATGGCGACATCGGCGACCGTGCGCTGGTGTCGCGCCTGTTGGCCGAGCATCGCCCCGACGCGGTATTCAACTTCGCCGCCGAGAGCCATGTCGACCGCTCGATCGACGGCCCGGCGGCATTCGTGCAGACCAACGTGGTCGGGACCCTGGCGTTGCTGGAATCCATGCGCGACCACTGGGCCTCCCTGCATGGCAATGAGGCCGATGTGTTCCGGTTTCTGCACGTGTCCACCGACGAGGTCTACGGCGCGCTCGGAGAGACCGGCCGCTTCACTGAAGCCTCGCCATACGCGCCCAACTCCCCCTACGCGGCGTCCAAGGCCGCGTCCGACCACCTCGTGCGCGCCTTCCACCACACCTACGGGGTGCCCGTGCTGACGACGAACTGCAGCAACAACTACGGGCCTTGGCAGTTCCCCGAAAAGCTGATCCCGCTGGTGATCGCGAAGGCGCTCGCCGGCGAGCTGCTCCCGGTGTACGGCGACGGCCTGCAGGTGCGCGACTGGCTGTTCGTGGCCGACCATTGCGCCGCGATCCGCGCGGTGCTGGCCAACGGTCGCGTCGGCGAGACCTACAACGTCGGCGGCGATGCCGAGCGACGCAACCTAGACGTAGTGGAGGCGATCTGCGGCCTGCTCGATGCCCGGCGCCCGCGCGCGGATGGCCAGCCGCACTCAACACTCATCCGCTTCGTCGCTGATCGTCCGGGCCACGACCGGCGCTACGCGATCGATGCGGGCAAGTTGCGCGCCGAACTGGGCTGGACGCCGGAGTACAGCTTCGAACGCGGCCTGGCCGAGACCGTCGACTGGTACCTGGCGCACCAGGACTGGGTCGGGCGCGTGCTCGACGGCAGCTATCGCCTGGAGCGCATCGGAGTGGCGGCATGAGCGGCCGCAAGGGCATCGTGCTGGCCGGCGGCTCCGGCACCCGGCTCTATCCGATCACGCAGGCGATCAGCAAGCAGCTGCTGCCGGTCTACGACAAGCCGATGATCTACTACCCGCTGAGCGTGCTGATGCTGGCGGGGATCCGCGAGGTGCTGGTGATCAATACTCCGCACGAGCAGCCGCTGTTCCGCAGCCTGCTCGGCGACGGCTCGCAATGGGGCATGAAGATCGAATACGCCGTGCAGCCGAGTCCCGACGGGCTGGCCCAGGCGCTGCTGATCGGCCGCGACTTCCTCGCCGGCGCGCCCAGCTGCCTGGTGCTGGGCGACAACATTTTCCACGGACCCGGCCTGACCACGATGCTCGGGCGCGCGGACGCCCGGCCCTCTGGCGCAACGGTGTTCGGCTACCGGGTCGCAAACCCCGAACGTTACGGTGTTGCAGAGTTCGATGCTGCAGGAAGAGTGGTCGGCCTGGAGGAGAAGCCCGTGGCGCCGCGCTCGAACCATGCAGTCACGGGGCTGTATTTCTTCGATGGGCGCGCAAGCGAATTCGCTGCCGCCCTTGGCCCTTCGGCACGTGGCGAGCTGGAGATCACTGACCTCAATCGCTGCTATCTCGAACGTGGCGAACTGCACCTCGAGCAGCTCGGCCGTGGCTATGCCTGGCTCGACACCGGCACGCATCAGTCGCTGATGGAGGCGTCGAACTACATCGCGACGATCGAGGCGCGGCAGGGCCTGCGGGTGTGCTGCCCGGAGGAGATCGCCTGGCGCAAGGGCTGGATCGATGACGCCCGTCTGCGCGCGCTGGCCGCACCACTCGACCGCAGCGGCTATGGGCGTTACCTGCTGGGGCTCGCAGAGCGCGGACACGTGCAGTGAAGCTGGTCGAAACCAACCTGCCGGGTTGCGTGGTAGTCGAGCCGGAAGTGTTCGCCGACGCGCGGGGTTTCGTGTTCGAGGCGTTCAATCGCGACAGGCTCGCCGCCCGGGGACTGTCCCCGACATTCGTGCAAGGCAACGTGTCCTCGTCGGCGCACGGCGTGCTGCGCGGCCTGCACTACCAGTGGCCGAACCCGCAGGGCAAGTACGTGTCCGTGCTCGAAGGCGAGGTCTGGGACGTCGCGGTCGACATCCGCCGCGGTTCGCCGCATTTCGGCAGGTGGACCGCGGTGGTGCTGAGCGCGGAGAACAGGCGGCATTTCTGGATCCCGGAAGGCTTCGCGCACGGCTTCGTCGTGCTGAGCGAACGCGCGCTGTTCACCTACCTGTGTACCGCGACCTACGATCCGGCCGCGGACGCGAACATCCGCTGGAACGATGGCGACCTCGCGATCGACTGGCCGGTCGCTGGGCCCGCATTGTCGGGCAAGGACGCGAAGGCCCCGTTCCTTGCCGACGTGTCGCCGGAGCGGCTGCCGATCTTCTCGCCATGAAGGTCCTGCTGCTGGGGGCGAACGGGCAGGTCGGCCATGAGCTGCGCCGCGCGCTCGCGCCGCTCGGTGATGTGGTCTGCACCACCCGTAGCGGTGCCCTCCAGGGCACGAACGGCTGCGAGGCCGCCGATTTCGACGAGCCGGCCTCGCTGCCGCGATTGGTGCAGCGCATCGCGCCGGATGTCGTCGTCAATGCCGCTGCATACACTGCGGTGGACAAGGCCGAGTCCGATCGCGACGCGGCGTTCCGTGCCAACGCCGAGGCGCCTGCCGAACTCGCGCGGGCCTGTTCCGCGCGCGATGCGCTGCTGGTGCATTACTCGACCGATTACGTGTTCGACGGCAGCGGCGCACGCCCCTATCGGGAGGACGATCCCACCGCGCCGCTCGGTGTTTACGGCGCCAGCAAGCTCGCCGGCGAGGACGCGATCCGCGCAAGCCGCGCGCGCCACATGATCTTCCGCACCGCGTGGGTCTACGGCATGCATGGCCGCAATTTCATGCTGACCATGCTGCGCCTGGCCAGGGAACGCGACGAGTTGCGCGTGGTGTCCGACCAGGCCGGCACGCCGACGCCCGCGACGCTCATCGCCGATGTCACCGCCACGATCCTGGCCCGTGGGGCCACGGGCCCGGGCACCTGGCACCTGACCGCGAACGGCGCGACTTCCTGGTACGGATTCGCCAAAGCCATCGTCGACGAGGCACACGCACGCGGCCTGCTCGAGCGCAAGCCGCGCGTCGTTCCCATTGCCACGAGCGAATATCCCACGCCGGCGAAACGCCCGGCGTATTCGTGCCTCGATACCACCCTGCTCTCGACATCCTTCGGGATCGGGATCCCCGCATGGCAGGACGCGCTGAAGCGGGCGCTGGTCGGCGAAGGCGCGGCGTCGGAGTAGCTGGCGGCGCTTTTCGGGAAGCGGGATGGCCGCCGGAATGGGCCTCGCGGTCAGCGGTGTGGCTCTGGCCGCGGAGATGATCGAGCTGTCGTACCCGCCATCGCAGCCCGGCATGGCGAGTCAAAGTTGCCACCCGGATCCCGGCGTCCCGGATTCCGGGGCTGCCGCCGGGGCTTGAGCGGAGCACGGGGCCGGCTGCCCGCTCGCGAGTGCCCGGCCGCATCCGCACCTGCCGCATGGCCTTTGCGCGGTTTCCCCCCGACGCCTACCATCGGGCCTTTCCCGTCCGGAGGAGCCCGATAATGCTGCGACACGCCCTGCTGCCGATGTGCCTGCTGGCCGCGCTGCCGGCGCTGGCCGATGCGCGCGGTTTCGACGTGCGCGACCTGGTCCGGCTCGACCGCGTCTCGTCCCCGGCCCTGTCGCCGGACGGCCGCGCCGTGGCATTCGTCCAGCGCAGCGTGGATGCCGACCTCAAGGCCACCACCGCCGTGTACGTGCGCAGCCTGGTGACCCGCGACATGGCGCCACCGCGCAGGCTCACGCCCGAGGGCTGGAGCGTGAGCGCGCCCGCATTCTCGCCGGACGGATCGACCCTGTACTTCCTCAGCGCAAAGCACGGCACGCAGCAGCTCTACGCGATGCCGGCACAGGGAGGCGAGCCCAGCCAGCTGACCGGGTTCGCGCTCGACGTCGGCAGCTACCGGCTCTCGCCCGATGGTCGCCGCATCGCGTTCAGCGCCGAGACCTTCGCAGACTGCGCGGACGACTTCGCATGCACGCAGAAGCGCCTCGACGAACGCAAGGAGGCGAAGGCCAGCGGCGTCGTCTACGAGCAGTTGTTCGTGCGCCACTGGGATACCTGGAAGGACGGTCGCCGCAGCCGGCTGTTCGTGGCCGACCTGCCGGCGGATGCCGCGGCGAAGCCGGTGTCGGCTGCGCGCGGCATCAGCCACGCGCTGGACGGCGACGTGCCGTCGAAGCCGTTCGGCGATGCCGGCGACTACACCTGGGCACCCGATGGAGGCAGCGTCGTCGCCAGCATCCGCGTGGCCGGGCGCGAGGAACCCTGGTCGACCAACTTCGACCTGTACCGCCTGCCGGTCGCCGACGGCGCGCCGGTGAACCTCACGGAGGCCAACAAGGCCTGGGACGCCGGCCCGGTGTTCAGCGCCGACGGCAACACGCTGTACTACCGGGCGATGAAGCGGCCCGGCTTCGAGGCCGACCGCTACGCGATCATGGCGATGGACGTGGCCACCGGGCGGACCCGCGAGATCGCGCCGGACTGGGATCGTTCGCCGAGCAGCGTCAAACCCTCCGCCGACGGTCGCGCGCTGTATGCGGCGGCGCAGAGCGTGGGGGAATACCCGCTGTTCCGGATCGACATCGCCAGCGGCGAAGTGACCGAACTGGTCGGCGACGGCAGCGTCTCGTCCTACGAAGTGGCGGGGCAGTCGCTGGTGCTGACGCGCAACGCGCTCGATACCGGCGATGTGCTCTACGCGGCCTCGCCCGACGGCCAGGGCCTGCGCGCCATCACCCCGACCGCGGCCGAACGCCTGCCCGACGTCGACTTCGGCGCCTTCGAACAGTTCGACTTCCGCGGCGCCGGCGGCGATCGCGTGCACGGCTACGTCGTCAAGCCGTGGAACTACGTCGAAGGCCGGACCTACCCGGTCGCGTTCCTGATCCACGGAGGCCCGCAGGGCAGCTTCGGCAACGGCTGGAGCTACCGCTGGAACCCGCAGACCTATGCCGGCCAGGGCTACGCGGTGGTGATGATCGACTTCCACGGCTCGACCGGCTACGGCCAGGCCTTCACCGACTCCATCAGCGGCGACTGGGGCGGCAAGCCGCTGGTCGACCTGCAGCAGGGCTGGGCCGCGGCGCTGGAGCGGTACGACTTCCTCGACGACGACCGCGCCTGCGCGCTCGGCGCCAGCTACGGCGGCTACATGGTCAACTGGATCGCGGGCAACTGGAACGAACCGTGGAAGTGCCTGGTCAACCACGACGGCGTGTTCGACACCCGCTCGATGGGCTACGTCACCGAGGAGCTGTGGTTCACCGAATGGGAGAACGGCGGCACGCCTTACGAACAGCCGCGCAACTACGAGCGCTGGAACCCGGTGAACCACGTGTCGGAGTGGCGGGTGCCGATGCTGGTCGTGCAGGGCGAGAAGGACTACCGCGTGCCGGTGGACCAGGGGCTGTCGACGTTCACCGCGCTGCAGCGCAAGGGCATCGAGTCGCAGCTGCTGTACTTCCCCGACGAGAACCACTGGGTGCTCAAGCCGCACAACAGCGTGCTCTGGCACGACACCGTCAATGCCTGGCTGAAGCGGCATCTGGGCGAGTAACCCTGCGCGGCGCGCTGCTTCTCTTCGGCGCCGCTTGATCCGCGGTTCGGCACACTTCCAACGGAGACATCCATGGCGATCGACAGCGCCGTACCCTCGACTGCCCTGATCACCAACGATGCGGTGGTGATGGGCCTGCTGGCCATCACGCTGGGGCTGGTGTTCTGGACCTCGTCGCGGCCGAGCGGCGCCTGGAAGCGCTTCTACACCTACGTGCCCGCGCTGCTGCTGTGCTACCTGCTGCCCGCGGTCTACAACAGCATCGGCCTGATCGACGGCAACGCCTCGGGGCTGTATCCGATGGCGCGCGACTACCTGCTGCCCAGCGCGCTGGTGCTGCTGTGCCTGGCGATCGACCTGGGTGCGATCCTGCGGCTGGGGCCGAAGGCGGTGGTGATGTTCCTCACCGGTACGTTCGGGGTGATGCTCGGCGCGCTGGTGTCGTTCGTGGCGATGGGCTGGATCCATCCCGAGACGGTGGCCGGCGACACCTGGCGCGGCATGACCACCGTGGCCGGCAGCTGGATCGGCGGCGGCGCCAACCAGGCCGCGATGAAGGAGGTGTTCGAGGTCGAGGCGACGCTGTTCGGCCAGTTCATCGCCGTCGACGTGCTGGTAGCCAACGTGTGGATGGCGATCCTGCTGCTGATGGCCGCGCGCGCGGACGCGTTCGACCGCTGGACCCGCGCCGACACCTCCGCGATCGAGGACATGAAGCAGCGCATCGAGGCCTACCAGGCGCAGCACTCGCGCATCCCGAGCCTGACCGACCTGATGGTGATCCTCGCCATCGGCCTCGGCGCGACCGGCTTGTCGCACCTGCTCGCCGAGCCGCTGGTGGCCTGGATGCAGAGCCTGCCCGCGTCGTGGAACCTCGAGGACTACAGCCTGACGTCCGGCTTCTTCTGGATGGTGGTGATCGCCACCACGGTTGGCCTGGTGCTGAGCTTCACCCGCGCCCGCGAGATGGAGGGCGCCGGGGCTTCGAAGGTCGGGTCCGCGATGCTCTACGTGCTGGTGGCGACCATCGGCATGCACATGGACATCGGCGCGCTGCTCGACCGGCCCTGGCTGTTCCTGCTCGGCCTGATCTGGATCGCGGTGCATGCGGCCCTGCTGCTGATGGTGGCCAAACTGATCCGCGCGCCGCTGTTCTTCCTGGCGGTCGGGTCGCAGGCCAACATCGGCGGAGCGGCTTCGGCGCCGGTGGTCGCCAGCGCGTTCCATCCGGCGCTGGCGCCGGTGGGTGTGCTGCTCGCGGTGCTGGGTTATGCGCTGGGCACCTATTGCGCCTACATCACCGGGCAACTGCTGCGGGTGATGGCGGGCGCCTGAAGCGCCTCCGGGCAGGAGGCGTCGCCGCACGGCCGCGACACGCGGCCGCAGCAGCAGTACCGGGAGGGCGGACACGGGCCGGCGCGTCTGGCGACGTGCTTGACGTGCGGGAATGTCGCGCGCGTGTCGCACTGCAGCACGCACCACGAATCCGACTGGCAACCCATTTGCACGATGCGAAGCTTGCAAATTCGCGCGGTTTCGGTTCGGCTTGCGCTACCGGGCGGCATCGCCGTCGCCAAGGGAGCCGCCGCACGTGAATGCCATCATCCTCCTGCTGGTCGGGCTCGGCGCGATGGCGCTGGGCTACGTGTTCTATTCGAAGTTCATCGCCGAGAAGATCTACCGGCTCCAGGCGGACTACCCGACGCCGGCGCATACCCTGCGCGACGGGGTCGACTACGTGCCGACCAACCGCTTCGTGCTCTGGGGGCACCACTTCACGTCCGTGGCGGGTGCAGCGCCGATCGTGGGACCCGCTATCGCGGTGATCTGGGGCTGGGCGCCCGCGTTCCTGTGGGTGACCTTGGGCACGGTGTTCTTCGCTGGCGTACACGACTTCGGCGCGCTCTGGGCCAGCGTGCGCAACAAGGGCAAGTCGATGGGCATGCTCAGCGGCAGCTACATCGGCCGCCGTGGGCGCAACCTGTTCCTGGTGGTGATCTTCCTGCTGCTACTGATGGTCAACGCCGCGTTCGCGGTGGTGATCGCCAACCTGCTGGTGTCCACGCCGACCTCGGTGATCCCGGTGTGGGGTGCGATCCTGGTGGCGCTGGTGATCGGGCAACTGATCTACCGCTGGAAGGTGGGCCTGCTGTGGCCCTCGATCGGCGGCGTGATCGTGCTCTACGCGCTGATCCTGATCGGCAACAGCTATCCGCTGGTGCTGCCCGATTCGGTGTTCGGCATGAGCGCGAAGTCGGCCTGGATCGTGCTGCTGTTCCTGTACGCGGGCATCGCCTCGCTGCTGCCGGTGTGGGTGCTGCTGCAGCCGCGCGACTACATCAACGGCCTGCAGCTGTTCGTGGGCCTGGGCATCCTGTACGCGGCGGTGCTGTTCGCATCGCCGACGATCGTCGCCCCCGCGTTCAACGACAACGTGCCCGACGGCACGCCCGGGATCGTGCCGCTGCTGTTCGTGACCATCGCCTGCGGGGCGATCTCCGGCTTCCACGGCATGGTCGCCTCGGGCACCACGTCCAAGCAACTGGACAAGGAGACCGACGCGCGCTTCGTCGGCTACTTCGGCGCGGTCGGTGAGGGCATGCTGTCGCTGGCGGCCATCATATGCTGCACCGCCGGCTTCGCCACGCTGGTGGACTGGCAGGCGGTCTACGCGCAGTTCGGCGCCGGCGGCGTGACCGCGTTCGTCAATGGCGGCGACGTGCTGCTGATGGAGGGCCTGGGCATGCCCGAGCAGCTCGGCTCGACCATGCTGGCGACGATGGCGATCCTGTTCGCGGCCACCACCATGGACACCGGCCTGCGCCTGCAGCGCTTCGTGGTGCAGGAAGCGGCGGAGCTGGCGGGATTCAAGGTCGGGACCTTCCTCGGCACGGTGGTGGCGCTGGCGGTGTGCATGGCGCTGGCCTTCGGTGCCGGTGGCGATGGCGCCGGCGGCATGGTCATCTGGCCGTTGTTCGGCACCACCAACCAGCTGCTCGCGGCGCTCACACTCGCGGTGATCTCGGTGATCCTGATCCGCAAGGGCCGCAATCCGCTGTTCACCCTGGTGCCGCTCGTGTTCCTGCTGGTCATGTCGCTGTACGCGCTGATCGTGCAGCTGGGCACCTTCCTCGAGCAGGGCAACTGGCTGCTGCTGGCGATGGACGTGGTGATCCTGGTGGCTGCGCTGTGGGTGTCGTTCGAGGCCTTCCTGGCCATGCGCAAGGGGCGCGATGCCGGTGCCGCGGAGGACGGCACGCTGGACGGCGAGCGCGGCTGATGGCGACCGACGCGCCCGGCGGCTCGCCGCTGGCGCGGCTGTCGGCCGCGCTCGGCGAGTTCTATGCCGCGCCCTACCGGCGCACGTTCGCGCGTGCCCGGCGCGACGAGGACGACCTGTTCATGCTGCTGGTCTGCTCGGAGGCGCTTGGCGTGCCGAACCCGGCCGCCTACTACACCCTGGAACTGATGCCGGTGCTGTACGAGCGCTTCCACGACTGGCACCGGCGCATGGGCATGGAGCGCTCGCCGCTGGACCACGTCGGATGCTGCTGACGCTCGCGGCGTCGCGCCGCGTGCTGTTCCTGGGCGGCAAGGGCGGGGTGGGCAAGACCACGGTCGCATCGGCCGTGGCGTACGCACAGGCCCGCGACGGGCGCCGGGTGCTGCTGGTGTCCACCGATCCTGCGCACAACCTCGGCCACCTGTGGCAATGCCGCATCGGCCCGGAGCCGCGGCCGCTGGCGGCAGGGCTCGACGCGGTCGAGATCGATCCGGGGGCGACCGTGAAGGCGCACCTGGGGCAGGTCGGCGACGCGCTGCGCAAACTGATGCCGCCGCACCTGTCCGGCGAGGTCGACCGGCACCTGGCGCTGTCGCGCGACGCGCCGGGAATGCTCGAGGCCGCGTTGCTCGAGCGCATCGCGGGGATCGTGCAGCAGGGCCTGCGCAGCCACGACCTGCTGGTCTTCGATACCGCGCCGTCCGGACATACCGCACGCCTGATGGCGCTGCCGGACATGATGGCGGCGTGGACCGACGGCCTGCTGCGACGCCAGGCGCGCAGCGAACGTTTCGGTGTCGCGCTGCGCAACCTCGGTGGCGACGACGGCGTGGCTGCGCGCGCGCTCGGCGAGGGCGACGAGGCGCGGACCCCCGGCGACCGGGACCAGGCGATCCGCGCGATGCTGCACCGGCGGCGCCACCTGTTCGGCGACCTGCGCGATGTGCTGGCGGATGCCACCGCCACCGCGTTCGCCATCGTACTGGCGGCCGAGCGCCTGCCGGTGCTGGAAACGATCGAACTCCACGCCAGCCTGGTGCGTGCGGGCATCCACGTCGGCGCGCTCGTGGTCAACCGTCGCTCGCCCGCCGATGCCGGCGCGTTCCTCGCCGAACGGCGCGTCCAGGAGGAGATCCACCTTCGTGCGCTGCGCGAGGCGCTGCCGGACATCCCGTTGCAGCAGCTGCCGCTGCTTGCCGGGGACGTGGCGGGCGAGGCGGGCGTGGCCGCGATCGCCGACCTGCTGGCGCGCAGCGGCTAGAGCCAGCCGATGCGCCGGAACAGGCGGTAGAGCCCGAAGCAGACCGCGCCGACGAAGAGCACCAGCAGCGGGTAGGCATAGCGACCGTCGAGCTCGGGCATCGACCGGAAGTTCATCCCGTACCAGCTGGTGATCAGGGTCGGCGCCGCCAGCAGTGCGGCCCAGGCGCCGAGTTTCCTGACCGTCTCGCCCTGTGCCAGCGTGACCAGCGACTGGTTGACCGCCATCGCGGTGCCCAGCAGGTCGCGCAGCGCGTCGACCGTGTCGTTGACGCGGATCACGTGGTCGTGCACGTCGCGGAAGTAGAAACGCGTTTCCTCCGGGATCTGCGGCGAGGGCGAACGCACCAGCTGCGACAGCACGTCGATCAGCGGCGCCACCGACATCCGCATCTCGGTCAGCTCGCGCTTGAGGTCGTAGAGCCGTACCAGGGTGCTGCGCCGATACGCGTCCGAGAAGATGTCGCGCTCGAGCGCGCGCAGCGTGGCCTTGAACTGGTCGGCGATGGGCAGGTAGTTGTCGACGATGAAGTCGAGCACCGCGTACAGCGCGTACGAGGGCCCCAGCGCGAGCAGGGCCGGCTCGCGCTCGACGCGTGCGCGGGCGTGCGCGTAGGAGAGCGAGGCGCCGTGACGGACCGTGATCAGGTAGTTCGGCCCGACGAAGATGTGGGTCTCGCCGAACAGGAGCTGGCCGTCGACCATCTGCGCGGTATTCACGGCGAGGAACAGGGCCTGGCCATAGGCCTCGACCTTGGGCCGCTGGTGCGCGTTGTGCGCGTCCTCGATCGCGAGCTCGTGCAGGTCGAACTCCTCCTGCAGCTTTTCCAGGCTGGCGTCGTCGGGTTCGTACAGTCCGATCCAGACGAAGCTGCCGTCGTCCTGTGCGAGCACGTCGCTGATCGCATCCAGCGCGATGTCGCGCCGGACGCCGTCCGGCGCGTACACCGCGCAGTTGACCACGCAGGCGGGGTTGGAGACGGGGGCGGACGCTTCGCTCATGGGACGCATCCTGCGCGAGCCGGCGGGCCCGGGCAAGCCGCCGGGAAGCTGCCGTCCGGGCACCTCCGCCCATCCGGGCGGCGCGTGCGGCCGCGAGGCGCGGCCTCTCAGTGCGCGACGAAGCGGATCGCCTGCCCGCCACCCGGTGCGAGGCGCAGGGTCAGCGTGTCGGCGCCGGTCACCTCGCGTTGCTCGATCACGATATCCTCGCGGTTGCCGCGGTAGTCCGCATCGTCGCCATCGCGATAGACCTGGGCGGTGTAGCGGCGGCCCTCGTCGAGGAACGACAGCGCGACCTCGAAGCTGCGCGCATGCTCGTCCGTGAGCGACCCCAGGTACCAGTCGTCGCCGCCGCGCTCGCGGCGGGCGATGGTGACGTAGTCGCCGATCTCGCCGTTGAGCACGCGGGTGGTTTCCCAGTCCACCGGCACGTCCTTGATGAACTGGAAGGGGCCGGGATTCTTCTCGTAGTTCTCCAGCAGGTCGGCCGCCATCTGCAGCGGGCTGTGGATCACCACGTACAGCGCCAGCTGCTTGGCCCAGGTGGTCTCGATGCCGCCGGACGAACGCGTACGCATGCCGAAGATGCCCGGCGTGTAGTCCATCGGTCCCGCCAGCAGGCGCGTGAACACCAGGTTGGCCTCGTGCTCGGGCGGGTTGCCAGGCTGGCCCCAGGCGCTGAACTCCATGCCGCGCGCGCCCTCGCGGGTGACCCAGTTCGGATACGTGCGACGCAGCCCGGTGTCCTTGACCGGCTCGTGCGGATTGACCGAGATCCGGCGCTTCGCCGCTTCCGTCACCACCTTGAGGTGGTGGTTGGCCATGGCCTGGCCCTCGTGCCAGGCATAGACGATGCCGCCGTCCGCATCGCGCACCTTGGCCTGCCCGGCATCGGCGACGTAGCCGGTCTTGACCGCCGGCACGCCCACCCGCCGGTACAGGTCGAACGCGGCGTCGAGCTGAGATTCGTAGTGCGCGGCGTGGCCCGAGGTCTCGTGGTGGCCGATCAGCGCCACGCCCTTGCCGCGCGCGTACCCGCTCAGCGCGGCGAGGTCGAAGTCTCCGGCCGATTCGGTGAAGCTGAACTCCTCGCCGTTGCCGAACCAGTCGCCATCCCAGCCGCGGTTCCAGCCTTCCACCAGCACGCCGCCGAAACCGTGCTCGGCGGCGAAGTCGATGTGCCGGCGGACGTTGGCGTCGGTGGCGCCGTGGCGCGCACCGGTGCCCCAGGTCTTGAGGTCCATGTGCATTTCCCACCACACGCCGACGTACTTCATCGGCTTCACCCAGGACACGTCGCCGAGCCTGTTGGGTTCGTTGAGGTTGAGGATCAGCGAGGACTCCACCAGGTCGCCGGCGCGCGTGGCGACCTGCAGCGTGCGCCACGGCGTGGCGAAGGGCGTGGCCACCGACACCTTCGCCGCCGTGCCGCTGCCCGGGGTGAGCGCGGCCTTGAGCTTGCGCCCCTCGACCCGGGTGAGGTTCATGCCCGAGTAGTCGACCAGCGCCGCCTCGTGGATCGAGACGTGCAGGCCGTCGCCGGTGCGCAGCGTGATCGGCGTCTGCGCATCGCCCACCTGCTGCAGCGACGTGGTGTGGTACAGGTATTCCTCGCGGTTCCACTCGAACGCCGGGATCCACCACGCGGTGGCGTCTTCGGCCAGCGTGAATTCGGTCAGTTCCTCGGCGATGTTCAGCCGCTCGAGGCCGGGCTGGCTGCGGAACACGTAGCGGAAGCCGATGCCGTCGTCATGGAGGCGGAATACCACGTCGAAGTCGCGCTTGCGGCCGGTCCGCTCGCGCAGGGTCACGGTGAGCTGGTTGTAGTGGTTGCGGATCTCGCGGCGCTCGCCCCAGGGCTGCTCCCAGGTCTGGTCGAACGAATCCCGGGTCTGCGCGGCGATCGCGAGGTTGCGTTCGAATTTCGGCACGTCGGTGAACAGCATGCCCAGGTGCGAAGGCGCGATGACCTCGCGGCCCTCGCGATGCACCGCGTAGCTCGGCCGGCCGTCGTTGTCGGTGGTCAGCTCGACGCACAGCACGTTCCCGGGCGAGCAGGCCTGCGCCTTCGGCGATGGCGGGGCCGTCCAGGCGGGCGAGGCCGCGGTGCACAGGAGCACGGCGGCGATGGATGCGTTTCGGATCTGCATCGGGCGGGTTCCTGTCGCGGAATCGGACCGATGATGTCACGGCGCCCGCGCGCGCGCGGCGTGCATACGTATGCAGTTGCGTCGGCGCGGGAGGCCGGTGTGCGCGAGTTACGCAGCCCGCGTCGCGCGGCCCGCGAGCGTCCACGCCAATGCGACGTGGATCGGCAGCAGCAGCGCGATCCAGTGCGCGTTGCGCTGCGGCAGCACCGGCAACCAGTGGAGGAACAGCGCGAGCACGGCGCCGGCGGCGACCAGCCACGCGAGCGCGCGGAACGGCTTGCCCGGGTCGCGCGAGCGCGCGATCCGCCACCCGCCCGGCCACAGCAGCAGGCACAGCGGCGACAGCAGCAGCAGGTTCTGGTTCGCCCATGCGAAGCGGTGTTCGGTGAGGCCCCAGAGGAACAGCATCGCGCCGCCGAGCAGGGCGGCCAGCGTCCAGAACGGCAGCGCCAGCGCCGCCAGCGCGGGCGGGCGGCGCTGGCCCAGCAGGCGCAAGGCCGCGGCGATCGCTAGGCCGGCGAGCAGCCATGGCCACCACGGTCGCGGCATTTCCGGCGGCTCCGGCGCAAGCCGGTGCGGCAGCAGTTCCTCGGTCGCGGCGACCAGCGGCCGGCCGTCGGCGCGGCGGATGCCGTCCAACGCATCGGCCAGGCGCATCGGCACGAAGGCGTCGTCCCACAGCGCATTGGGCCGGTCGGCCGCGGGACCGAGGCCCAGGTCGAAGCCCAGCCACAACCACGGCGCGGGGGAGGCCAGCCGCACCGCGTCGCCGCGGAACGTATTGCCGCGCGAGCGTCCCGCCAGCTGGCGCCGCAGCAGGCCGCCGAGCGCGTCGTCGAGCGCGTCGCGCACGCGCGTCGAGCAGTTGTCGGTGAAGTAGTCGTAGCGGTAGGCCGCGTTCTCCGGGCGGGCGTTGTCCGCCAGTGCGGCGGCCAGGCGCGCGGCTTCGTCCGGGTCCAGGTCGAGCCACTGCACCGAGACGCCGCGGCCGACCTCGCGGTAGTAGGCCAGGTCCTGCGACAGCGGCAACGCGACAAGGCGGTAGCGCATGTCCCCGCGCACGAAGCGGCCGGTGAAATCCGGCTCGTCGAGGTCGAAGAAGCCGAAGTTGTACGAGACCGGCTCGGCAAACAGGGGGTCGTCGACCACGATCGCGTTATGGCCGAAACGCTCGAAGAAGATCTCGCCGGGCTGCATGGTGGCGACGCCGATGCGCGGCGCGGCCTGCACCAGCGACGACATCGCGAGCAGGGCCGCCAGCAGCGCCGCGCGCCATGGGCTCATGGACGATCGTGCAGGGCGGGCACGTCAGTCCGCGGCGTGGTCGGCATGCACGCTGACGTGCAGGGCATGCAGCCGGCGCGCGTCGGCGCGGGTCACGCGGAATCCGAAGCGGCCCAGCGTGAGCTCCTCGCCCGCCTCGGGCAGGTGGCCGATGGCCGCGGTGACCAGGCCGCCGATCGTGTCGTATTCGTCGTCGTCGAAATCCGCGCCGAAACGCTCGTTGAAATCCGCGATCGGGGTCAGTGCGTCGACCACGTACTGGCCGTCGGCCTGGGCCGCGATCAGGGCATCGGGATCCTCGGCGTCGTCGTGCTCGTCGTCGATCTCGCCGACGATCTCCTCCAGCACGTCCTCGATCGTCACCAGTCCGGCGACCCCGCCGTACTCGTCGATCACGATCGCCATGTGGTTGCGCGACTGGCGGAACTCGCGCAGCAGCAGGTTGAGCTTCTTCGACTCGGGGATCAGCACCGCCGGGCGCAGCAGTTCGTGGATCGTGCCGGGACCGTTGTCGGCGACCACGCCGCGCAGCAGGTCCTTGGCCAGCAGGATGCCGAGGATCTCGTCCTTGTCCTCGCCGTGCACCGGGAAGCGGGAGTGGCCCGATTCGACCACCTGCTTCATCAGGTCGAGGAATTTCGCGTCGGCGGGCAGGGCGACCATCTGCGAACGCGAGACCATCACGTCGCCCACGGTCATGTCGGACACGGCCAGCGCGCCTTCCATCATCCGCAGGGTGTCGGCCTCGATCAGGCCGTCGGAATGGGTGTCGCGCAGCAGTTCGACCAGGTCGTCGCGGGTGCTGGGCTCGCCGGAGATCGCGGAACTGAGCCGGTCCAGCCAGCTGCGCCGCCTTTCGGCGGTTTCGGCGGTGCCGGTACTACTGTCGTCCTCGGACATTGCTTTCGGGTGCTTGATTCAAAAAGGCGCCGCCAAAGGCGACCGGTGAAGTCTAACGCGCCGGCGTGAAAGGTGCCCATCACGCGTGTCTGGCGGGTTGCGTCCTCAGGCCGGCACGCCGCGGTCGCGGCCCGGCTTGAGGATCAGCAGTTCGTCCGCCTCGCGGTTGCGGCAGCGCTGCAGGAACCCCTCCGCGGCGGCCGGATCGACCCGGTAGCGCTCCAGCGCGGCGCGGTCGATCTCGTAGTACTCCTCGTAGTCGGCCAGGCGGTTGGCCACGGGGATCGATAGGTAGTAGCGCCCGGATTGTTCTTCGATGCCGAGGGAAAAGCGCAGCTCGCGGCTCACGAACAGATCGGTGAATTTCACTTCGGGGCGGTTCCGCGCGCGGAGGTCAGGGGTCGACCGGAGTCGCCGAATATCTTGCTGGCGGGATGCCGGCAACGTCAATCACAGCCTCGGCCGAGCCGTCCGGCAGCCTGCCGCCGGGGATCCACTTGTCGTTGGCGCCGGCCTCGTTGCCCGAGGGCATGCGCAGGTCGAGCTCGGCGGGATCGTCGAAGTCCACCCGCATCAGCGTGTTGCCGTCCAGTTGGCCCTCGGGCAGGCCCAGCGCGCGCTCCAGGGCGCGCGGATCGCCGTTGGTGGCGGCCAGCAGCTCGTCGGCCTGGGAACGGGTCATCACGAACGAGGTGCCGTCCACCTGGCCCGGGCCGTACTTGTCGAGGCCGGACTTGAGCTGGAAACGGGTGGCGCCGCCCTCGAACAGGGCGAGGTGGTCGGAAATGTACTGCGCAGGCAGGTACTCGGCCGGGTCTGGCCGGCTGCCTTTGGCCAGGGCACTGATGTCGTCGATCTGGGTACGCGTCAGGGGGACGGCGTTGTCGATGCGGGCACCGGTACGCGCGGCGTCGGCGACGTCGCTGGCGGCATCGGCGACCCGGCCGCCGCGGGCGGCCTTGTCCACGCCCTTCGTGCCCACCACCACCAGCACCGCCTCGGTCAGCCCGCGGCCGATGGCTTCGCCGTAGTTGCCGTTGTTCCAGTCGTCGACGATCGGCTCGACCACCGCGTCGACCAGCAGGCCGGGGTTGCGGGCGATGGTGGCCGCGGTCTCGAAGGCGCCTTCCAGGCGCTCGCCGCCACGCTCCGCGGAGGGCAGCCAGTCCGCTGCGTCCTGCCCGGTCAGGTCCTCGTAGGCATCGGTGATCACGCCGGCCCCGCTGAGGTCGTAGCCGGTCCGGGCCACGCCGACGCCGAGGTCGACCACGCCCTTGCCGGTTTCCCACAGCGTTTCGCCTGCGCCCTTGAAGACGCCGCCGACCTGCGAGAGTCCGTTGCCGATACTGTCGAATACGCCCATGGCGGTGGCCACGCTTCCAGGATGCAACGAACCTAGCCGGCGCTGGCGGAAGCGACAATCTGGGGAAAACCCTCGCGGCGCGGGCGGCTGCAGGCCGCGAGGCCCCGACCCCCGGACGGGGCGTTTTCCGACGGCCGACCCGGGCGTGGCCCGATGGGCGGCGTGCGGCCGCACCCGGATCCTGTGCCTGCGGCATCCACCCACCACGTCAAGGAGGACGTTCCATGCGCTGCATCCATGCCCTGGCCCTGTGCGGGCTCCTCATCCTGCTGCCGGCCGCGGTCGCGCGCGCGCAGCAGGGTCCCGACTACATCGACATCACCGGCTACCTGCAGACCGATGCGCAGTACGAGGCCTGGTTCAATCTCACCCGGGGCCTGCGCCGCGGGTTCGACGAGATCTGCGGCGACACCTTCTGCGAGGGCGAGTACAGCAACATCCAGTCGCTGCGGTACCTGTGCTCGGTGCACCGGGTCAGCGGCCGGATCGGCATGTGCAGCTGGACCTTCGCGGCCAGCCACGAGGAGATCGCCCCGACCAACGGCAGGATCGGGGTCGAGCGCGCCTTCTGGCAGTGCCGTACGCCCTTGCCGTCGGGCACCACCATCGAACAGCTGCTCGCTGCGCTCGGCGACGAGGACGAACCGCTGTACGCGCCGCTGCCCGGCACGCAGCGCACGATGATGGACGGCCTGATCGATTGCCTGTGAGGCGGCCCGCCCGGTCCGGTCTAGTCCGGACCGGGCAGATACGGGTCGTCGATTCCGAGGCCGGCGAGGATCTCGCGTTCGAGCTGCTCCATCGCCTCGGCTTCGCGGTCGTCGCCGTGATCCCAGCCCAGCAGGTGCAGGACGCCGTGCACGGTGAGGTGCGCGTAGTGGGCCGCGAGCGGCTTCTTCTGTTCGCGGGCCTCGCGCGCCACCACCGGTGCGCAGATCACCAGGTCGCCGAGCAGGGGCATGCGCACGCCCGGCGGGAGGCCGTCGGGCAGTTCGGCCGGAAAGCTGAGCACGTTGGTCGCATAGTCCCGGCCGCGGTAGTGGCGGTTGAGCGCGCGTCCTTCCTTCGTGCCCACGACGCGGATCGCCAGGTCGGCTTCGCGGATACGGCCGGCGAGCGCGGCCGCCGACCATTTGCGGAACGACACCGCCGACGGCAGGCCCTTGCGCGGGATGGCGTAGCCGACGGCGACGTCGAGACGGATGGGGCCGCGGGTCATGGCGCTTTCCACTCCTCGGCCCGGTAGGCGATCTCGACCACTTCGGCCTCGGCCGACTTGCGGCCGACGCCCGCCGCTTCTGCCGTTTCATGGCAGTTGTAACCCTGGTGTTCGGTGGCCTGCATCACCAGTTCCCGCGCCACCTCTTCCGGTGAGGCATCCGCGGCCACGTGGATCACGGACCCGGCGCACGCCCCCACGTTGGCGACCTCGATCGCGGGGACCAGCGTCCGCGCCGCGCGATCGACGAGGACGTCGAAGTCCGCGGGCGTGATGCGCTCCACCGCGGCGGAGGCGCGGACCTTGAAGTAGTACAACTGCCGGTAGAACAGGTAGCCGGCGGACTGCATGGGCCAGCCGTGCGGCTGCAGCGTCATGGTCATCGGGAGCTTGCGCCCGGAAGGCCGGTTGCCGGACGCGGCGATGGCCAGGATCGCTTCCAGGGCCTCCCCGTTCCCGTCCCCTGGCGTATCCGGGCCGGCGACCGTCGCGTCCTCGACCAGCGCGAACTCCTGTTCGTCTCCCAGCACCAGATCGGCATAGGTGCCGGCATCGACAGCGCGCCCGAGATCGGCACGGAACCCCGCCATGCCGCTGGTCAGCGCCGAGGCCCGTGGCATGCGGCCCGCGGGATAGACATAGACGTCGATGCGGGTTTCCTGGTGTCCCTCGACGGCATAGCGGAAGCCCGCGCCGGAGTATTTCCGGCCCTCGTCGTAGCTGGCGTCGTGCAGAACGAAATCCCCGACCCTGCGTGGCGCGATCAGGTAGCTGGTCTCGACGTAGGGGCGCGCCTGCGCCTGTCGCGCGGCGTCCTGCGGCGCGGCCGGCAGCGACCCGGGCAGCAGCAGGACCAGCAGGATCAGGAAAGCGGGCGTGCTCGGCTGCACCACGGCGTTGCCTCGCGGAGGGGCGATCGCGCCAGTCTACGCCGGCCCGGTCTGCGCATCGATCGCGTCGCGACGCTCGTAGGCGTTGACGATGCGCGCCACCAGCGGGTGGCGGACCACGTCGCGGGCCTCGAAGAAGGTGAAGTGCACGCCGTCGACGTCGCGCAGCACCTCGATCGCGTCCTTCAGGCCCGACTTCACGTGCTTGGGCAGGTCGATCTGGGTCATGTCGCCGGTGACCACGGCGGTGGAGCCGAAGCCGAGCCGGGTCAGGAACATCTTCATCTGCTCGATGGTCGTGTTCTGCGCCTCGTCCAGGATCACGAAGGCGTCGTTGAGCGTGCGCCCGCGCATGTAGGCGAGCGGCGCGATCTCGATCACGTTGCGTTCCAGCAGCTTGACCACCTTCTCCACGCCGAGCATCTCGTACAGCGCGTCGTACAGCGGGCGCAGGTAGGGATCGACCTTCTGGGTCAGGTCGCCGGGCAGGAAGCCGAGCTTCTCGCCCGCTTCCACCGCCGGTCGCACCAGGATCAGGCGCTGCACCCGCGACTCGTTGAGCGCCTCGACCGCCATCGCGACCGCGAGGAAGGTCTTGCCGGTGCCGGCGGGACCGATGCCGAAATTGATGTCGTGGGTGGCGATGGCGTGCAGGTACTTCGCCTGGTTCGCGCCGCGGCCGCGGATGGTGCCGCGCTTGACCCGGATCGCCACGTCCTGCGGGACGATATCGTCGACCCGCTCGAGGTTGGCCTGGTTCAGCCGCAGGTTGATGGCGTTGCTGTCGAAGGTCTCGGTCGCGGCCTCCTCGTACAGCGCGCGCAGCAGCGCCTCGGCCTGGGCCAGCACCTTCTCGTCGCGGCCATCGAGGCGGAACACGTTGCCGCGGTTGGCGATCTCGATGCCCAGTCGCAGTTCGATCTGGCGCAGGTGCCCGTCGAAAGGCCCGGCGAGGTTGGCCAGGCGCTCGGTATCGGGCGGGTCGAGGGTGAAGTCGCGGTGGGGGAGGGGCGGCATAGGGCGAGCAGGGTAGCGCACGGCGATGCGAACCCGGGAGGAGCAGGCAGGCAGTCTCGTTCACCTTCCATTCGAACATTAATTGATTGATCAATTAATATTGATCGCATGAGCCGCAAATCAGACCGTGGCGGGTCCGGACCGGTCCGCAAGCCCCCTCAGCGCCAGCCTGGCCGGCCCAGCGGCGAGGGCGATCGCCGCGCGCTGGCGCTGGACGCCGCGCTGGCCTGTTACGTGCGGCGCGGCATCGCCGCGACCTCGCTGCGCGACATCGCCCGCGAAGCCGGCATCACCCCCGCGCTGCTTCACTACTACTTCGGCGATGCCGCCGGCCTGCGCGAGGCGGTTGTCGGCGAACGGCTGATGCCGGTGTTCACCGGGATCCGGGACACCCTGCTGGGCATGCCCGACGCGCCCTTGCGCGAAGTCATCGTCGCCTTCGTCGACGGCATCTGCGGGATGATCCGCCGCCACCCCTGGCTGCCGCCGCTGTGGATCCGGGAAGTGGTGAGCGAAGGGGGTGACCTGCGCGAACTGCTGGTCACGCGCCTCGCGCCGCAGATCGCCACCGTGCTGGCCGCACGCTTCGCTGCAGAGCAGGCGGCCGGCCGGCTCAATCCCGGGCTGGACCCGCGTCTGCTGATGGTCTCGCTGGTCGGGTTGACCCTGTTCCCCGCGGCCGGCACCCCGATCTGGCGGGAGATCTTCGCCAGCGACGACCTCGGCATCGACGACATCCGCGACCACGCGCTCGCCCTGATCGAGCGCGGCCTGGAGCTTCCCGCATGACCCGCATGACCCACATGACCCGCATCCCCTTTCCCCACCGGTTGCGCGCCGCCAGCCTGCTCGCCGGACTGCTGTGCCTGGCCGGCTGCGGCGAAGAACCCGCCGCCGCGCTCGGCACCCTGGAATACGACCGCATCGCGCTGCCGGCCCCCGCGGCCGAGCGTATCGTCGACATCGCCGTGCGCGAGGGCGAACGGGTCGAGGCGGGGGCGCGCATCCTCACCCTCGAGCGCACGCGCGGCGACGCGCAGCAGGCCGCGGCCGAGGCGGATGTCGCCCGGCAACGCGAGGCGCTGGCGGAACTGCGCAACGGCGCGCGCACCGAAGTCGTGGACCAGGCCCGCGCCAACCTCGCCGCCACGCAGGCGCAGGCCCGCGATGCCCGCGCCTACTACGCGCGCCTGCGGCCGCTCGGCACGCGCCAGCTGGTGGCCGCGGCGGAAGTCGATCGCGCGCGCGCCGCCGCCGGCAATGCCGATGCCCAGGTGGCGGCGGCGCGGGCCGCGCTGGCGGAACTCGACAACGGCGTGCGCCCGGAACAGGTAGCGCAGGCCGAGGCCGCGCTCGCCGCCGCGGAAGCGCAGTTGCGTGCGCAGTCGGCCACCACCGGCCGCCTCGACGTGGTCGCGCCGCGCGCCGGCCGCATCGACAGCCTGCCCTACCGGCTCGGCGACGAGGCGCCCGTCGGCGCGCCGCTTGCGGTGATGCTGGTCGGCGAGGCGCCCTATGCGCGCGTCTACGTGCCCGAGCCGCTGCGTGCCGGCATCGACGTCGGCGATGCGGCGACGGTGCTGGTCGGCGCCGAAGGAGAGCGCCGCTACGACGGTCGGGTGCGCATGATCCGCAGCGAACCGACCTTCACCCCGTACTACGCGCTCACCGGCAAGGACGCCGCGCGCCTGAGCTACCTGGCGGAGGTGGAGCTCGCGGACGCGGCCGACCTGCCCGCCGGGCTGCCGCTCCGGGTCGAGTTCGGGCCATGAGGCGGGGTCCCGCGCTCCGGCGCGCGGCGAACGCGGACGCGGCGCGTGCCGGCCGGGCCCCTGGGTTCCGGCCATGCGCTGCGCGCGGCCGGATGTCGTGCGCGCGCCGGGGCCGGTTCGCGGGTGGGCATGGTCGTATCCGTGCCATCGCCAATGCCGCCCCGGCCGGCGGAGCGCGCTGATGGAGGCCGCCGCCGACACCACCGCCATCCAGGCACGCGGCCTGGTCAAGCGCTTCGGCGCGCTGACCGCGGTCGACCATGTCGACCTCACCGTGCCGCACGCGCACGTCTACGGCTTCCTCGGTCCCAATGGCTCCGGCAAGTCGACCACGATCCGCATGCTCTGCGGCCTGCTCACGCCGAGCGAGGGCGAGATCGAGGTGCTCGGCCTGCGCATCCCCGAACAGGCAGATGCGTTGCGCCTGCGCATCGGTTACATGACCCAGAAGTTCTCGCTGTTCGAGGACCTGACGGTGCGCGAGAACCTGGAATTCCTCGCTGCGGTGTACGGCTTGCCGCGCAGCCGGGCGCGCGCGCGCGTCGACCGGCTGATCGAGCTCTACCACTTCGGCGATCGCCAGCGTCAGCTCGCCGGTACGCTGAGCGGCGGCCAGAAGCAGCGCCTGGCGCTGGCGGGCGCGGTGATCCACGAGCCCGAGCTGCTGTTCCTCGACGAGCCCACCAGTGCGGTCGATCCCGAATCGCGCCGCGACTTCTGGGAGAAGCTGTTCGAGCTGGCGGACGCGGGCACCACGCTGCTGGTGTCCACCCACTACATGGACGAGGCCGAGCGCTGCCACCGCATCGCCATCCTCGATCGTGGCGCCCTGGTGGCCGACGGGACGCCGGGCGAACTGGCGCAAGCGTTGCACGGCCGAGCCGTCGAGGTCCGTGCGGCGAAACCGCGGCGGGCGCAGCGCGCGCTCGCGCGGCTCCCCGGGGTGCTCAGCGTGGCCCAGATCGGCAATACCCTGCGGGTGCTGTCGGCCCCGGGCGAGGACAGCGCGGAGGCCGTTTCCACCGCGCTGCGCGAGGCCGCGCTCGAAGCGGACGTACTGCCGGTCGAGGCGAACCTCGAGGACGTGTTCGTCGCCGCTACCCGCGGCCGCGCCGAAGAAGGCGCGGCCGCATGAAGCCTTTGCGCCGCCTCTGGGCCGTGGTGTTCAAGGAGCTGCGGCAGATCCGCCGAGACCGCATCAGCCTGGCGATGATCGTGGCGATCCCCGTGATCGACCTGCTGCTGTTCGGCTACGCGATCAACTTCAATCCACGCAACCTCGACGCCGTCGTGGTCGACCAGGCCAGGACCGCCGCCTCGCGTGCGACGGTGATGGACATGCGCGCCACCGGCATCATCGAGATCACCGGCGTCGCCGACAGTCCGCAGCAGGCGATGGAGCAGCTGCGCCGTGGCCGGATCAGCGTCGGCATCGTCCTGCCGCCCGACTTCGAGCGTCGCCTCGCCGACGGGCGGCCGGCGGTGCAGGTGATGGTCGACGGCACCGACACGGTGGTCCAGGCCGCCGCGAACCAGCTCGCGCAGTTGCCGCTGGGACCCCGCGCCGCGCGCACCGCAACGCGGATCGAGGTCGTGGCCTTCTACAACCCCCAGCGCCGCTCCGCGGTCAGCATCGTGCCCGGGCTGATCGGCATCATCCTGACCATGACGATGACCATGTTCACCGCGATGGCGGTGGTGCGCGAACGCGAGCGCGGCAACATGGAACTGCTGATCGCCACCCCGCTCAGCCGCGCCGAGCTGATGATCGGCAAGGTGCTGCCGTACGCGATCATCGGACTGATCCAGACCACGCTGATCCTGGCGCTCGGCATCTGGATGTTCGACGTGCCGCTGCGCGGCAGCCTGCTCGACGTCTACGTCGCCGCGCTGCTGCTGATCCTGGCCAACCTGGCGATGGGGCTGCTGATCTCCACCCGTGCGCGCACCCAGTTCCAGGCGATCCAGATCACGATGTTCGTGTTCCTGCCCTCGATCCTGATCTCCGGCTTCATGTTCCCCTTCGCCGGCATGCCCGACGTGGTGCAGTGGGGCGCGGAGCTCCTGCCGATGACGCATTTCCTGCGCCTGGTGCGCGGGATCATGCTGCGCGGCGCGCACCTTGGGGAACTATGGCCCGGTGTGCTGGCGTTGCTGGCGTTCACCGCGGTGACGATGACCGCGGCGATCATGCGGTTCCGCAAGCGGCTGGACTGAGCCGCGGCACCGGACGCAACGCGCAGGGGTGCCCGCCACTGGGGCCGACCCCAGCTGTGCGCGGGCACGCGAGTCGCTATACCTGTCGCATCGCGCCGGCGCTCATCTCGTGAGGCCGGCGCTCGTGTGTGCCATGAATCAGGAAACCAGGCAGTGGAAGTGCGGCAACATTGCGACGAGCGGGGACCCGAAAGCCTTCGCCATGTGGCGCGGCGGCCCGGACGCAGGGCGTGGCCGCGCGCGCTGGGGTTGTGCGCGGCACTGGCGCTGGCGGCTTGCGGCGTCGCCGACCCGGCGGGCAGGGAGGAGGGCGCCGTGCGCTCCGGCAACGTCGATGGCGGTGCCGCCACACAGCCCAAGCCGGCTCTCGTCGACCCGCGCCCGCTGCAGGGCGCAGGCGCGGTGGCGTTCGACCCCGCGCGTCCGCGACTGGCCTGGGCGGCCGGCGCCACGCTGCGCATGCTCGATCTCGAGCAGGGTGTCGAGCTGCGCCGCATCGAGGTCGGCAGCGAGGTCGGCGACCTGGCCTTCGCGCCCGACGGCGCGCTCTGGGTGATCGCGGATGGCCTGCAGCTCTGGCGCGACGGCGCGTTGGCCTGTCGCGCGGAGGGCGTCGAACCCGATCGCCTGCTCGCCGTCGACCACGCCGGCGTGGTGGTCGCGCGCTACACCCATTCGGACGGGGTCGGCATGCTGCGCAGGCAGGCGTGGCTGGACGCGCGCTGCCAGGTCGTGGACGAGCGGATCGACCCCGTGCCCGAGGGCATCACCGGGTCGGAAGCCGACCCGGGCGCGCCACTCGGACGCGCGACGCTGCGCACGATTCGCACACCGGTCAGTGAAATCGAGTCGCGCCTGCCCGGTATGCAGTTGCCGGCAGGCGCAGGCGTCACGGGCGCGGTCGCGGTGTCCGAAGACGGTCGCTGGTGGGTACTCGAAGGCGCCCAGGGCCGGACCCTCTGGCGTCGCGACGGGCATCGGGCGGGCGTGGAGCCCTCGGCGGGCGGGCCGCCCGGCGGATAGGGGCCGTTGCCGGATCCCGGGCCGGAGCGGGGACGCTCCCGATCGCCATGCTGCGATGAAGACAGTCCGCCGACCGAACATGTCGATCCGGACGTGCCGGATTTGCGACCCCGGAAGGCAGAGCAGCTGCGTTGGACCGGCCTAGCGTGCCGGATCCTTCCCCAGTTGTGCCTGAAGGCCGTCCAGGAACCGTTCGAGTTCGGCCGCGCGCTCGCGACCGACGGCGCGTCCGGCCTCGGTGGACAACGTGGCCGGCAACTGGGCGGTGAATCCGCGCAGCGTCGCTGCAGCGGTGTCGATATCCGTCGCCCACGCATGCCGCGTGACCAGCGACAGGATGCGCGCGGCGCCGATGGGGCCGAGGAAATCAAGCGTGTCGGCATCGTGGAACACGCGCGCTTCGGGAAGCTCGCCCGGGTCGGCGGAGAACATGTGGCCCAGGATGGTTGCCTCGACGTCCGCCAGCTTCGCTTCCGGGAACCCCGTGGGCAGGAGCACCGTCGGCAGCAGGCCCACGGAACGTCGCGCGTGGTCGACGTCGTCCTGCCGGAACGGTTCGATCGCGCCGACATCGTGCAGGTACGCCGCCGCGAACAGGACATCGGCATCGACATCGAGTCCCTCCGCCGCGGCAAGCTGGAGGGACAGCCGATAGTTGCGCTCGGCATGCTCGACGCCCCAGGCACTGTGCTGCGCGTGCTCGCTCGCCCATGCGCGCACCGCGTCGCGCCAGGGCGCCTCCGCGGCTGCGGTCGTGGACAGCGATGCGGCCGCGGCCAGCAACATCGCCGCGAGCAGCCGCCTCATGCGACCACCCGGCCGCGCAGCGAATTGCTCATGGCGTCGGTGACGACGACATCGACGAAGTGGCCGATCAGCCTCGCCGGCGCCGGAAAATTCACCGAGCGCATGTTCTCGGTCTTGCCGGTCAGCTCGTGCGGGTCCTTGCGCGACGGGCCTTCGACCAGCACCCGCTGCACGCTGCCGACCATGGCCTGCGAAATCCTCGCGGCATTGGCGTTGATCGCGGCCTGCAGTCGCGACAGGCGCGCATGCTTGACCTCGTCGGACACATCGTCCGGCAGGTCGGCGGCCGGCGTGCCGGGTCTGCGCGAGTAGATGAAGGAGAACGACTGGTCGAAGCCGACGTCCTCGATCAGCTTCATCGTCTTGTCGAAATCGGCATCGGTCTCCCCGGGAAAGCCGACGATGAAGTCCGAACTGATCGAGATGTCCGGCCTCACCTCGCGCAGCTTGCGGATCTTCTGCTTGAACTCCAGCGCCGTGTAGCCGCGCTTCATCGCCGCGAGGATGCGGTCGCTGCCCGATTGCACCGGCAGGTGCAGATAGTTGGCCAGCTGCGGCACGTCGCGGTAGGCCTCGACCAGCGAGTCCGAGAACTCCAGCGGGTGCGAGGTGGTGAAGCGGATGCGGTCGATGCCGTCGATCCCGGCCAGCGTGCGGATCAGCAGGCCCAGGTCGGCCGGTTCGTCGGCGTCTTCCATCGCGCCGCGGTAGGCATTGACGTTCTGGCCGAGCAGGTTGACCTCGCGCACGCCCTGCGCGGCCAGGCGCAGCACTTCCACCAGCACGTCCTCGAACGGGCGGCTGATCTCGGTGCCGCGGGTGTAGGGCACCACGCAGAAGCTGCAGTACTTGCTGCAGCCTTCCATGATCGAGACGAATGCGCTCGGGCCTTCGGCGCGCGGCTCGGGCAGGCGGTCGAACTTCTCGATCTCCGGGAAGCTGATGTCCACCTGCGGCCGCGACTGTTCGCGCCGCGCGCGGATCAGTTCCGGCAGGCGGTGCAGGGTCTGCGGCCCGAACACCAGGTCGACGTAGGGCGCGCGCCTGATGATCGCCTCGCCCTCCTGCGAGGCGACGCAGCCGCCGACACCGATGATCACCTCGCGACCATCGGTCCTGAACCGGTTCTCCTTGAGCAGGCGCCAGCGGCCGAGCTGGCTGAACACCTTCTCCTGCGCCTTCTCGCGGATCGAGCAGGTGTTGACCAGCACCACGTCGGCCTCGTCGACGTTGTCGGTCAGTTCCAGGCCATCGCTTGCCGCCAGCACGTCGGCCATCTTCGCCGAGTCGTACTCGTTCATCTGGCAACCGTGGGTCTGGATGAACAGCTTGCCACGGGAAGGAGAGGCGTCTCCCGGTTCGCCGCGGCGGGGGCCTGCGGGGGCGGCGACGGCGGGGCGCGCGGCCGGCGCGAGGACGGGCAGTTCGGTCATGGAGGTCTCCGGGGGCGCGGTGTTGAGTCCGGGCCGGATGGCGGGCGGCGCAAGGCCGGGATCACGGGCCGGTAGTGTAGGCCGGTAGGCAGGTTCGCGCGTCCGGTTGTGGAACCGTGCGCCGTTTAACAATCAAGGACTTGGCAGGCGGACGTGAAGGGTGGACACTGCGCGCATGAAAGGGGGGCTGGGGCTGATTGCGGTGTTGGGGCTGGCGCTCATGGTGCCGGCCGCGCCCGCGTGGGCGGGCACCATCTACCGCTGCGACGGCGCGGACGGCGCACGCAGCTACGTCAGCAAGCGGGTCAAGGGCGCGAAGTGCGTCGCGGTCAGCAACTACCGCAGTGCGCCATCCGGCCGCGCTCCGAAGCCGGCATCGTGGCTGCCGGCCGCGGGCAGCGCCTCGCCCGGCAACGCGGTGGCAGGTTCCCCGGCCGCGATCCACAGCAACCCGCCGGCGACCTTCATGGGCGGTGCGGGTTCGACCGCCACGCCGGCGGCCAGCGCGGCGAAGCCGGTGGCGGTCGCTTCCGTCACCCCGTCGCGGTCCTCGCGACGCCTGCAGCAGGGACAGGTCTATTCCTACGTCAAGGACGGGGTTCGCCACTACACCAGCCAGCGCCCGAAGGGCGGCGGTGGCGCCACGGCGGTGCGGACGATCCGCTACAGCTTCTTCGAGACCTGTTACGCATGCGCCCCGCTGCCGGGGGTGAACTTCGGCAACGTGCGCCTGAATACCGCATCCTACGCCGCCGAGGTCAAGGCGGCGGCGGCCGAGTTCGGCGTCGAGGAGGCGATCGTGCGCGCGATCATGCATGCCGAGTCCGCGTTCAATCCCAATGCGCTCTCGCGCGCCGGTGCGCAGGGCCTGATGCAGCTGATGCCGGCCACGGCCCAGCGCTTCGGCGTGGTCAACGCCTACGATCCGGCACAGAACATCCGCGGTGGCGTGCAATACCTGTCCTGGCTGCTCAAGCGCTTCAATGGCGACCTGACCCTGGCCGCGGCCGGCTACAACGCCGGTGAAGGTGCGGTGGATCGCCACAAGGGCGTGCCGCCGTATGGCGAGACCCAGCGCTACGTCGTCCGCGTCGGCCAGCTGGCCGAGCGCTACCGCGGCCATCTCGCCTCGAACTGAGGCACGGCGGGCTTGGTGCCCGTCCGCCGCGCGGCAGCCGGGCGAACCTGCAGACCCGGCCTCCGCCTCCGGACACTGCCTGCGATCACCGGCCACCGCGCTGCGTGCCCATGCCGAGCGGTTCGGGCCGGCCACGGCAACTCCCTGATCCGACGCAGGAAACTCCGGGCCGGAGAGTCCGGACGTTGTCGCCGGATTCAGCGTTCCGTTACACTTCGGCGTTATTTGCGGCTGTCTCCGGGGACGGGGCGGTACGCGGCAGCCACATCAATCAGCTACCGAAAGTTTCGCGGAGAGCCGGATGGCCAACGAAGCGGTATTCGACCCCGACGCGCGCGGGGAACCCGACCACAAGGGCCGGCGTCGGTTCCTGACGGCCACGACCGTGGCGGTCGGCGCGGTGGGGGCCGGGTTCGCGGCCATCCCGTTCATCAAGTCCTGGAACCCGAGTGCGCGCGCGCAGCTGGCCGGCGCCCCGGTCACCGTCGACATCAGCGCGCTCCAGGAAGGCCAGCGCGTGGTCGTGGAATGGCGCGGCCAGCCGATCTGGATCGTCAAGCGTTCGCCGGCCATCCTCGCCGCGCTGCCGACGCTCGAGGGCGAACTGCGCGACCCCAATTCCGAGAACGTCGACCAGCAGCCGGCCTACATCCAGCAGGAAAACCCGCAGCTGCGCTCGCTCAAGCCCGAGATCTCGGTGCTGGTGGGCCTGTGCACGCACCTGGGCTGCTCCCCGGAAATGGTCGCCGAGATCCGTCCCGAGCCGTTCGATCCGAACTGGAAGGGCGGCTATTTCTGCCCCTGCCACAAGTCGAAGTTCGACATGGCCGGCCGCGTCTACCAGGGCGTGCCGGCCCCGACCAACCTGCTGGTGCCGCCGCACCATTTCGCGGACGACAACACCATCGTCGTCGGCGTCGACCCGGGAGCGGCGTGACATGGCCAACGTGATCGAACGCGGCGTCAACGGCGCCTGGGACTGGTTCACCGCGCGTGCGCCGGGCTTCATGCCCTTCTACCGCAAGCACATGTCGGAGTACTACGCTCCGAAGAACTTCAACATCTGGTACATCTTCGGCGTCCTGTCGATCGTGGTGCTGGTCAACCAGATCCTGACCGGCATCTTCCTGACGATGCACTTCAAGCCGAGCGCGGCGGAAGCCTTCGCCTCGGTCGAATACATCATGCGCGACGTGGAGTGGGGCTGGCTGATCCGCTACATGCACAGCACCGGCGCCTCACTGTTCTTCATCGTGGTGTACATCCACATGTTCCGCGGCCTGATGTACGGCAGCTACCAGAAGCCGCGCGAGCTGGTGTGGATCCTCGGGATGCTGATCTACCTGGTGCTGATGGCCGAAGCGTTCCTGGGCTACGTGCTGCCCTGGGGCCAGATGTCGTTCTGGGGCGCGAAGGTGATCATCTCGCTGTTCGGCGCGATCCCGGTGATCGGCAACGGCCTGACCGAGTGGATCATGGGCGACTACCTGCCCAGCGACGCCACCCTCAACCGCTTCTTCGCCCTGCACGTGATCGCGCTGCCGCTGGTGCTGCTGCTGCTGGTGGTGCTGCACCTGGGCGCGCTGCACGAGGTCGGCTCCAACAATCCCGACGGGGTCGAGATCAAGAAGGGGCCGAAGGGCAACCGCTGGTCGCCCAACGCCCCGGCCGACGGCATCCCGTTCCACCCGTACTACACGGTCAAGGACAGCTTCTACGTCTGCTTCTTCCTGATCATCGGGGCCTTCATCATCTTCTTCGCGCCGGCGTTCGGCGGCTGGTTCCTGGAGCACGACAACTTCACCGAGGCCAACCGCCTGGTGACGCCCGCGCACATCAAGCCCGTCTGGTACTACACGCCGTACTACGCGATGCTGCGCGTGGTCCCGCACAAGCTCTCGGGCGTGCTGGTGATGTTCGGCGCGATCGCGATCCTGTTCCTGGTGCCGTGGCTGGACCGCGCCCGGGTCAAGTCCTACCGCTACCGCGGCATGCTCTCGAAGGTGCTGCTGGGCCTGTTCGCGGTGAGCTTCATCTGGCTCGGCAAGATCGGCGCCGGCCCGGGGACGGACCCGGTCGAGACCATCGTCGGCCGTTTCCTGACCCTCTTCTACTTCCTGTTCTTCCTGACCATGCCGTTGTGGACGAGTTGGGACAAGACCAAGCCGGTGCCGGATCGGGTGACGACGCATGACTAAGACCTTGACCGGCCGGATCGCCGCATTCGCCAGCGGATTGCTGCTGTCGTTCTCCGCACTCGCCGCCGGTGGCGGCGACCTGCAGCAGGCGGGCACCGACCTGGGCGACCGCGCGTCCCTGCAGCGCGGCGCGCAGACGTTCATGAACTACTGCGCCGGATGCCACTCGCTCAAGTACCTGCGCTACTCGCGGATGGCCGACGACCTCGGGCTGACCGAGGACGAGGTGATGAACCACCTCAACCTCACCGGCGCCAAGTTCGGCGAACACATCGTCTCGGCGATGCCGGCGGAGCAGGCGGCGAAGTGGTTCGGCCAGGTGCCGCCGGACCTGAGCCTGATCTCGCGCGTGCGCGGCAGCGACTGGATCTACACCTACATGAAGTCGTTCTACCTGGACGATACGCGGCCGCTGGGCTGGAACAACACGCTGTTCCCGAATGCGTCCATGCCCAACCCGCTGTGGAAGCAGCAGGGCCTGCAGCATGCGGTGTTCGGCGAAGCCGACGCGGCCACCGGCGAGATGCCGGTCGAACGCCTGGAGATCTCGACGCCCGGCGTGCAGAGCGCGGCCGAGTTCGACCAGACCGTGCGCGACCTCACCGCGTTCCTCGAATACGCCGGCGAACCCGCCGCGCTCAAGCGCCAGGGGATCGGCGTGTGGGTGATCCTGTTCCTGTCGTTCCTGACGCTGCTCGCGTGGCTGCTCAAGAGCGAGTACTGGAGGGACGTGCACTAGTTCGAAGAGGGCACCGAAGGCGCGCGATCCGGACGGGGCGGAGCGCGCCTCCGGTGGCTTCGGTTCGGGACGCGACACCGGGGTGACCGGCTGCGATGGGCGGCCGGCACCGTGCGACCGGCGGATTCCGGTCGCGGGAGAAGGCCGTTGATGGCTGCGAGTCCACGTATGCGCAATGCAATGACCCTGTTTTCGTCCGTCGACGACGTGCTTTGCCACCGGGTGCGACTGGTGCTGGCCGCGAAGGGCGTCACCTACGACATGGTGGCGGTCGACCCGCAGAACCCGCCGCCCGACCTGATCGACCTCAATCCCTACCACTCGGTGCCGACCCTGGTCGAGCGCGACCAGGTGCTCTATGCCGCCAGCGTGGTGAGCGAGTACCTCGACGAGCGCTATCCGCACCCGCCGCTGATGCCGGTCGACCCGCTCTCGCGCGCGCGCCTGCGCCTGGCGATGCTGCGCATCGAGCACGACTGGGTGCCGCAGGTGCAGGCCATCCAGTTCGGGGGCAGGCAGCAGGCCGATGCCGGCCGCAAGCGCCTGAAGGAACTGCTGACCGCGTCGATCCCGCTGTTCAAGGCCAGCAAGTTCTTCCTCAACCCCGAGATGAGCCTGGCCGACTGCGCGATGGCGCCGATCGTCTGGCGCCTGCCCGCGCTCGACGTGCCCCTGCCCAAGGACGGCAAGGTGATCGAGGACTACGGCAACCGGATCTTCCGCAACCCCGGCTTCGCCCGCAGCCTGACGCCGCAGGAAAAGAACCTGCGCGAGATGCCGGACTGACTGACTGCGCGGCGCGCAGGCTGGCCACCCGCCGCCCGGCGACGGTTGCCAGCCGCGCGGCCCGTGCGGCACTGTAGCCCTGCGATGCCCGATACCCCGCCCGCCATGACCAGCCACCGTCCGTACCTGTTGCGGGCGCTGTACGAGTGGATCTCCGACAACGGCATGACGCCGCACATCCTCGTGGATGCGCAACTGCCCGGCGTGCGGGTGCCGACGCATACCGTGAAGGAAGGCCGGGTCGTGCTCAACATCGCCGACCGCGCGGTCGCCAAGCTCGAACTGGACAACGAGGCGGTGCGCTTCACCGCGCGCTTCGGCGGCGTCAGCCATCCGGTGGTGGTGCCGGTGTCGGCGGTGCTCGCGATCTACGCGCGCGAGACCGGCCAGGGCATGGCCCTGCCCGAGGAAGCGGGCGCGACCAGCCCCGACGATGAGCCCACGCCGCCGGACGATACGCCCGACGACGACAACTCGCCCCGGCGCGGGGCGCATCTGCGCGTGATCAAGTAGGCGGATCTTTCGGCACGAACACCGGACGGTCTCGAGCACAGGTCCCTGCGTGACCAGGTCGGGGGCGCCCCGGCGCTTCGCGGTCGTGCCGGATCAGTGCAACGCCACTGCCTGCGTCGCGCGCGCGGGGCCACTGAACTGCACCAGCTCTTCTCCGTGCAGCACCAGGCGCCCGATGTGCCGCTCGATGCCATCCTCGGAATATTCGAAACGGAAGCTGCGTTCGAGTCCCAGCCGCCCGTCGCTGCGACGCCGCAGGCGCAGGCCGTTGGCGTGCACGCTCTGGTCGAGCCAGATCACGCCGGCCGCCTGGCAGGCATGGCGGCCCACCGCGGCGGCGCGCTCGGCCGCGGCACGCGACGCGTTCCACCAGGCGTAGGCGGCGGCGCCGGCGATCATCAGCAGGATCAGGACGGGGAAGTCGGGCATGGCGCGAATGTGATGCCGCCGGCGGCGGTTTGCAATCGGGCGTTTCGATTGGAGGCGCCCCTTTGCCCGCAGGGATCGCCGCGGCGGAGCGTCCAGCGCGCCCGGTGGGAGGTCCGCGGCCGGCCCGGCGGCGTTCGCCCCTGTGGGGAATGCTCCGGCGCGCGACTCAGTGGCGCGCCACGCGCGGCGCCGGTCCGAGCTTGAGCGAGAGGTCGATCGCGCGGACATGCTTGGTCAGGGCGCCGATCGAGATGCAGTCCACCCCGTCGGCGGCGATGGCGCGCAGGCCGTCGAGGTCGACCCCGCCCGAGACCTCCAGCGGGATCGTTCCCGCGAACGGCGCGGCGCGGGCGATGCGTACCGCCTCGCGCCGCGTCGGCGCGTCGAAGTCGTCGATCAGGATGCGGTCGCAGCCCTCGGCCAGGGCTTCGCGCAGCTGGTCGAGCGTCTCGACCTCGACGATCAGCGGCAGGTTCGGCCGGGCCGCGCGTGCGGCGCGGATCGCCGCGGCAACCGAGCCGAGCGCGCGCACGTGGTTCTCCTTCAGCATCACCGCGTCGTACAGGCCGATCCGGTGGTTGACGCCGCCCCCCACCCGGACCGCGTACTTCTGCGCGATGCGCAGGCCGGGCAGGGTCTTGCGCGTGTCGAGGATCCGGGCGCCGGTGCCGCGCACCGCGTCGACATGCTTGGCGACCGCGGTGGCGGTGCCGCTCAGCGTCTGCAGGAAGTTCAGCGAGGCGCGTTCCGCGCTGACCAGCGCGCGGGCGCGACCGTGCAGCGTGGCGAGCACCGTGCCGGCGGCGACGCGATCGCCCTCTGCCACGCGCCAGTCGATGCGGACCGCGGGGTCCAGGGCGCGGTGGCAGGCGTCGAACCAGGGGCGGCCGCAGACCACCGCGTCTTCCTTGCACAGCAGGTAGGCCTCATCCGCGACGTCTGGCAGCAGGGCCGCGGTCGCGTCGCCGTCGCCGAGGTCCTCGGCGAGCGCGCGCGAGACGTCCGCGGCGACGACGCCTTCCGGCGGCGGGGCGAAGGGGTGCTTGGACGATGGTTCGGTTGCGGACATGGGCGACCGTTTCTGTGATGGGCAACGTGGCTGCCGCAGTGCAGGCGCCGGTTGCGTGCAGGGCGGCAGGGGTCGCACGACCGGCGCCGCGTCGGCCTGGCGCGTGCCCTAGCTCCGCGGGAAATCCGCGATCTGTCCGGTCGGAATCCCTTCCTCGACCAGCAGCACCGGAATGCCGTCGTCGATGCGATAGACCAGGCGATGGTCGTGGGTGACCAGCGCCTCGCGCAGGGGACCGGCCTGCGGCGCATCGTCCACGCGACGCAGGGTTCCTGCATTGGCGGCGGAATTGAGCGCAGCGAGGCCGGCCTTGCCGAGCAGGGCCAGCGGTTGCCGGCTCGCGGGGCAGACGAGGAGGTCGAGCAGCTTGCGGTCCATGGCGGGAACACCGGGGGGCGAACCGCTAGAATACGTCTTTAGGCACGGGAACAGCCATGTCCGCCACTCCTGACAGCCCGCTGGTCGGCGTCGTGATGGGTTCGCGCTCCGACTGGGACACGATGCAGCACGCCGCGCAGAAGCTCGAAGCGTTCGGCATCGCGCACGAGGTGCGGGTCGTCTCCGCGCACCGCACGCCGGACGTGCTCTTCGACTATGCCGCGAACGCGCAGCAGCGCGGCCTGCGCGCGATCATCGCCGGGGCCGGGGGCGCGGCGCACCTGCCCGGCATGCTCGCGGCGAAGACCATGGTGCCGGTGCTCGGCGTGCCGGTGCAGAGCCGCGCACTCAACGGCCTGGACTCGCTGCTCTCGATCGTGCAGATGCCCGGCGGCATCCCGGTGGCGACCTTCGCGATCGGCCAGGCGGGCGCGACCAATGCGGCCCTGTTCGCGGCCGCGATGCTGGCGGCGGACCGGCCGGAGATCGCCGGGGCGCTGGCCGCGTTCCGCCAGCGGCAGACCGAAGACGTCGCCGGCAGCGACGATCCGCGGAGGTGATCGCGCGATGAGCACCGCCGGCATCGACGGGCGCGCGCGCCTGTCCCCCGTTTCCCATCGCTCTTCCGGTTGGAGAGGACGCGTCGGTGGTCGCCAGGCGTCCCGTCGCGTGAACCACGGTCTGCGGGAACGCTCATCGCCATGACCACCGTCGGAATACTGGGCGGCGGTCAGCTCGCGCGCATGCTCGCGCTGGCAGGCGCGCCGCTGGGCCTGCGCCTGCTGGTGATGGACACCGTGGCCGACGCCTGCGCGGGCCAGTGCGCGCCGCTGCTGGTCGGCGACTACCGCGACGAGGCCGCGCTGGCCGAATTCGCCTCCAGGGTGGACGTGGCGACGTTCGATTTCGAGAACGTGCCGGCGGAGAGCGCGGAGTGGCTGGCGCAGCGCATCCCGGTGTTTCCCAGCCCGCGTGCGCTCGCGGTCGCGCAGGACCGCCTGGCCGAGAAGACCCTGTTCCGCGAACTCGGCATTCCCGTGCCGGAGTTCGTCGATGTCCCGACGCGCGCCGCGCTCGAGGCCGCGGTGGCGCAGTTGGGCACGCCCTGCATCCTCAAGACGCGCCGCCTGGGCTACGACGGCAAGGGCCAGTTCCGGATCAGGTCGGCGGCCGACGTCGGCGCCGCCTGGGACGCGCTCGGCGGCCAGGTGGCGAACGTCGGCCTGATCCTCGAAGGGTTCGTGGCGTTCGATCGCGAACTGAGCGTCATCGGTGTACGCGGTCGCGACGGCGAATTCCGCAGCTGGCCGCTGACCGAGAACTGGCACGTCGACGGCGTGCTGTCCGCGAGCCTGGCGCCCGTCGCCTGCACGCCGGCACTGGCCGAGCAGGCGTACGCGCATGCGCGCGCGCTGGCCGAGCGGCTGGAGTACACCGGCGTGTTCGCGCTGGAACTGTTCTGCCGCGACGGTCTGCTGCTGGCCAACGAACTCGCGCCGCGCGTGCACAACTCCGGACACTGGACGATCGAGGGCGCGGAGACCTCGCAGTTCGAGAACCACATGCGCGCCGTGCTCGGCCTGCCGTTGGGGGATACCGGAATGCTCGGTCATGCCTGCATGCTCAACTGGATCGGCGCGATGCCGGACGCCGCACCGGTGCTGCAGGCGTCCGGTGGCCATTGGCACGACTACGGCAAGTCTCCGCGCGCGGGCCGCAAGGTCGGCCATGCCACGTTGCGCGCCGGCGGCCCGGTGGAACTGGCGCGGATGCTGCACGATGTCGGATCGGCCCTGGGGCGCGTGGAGCAGGTCGCGCCCGTCATCGGGTCGCTTCGTTCGCGCGGATGACTGCGTCGCATCCTGGCGGGCCGTTGCCGGCGCATCGAGGATCGTGCCGGTAACCGGAGCGGCCAGCCCGGTCCCGGGAGGGAAGCTGGAAACCCGGATCCGGGCTGGTTTCGGCCCGGACCTGCCTTCGCCGCCCGCGGACACGGTGCCTGGATGTGCGCAGCCACGCGTATCGCGCGTATCGATGGGCGACCCGAGCGCAGGGAGGTCGGGCGCCCGCGCGATCTTTCCCGGCACTGGCTGCGCCAGCGCCGTGGGCTCGGCACCTACTGCAGTCGCGACGCGACCTTGTCCCAGTCGACCAGCTGCCAGAACGCCGCGAGGTAGCGCTCGCGCGAATCGCCGTAGTCGTGCGCGTAGGCGTGCGGCCACAGGCAGAACGCGAGCAGGGGCGTGTCGCTCCCCGTCAGAGGCGTGACGGACTGCGGCGTGGCCAGGATCGCCAGACGGCCGTCGCGCCGCTGCGCCAGCCAGACCCAGCCGGGTCCCGCCAGTTGCTGCGCAGCTTGGTCGAAGCGCTCGCGCAAACGCTTCGCGTCGCCGAACGCACCGCAGATCGCTTCGGCCAACCGGCCACCCGGCGCGTTGGCACCTTCGGGACGCGGCGCACGCAGCGCCTCCCAGTAGAACCCGTCGCACCAGGCCTGGGCCGCGTGCGCCGCCAGCATGCCGCGCGCGCGGCGTGCGAGATCGTCCAGACGCAGGTCTTCGGCTTCCGCCTCGCCGCCCAGGATGGCCGCGATCGCATCGAGTTGCGCCTGTTGCTGGCGTCGGTGCAGATCGATCCCTTCCACCGAGAATTGCGGTGCGAAGGACAACGGGTCGCAGGGCAGGGGCTGGATCTGGAGCGGCATGGCAGGGTCCGGCAACGGATGCGGGCGGAAGTCGGGTGGCGCCCGGCATACAATACGCAAACCCGTTTTCGCGGTGGCGGCGCCGGCCTGTTTCCGGCCCGGGACTGCGCAGGAGCCTGCCCATGGCGGTATTGGAACGCATCAAGGCCGAAGTCGAAAACCACCCCGTGGTGCTGTTCATGAAGGGCACGCCCCAGTTCCCGATGTGCGGATTTTCCAGCCGCACGGTCGAGGTGCTCAGGGAAGCCGGTGCTGGCGGCATCCATACGGTCAACGTGCTGGAGGATCCGGAGATCCGTGCCAACCTGCCCCGGTTCTCGAACTGGCCGACCTTCCCGCAACTGTTCATCCACGGCGAACTGATCGGTGGCTGCGACATCACCCTCGAGCTGCACGAGAGCGGCGAACTGGCGAGGATGATCGCGGAAGTGCAGAAGGCGTGAGCGCCGCGGCGTCGGCGCGCGACCACCGGCCGCTGGCCGGGCGGGTGGTGCTCGTGACCGGCGCGTATGGTGGCTATGGCCATGCGGTTGCGCTCGCCTGCGCCCGCGCGGGCGCGACCCCGGTGCTGCTGGGACGCAACGCGCGCAAGCTGGAGCGGGTTGCGGATGCGATCGGCGAAGCCGGCGTCGAGGCCTCGCTGTATCCGCTGGATCTCGAGGGCGCGGGCCCCGACGACTTCGCCGAACTCGCCACCCGCATCGGCGAGCGCTTCGCGCGCCTCGACGGCCTCGTGCATTGCGCCGCCGGCTTCCACGGCCTGACGCCGCTGGAGCATACCGATCCGGCCGTGTTCGCCCGTGCCCTGCATGTCGATCTCACCGCGCGCTGGTGGCTGACCCAGGCCTGCCTGCCGCTGCTGCGCGCATCCGATGCGGGCAGCCTGGTGTTCGTGATCGACCCGGCGCCCGCTGCCGCGCCGGCCTACTGGGGTGGCTACGGCATCGCCCAGCAGGGCCAGGAAGCACTGGTGGCGATGCTGGAAGCGGAAACCGCGTCGACGCCGCTGCGCGTCCACGCGTTGCGGCCCGGCCCGATGCGCACCCCGTTGCGTGCACGCGCCTACGCGGCCGATGGCGACCGGGTGGCGCGCGATCCGGCCGCGTTCGCGCAGGCCTGCATCGAACTGCTCTCACCCGCCGCCGGGCCGGTCGGGATCACGCAGTGACCATCCTGTCCGCGGCGCTGCTGCTGTTCCTGATCCTCGATCCGCTGGGCAACATCCCCGTGTTCCTCAGCATGCTGCGCCGGCTCGAGCCCCGGCGACAGCGCATCGTGCTGGCCCGCGAGCTGCTGATCGCGCTGGTCGTGCTGATGCTGTTCCTGTGGGCCGGCAAGTACGCGCTGGAGGTCATGCACCTGCGCCAGGAATCGGTGGCGATCGCCGGCGGCATCGTCCTGTTCCTGATCGGCATCCGCATGATCTTCCCGCCGCCCGAAGGCCTGATGGGCGAAATCCCGGACGGCGAGCCTTTCATCGTGCCGCTCGCGATTCCCCTGGTCGCGGGACCCTCGGGCATGGCCGCGGTGATGCTGATGGGCAGCAAGGAGCCCGACCGCCTGCTCGACTGGAGCCTGGCTCTGCTCCTGGCCTGGGCCGCGACCGCCGCGATCCTGTTCTCGGCGACCTCGCTCTACCGCCTGCTCGGCGCCCGCGCCCTGACCGCGATCGAGCGGCTGATGGGCATGCTGCTGGTCGCGATTTCGGTCCAGATGCTGCTGGACGGCATCAGCGGCTACCTCGGCCGAGGTGCGCCCGGGTGAGTGTTGCGCTGCAGCAACAGTCACTTAGCGCCACTATCTAGATCCGCCATCAAATCCAGTCGACTCAAGCACTTCCGTGAATTTGACGGCTGTCTTTTTGCTGTCATGTGCAACCGTTAACGTGTTAATCTGAAGTTAACCGATGTGACTTGTGCCCGCCCTTCGTGCCGGGCAAGGGGCCGCCCATGGCGGCGAGGCGCACCGGTTCCGCCATCACACGACCACTGCATCGAGGCCCTCCACCATGACCCACCGCAACCGCGTCCGACTGTCCAAACTGTCGATCGGTCTGATCGCCGCCCTCGCCGCGGCGCCCGTCTTCGCCCAGAGCACCTCCGCGGGCGTCGGCGGCCTCGTCACCAACGACAGTGGCCAGCCGGTCGCAGGCGCCGAAGTCGTCATCACCCATGTCGAGTCGGGCACGGTCAGCCGGGCAACCACGGACGCAGCCGGCCGCTACAACGCGCGCGGCCTGCGCGTCGGCGGTCCGTACGAGATCACCGTCACCAAGTCGGGCGAGGGCACGCGCACCGAAGACAATGTCTACCTTTCGCTGAACCAGGTCACCGCGGTCAACACCCAGCTGTCGGGCGATACGACCACGCTGGACACCGTGGCGGTGACGGGATCGCGCCTGTTCGACACCTTCAACCCGGACAACAAGGGCGTGGGCACGTCGGTCAGCGGCCGCCAGCTGGAGATCATTCCCCAGAGCAGCCGCTCGCTCGACGACGTGGCGCGTCTCGACCCGCGCATCTCGGTCACCGACCAGGCCAGCGGCGCGATCTCCGTGGCCGGCGTCAACAACCGCTACAACACCATCTCGGTCGACGGCCTGTCGCAAGGCGACCCCTTCGGCCTGAACAGCAATGGCATGCCCTATACCGGCAGCCCGATCTCGATCGACACCATCGCCGCCTACGACATCAAGGTCGCCGACTACGACGTCGCGGCCGACACCGTGGGCGCCACCGTCAACGCGGTCACCAAGTCGGGCACCAACGAGTTCCACGGTTCCGTGTACTACGTGTACAAGAACGCCGGCGACATGGTCGGCAGCCGCGACGGCGAAGACTACGACCTGTTCGACGCCGACAAGACGATGGGTTTCACCATCGGCGGCCCGATCGTGAAGGACAAGCTGTTCTTCTTCGCCTCGTACGAGGAGCAGGAGATCACCGAATTCGGCGGCGCGTCCACGGCCGACGGCCTGACCAACGGGTTCGTGACCCAGGACGAGCTGGATGATGCGATCGCGGCCGCTACGGCCCTGGGCCTGCAGCCCGGCACCCGCGACTCCGGTGGCGTCAACCTCGACAACAAGCGTGCCCTGGTCAAGCTGGACTGGAACATCAACGACTACCACCGCGCCAGCCTGACCTACCAGCAGACCGAAGAGTTCCGGCCCTCGCCGTACGATGCGTTCTCCGACACCGTCGTGCTGTCGAGCCACTGGTACAACATCGACAACATCACCAAGAACACCTCGCTGCAGCTGTTCAGCGACTGGAACGAGAACTTCTCCACCGAGGTCAAGCTCAGCCACCAGAAGTTCGACCAGGTCAACGGCAACCCGATCGACCAGCCGGAAGTCGAGATCGAGACCGCGGACGGCGGCTCGATCTTCATCGGCGAGGACAACAACCGCCACGAGAACCAGATCAACACCGAACGCTACACGCTCTCGGCGTTCGGTACCTATTACGCCGACAACCATACGATCAAGGGCGGCTTCGAGTACCTGCGCCACGACGTGTTCAACCTCTACGGTCGCGACCTGCACGGCTCGTACGTGTTCGAGAGCGTGGACGACTTCGCCGCGGGCGACTACGACGTCTACAACCTGCGTCGTCCGTCCCCCGGCTTCACCGAAGCCGATACGGCCGCCGCGCTGGTCTACAGCCAATTCAGTCCGTACCTGCAGGACACCTGGGCGGTCACCGACCAGCTGTCGCTGACCTACGGCGTGCGCGTGAACATTCCCAGGGCCGACAAGGCGCCGGTCCGCACCCCCGGCTTCGAGGATGCCTTCGGCTTCCCGAACGACTACAAGCTGGGTTCGGACAACAAGGTCATCATGCCGCGGCTGTCGTTCAACTACGCGTTCGACACCGAGCGCTACTCGCAGCTTCGCGGCGGCGCCGGCGTGTTCCAGAGCATCCCGCCGTTCGTGTGGCTGGCCAACCCGTACCAGAACAACGGCGTGACCTCGGTGTCGTACCGTTCGTTCGATCCGGACGATGCCCCGTTCAGTCCCGATCCCTACAACCAGAACGTCCCGGACGGCGCCTCCGGTGCGCCCCGCTACCAGGTCGACTCGATCGATCCTGATTTCAAGCTGCCGACCGTCTACAAGTTCAGCCTCGGCTACGACGCCGAACTGCCGTGGATGGGCCTGATCGGTACGATCGAGGCGCAGCAGATCCAGGCCAAGGATGCGGTGTTCTACCAGGCGCTGAACCTGGGGCCGGCACAGGGCACGCTGGCCGATGGCCGCCAGTACTTCTGGTGTGAGCTCGGCAGCACGAGCAGCAGCAACCGCACCTGCGGCGCCAACCCGGGCTTCACCACCAACTCCACGGTGATGGGCAACACTAACAAGGGTTCGGCCACCTCGGTGACGTTCGCCCTGAACAAGCCCCTGGCCGACAACTGGTTCGGCAGCCTCAGCTACACCTTCACCGACGCCGAGGAAGTGGCTTCGGACGGCAGCTCGCAGGCGTTTTCCAGCTACCAGTACGTCTCGCGCGTGAACCCGAACCAGGAGTTCTCCACCCGTGCCGGCCGCATGGTGCGCGATTCAATCAAGCTCAGCGTGGGCTGGGAGAAGGCGCTGTTCGGCAACTACATGACGAGCGTCTCGGCCTTCTACAACGGTCGCTCCGGCCTGCCCTACACCTGGACCGTCAACGGCGACACCAACGGCGACGGCATCTTCCAGGATCCGGCGTACATTCCCATGGTCGACGATCCGATCGTCAGCTACGGATCGGCCACGCCCGAACAGATCACGGCGTTCCACGAGTACATCTCGAACAACCCGTACCTGGCCTCGCGTCGCGGCAGCATCGCCAACCGCAACGGCGACCGTTACTCCTGGGTGAACCAGCTCGACGTCAGCCTGCAGCAGGAGCTCCCCGGCTTCTTCAGGGAGCACAAGTCGGTGATCCGGCTGGACATCTACAACTTCCTCAACCTGATCGACAGCGACTGGGGCGAGACGATGGGCGAGACCTTCTCCGACAACACCCGCTACCTCGCCCGGCTGGCGGCGGTGAACGAAGATGGCACCTACACCTACGACCTGGGCACCGCCGAGCGCCCGACTTGGGAGCAACTGACCCCGTACGACGCCGCCGGCTCGTACCCGTCGCGCGTGGTGTCGCGCTGGTCGGCCATGCTGACCTTGCGTTACCAGTTCTGATCGAAGGTTCCGACGAAGCAGGAAACGGCCGGGGAAACCCGGCCGTTTCCGTTTCCGGAGCGGCTTGCGCTACAGTCTCGTCCCGAACGAGAGACCGCGAATGAAGAACCACGAGAGCGAGACGGCGGCGACGGCGCTGCCGGTGGTGAGTGCCCGGATCTATCCCAAGGGCGGGCTGGACATCCTCTCGCGCGACGAGGTCGCGCGGCTCAAGGACGCGTCCGCCGGCGGCATGCACGACCTGCTGCGCCGCTGCGCGCTGGCGGTGCTGACCAGCGGCAGCGCCTCGGACGACCCGCGCGCGGCGCAGGAGCTGTACCCCTCGTTCGACATCCAGGTGCTGCAGCAGGACCGCGGCGTGCGCATCGACCTGATCAATGCACCGGCGATGGCCTTCGTCGATGGCGAGATCATCCGCGGCGTCGCCGAACTGCTGTTCGCCGTGGTGCGCGACCTGGCCTACACCGCGATCGAACTCGGGCCCGAGCCCGGTACCGACCTCGAAACCTCCCCCGCGCTGACCGACCTGGTGTTCGGGCTGCTGCGCAACGCGCGCATCCTGCAGCCGATCGAGCCGAACCTGGTGGTGTGCTGGGGCGGTCATTCGATCGGCCGCGAGGAATACCAGTACACCAAGGACGTCGGATACCAGCTCGGCCTGCGCGGACTCGACATCTGTACCGGCTGCGGCCCGGGCGCGATGAAGGGGCCGATGAAGGGCGCGACCATCGCCCATGCCAAGCAGCGCAAGCGGCGCACGCGTTATATCGGCATCACCGAACCGGGAATCATCGCCGCCGAATCGCCGAACCCGATCGTCAACCACCTGGTGATCATGCCGGACATCGAAAAGCGCCTGGAGGCGTTCGTCCGGCTCGGCCACGGCATCATCGTGTTTCCCGGCGGCGTCGGCACCGCCGAGGAGATCCTCTACCTGCTCGGCATCCTGCTGCGCGAGGAGAACGCCAGCCTCCCGTTCCCCTTCATCCTCACCGGCCCGACGCCGGCCGCGCCGTACTTCGAACGCATCGACCAGTTCATCCGCCTGACCCTGGGCGAGTCCGCTGCGGCACGCTACGAGATCATCGTCGCGGATCCGGAAAAGGTGGCGAAACGAATGACCGCGGGCGTGCGCAAGGTGCGCGAGCACCGCATCGCGCAGAAGGACTCGTTCTACTTCAACTGGGGCGTGGACATTCCGCTGCCCTACCAGCAGCCGTTCGTGCCGACGCACGAGGCGATGGCCGCGCTCGACCTGCGCCACGGCCGAAGGCCGCAGGACCTCGCCGCGGACCTGCGCCGCGCGTTCTCCGGGATCGTCGCCGGCAACGTCAAGGAAGACGGCATGCGCCGGGTGGAGCAGTTCGGCCCGTTCCAGATCCGCGGCGACCACGACATCATGCAGGCCCTGGACGCGCTGCTGCGCGCCTTCGTCGAGCAGCGGCGGATGAAGATCTCGGGCGAGTACCGGCCCTGCTACCAGGTGACGGCCTGAGGTACGTGGCTTCAGGCCTGCGTCGGCAGGGTCAGCGTGGCGGTGTGCTGGCCGTCCTCCACGCGGGTCTCGACGCCGCCCTCGCCATGGGTGAAGACCTGGATGCGCGAGCGCACCGCGCTCAGGCCGATGCCGTGCCCCGCCGATGACGGGGTGACTTCGGAAGGCAGCGAGTTGCGGACGTCGATGGCGACCGCCGCGGGTGTCCGCCGCAACACGACCGATACCCGCCCGCCGGTCCTTGACGGTTCGATGCCGTGCTTGATCGCGTTCTCGACCAGCGGCTGGATCGACAGTGGCGGAATCTCGATCCCGCGCAGTCCGTCATCGGATTCCGGCACGTCCCAGTGGACCTCCAGCCGGTCGCCGAAGCGCAGTCGCTCGATCTCCATGTAACGTTTCGTCAGCGACAGCTCCTCGCTGAGCGACACGCGTTCGCGACCCGAGATCGCGGCGCGGAACAGGTCCGCCAGGTCGAGCAGCAGCCGCTCGGTGGCCTCCGGCCGCGCATGCACGAGCGCGATCCCGGTATTGAGCGCGTTGAACAGAAAGTGCGGCCGCAGGCGCGCCTGCAGCGCATCGAGTTCCGCCTGCTTGGCGCGCACCGCCAGCTGGCGGGTGCGCCAGTAGCTCTGGAAAGCCGCCAATGCCAGCAATCCGACTGTCAACGCGATCACAGATACCCGTGTCACATAAGAAAGCCAGCCGCCCCCAGGGGTGAGCTTGACATCGTGCAAGAATAGCCAAGCCAACCCGCTGACAAGCCATGTGCTCAATAACAACGCGCCCAATGCAGTCTGGGCAACGCGCATGGGCGAGGCCTCGGCGAGCTTCCTGCGTCCGAGATACAACAGACCCAGGGAACTCAGCGAGATCCATTGGATCGCGAACGACACGATGCCGAAGTAGGCGAGCCGATCCGACAGCATCCCCGGGGCTAGCGCCAGGACCACGGCAAGCGCCTCGCCGGCCGCCACCAGCCTAAGAATCGTACCGGCTCGCCATAGAGTATCCAGCGGTCTGAGATCGGCGTGCAGAGAAGGCATGTTGGGCCTCGAAAGGGCTGGCATCTGTCCAAGTACAGGTGCGTCAAGGAGTCCGCTGCAACTGGGGAGTTTAGCCACCCAGCCGGCTCATCGTGCCGTTCATCACCGGGGGCTGGAGTTGAGGCTGGCGTAGGGCTACGGTACGGCATCCGTAGTGGGGGGATGTCGTGCATGCATAGTGTCACCGCTGAAGGTCGACGGGGGCCCGCCGGATGGTCACGGCCGCTGTCAGGCTTCACCCTGATCGAGCTCGCGGTGGTACTTGCTGTCGCGGGAATCCTCGCGGCGATCGGGTACCCGGTATTCACTTCCATCATCAACGGAAGCCGGCTCAACTCCAGCGCTGACGAGCTGACAACGTCGCTCCAGCTCGCGCGCAGTGAGGCGGTTCGCAGGAATGCACGCGTTTCAGTCTGCGGCAGCGCAGATGGAGCGGCGTGCGGAGGGGCCTGGAATCATTGGCTCACCGTGTTGGAGTCTGACGCTACGGTGCTAAGAGTTCACGAGGTCAGACCTCCGGTGCAGGTGAGCTCCGCGGCAGCGCGAATCACCTATGGCGCTAACGGCCTCGCGGTGACGGCAGTCAACACGGCCGTCAACATCTGCATTCCCACGAACCTGCCGTCCGAGAATCAACGTGTGGTAAGGCTCACGTCAGCGGCTCGCGTCTCAAGCACGCGGGCCGTTGGTGCGGGTGCTTGTCCCTAGTGCAGACGAGATCATGATGAAACCAATGAGAATTTCGAGGACTACATCGCGGCGGCGAAGTCAGCATGGCGTGAGCCTGATTGAAGTCATGGTATCTGTCCTGATCCTGGGCATTGCCTTGCTTGGGATTGCAGCGATGCAGTCGATGGCGCTCCGAAACGGCCAGAGTTCGCTGGAACGAAGCCAGATCGTTGCCTATTCCTACTCGATCCTCGACGCGATGCGTGCCAACCGAGATGCGGCCCTTTCGGGGGCATACAATCTTGCAAGCATGCAGTGTGAGATCCCGCCAGCGGGGTCGTTGGCGGAAACGGATCTTCGTCAGTGGATACTTTCCCTGAAGGATGGCATGAGTGCAGATCCGGTGAACGACAGCACAACATGCGGTCAGGTGGTTTGCGCTGCGGGTGTCTGTACGATCACAGTGCAGTGGGACGACACCCGGGCCCGGTCGGTGGATGCAGCCGCTGCTGACGCGGCGAATGCCGAAGGTGGAGCGCAGCGGCAGGTGCAGACGGTGGCGCGGCTATGAGTGGCAATCGACATGTGTTGGCATACACGCCAAACGAGCAGCGTGGGTTCTCGCTGATCGAACTGATGGTCGCGATGGTGATCGGTCTGGTTGTGCTGAGCGCCGTGACGGGGATTTTCCTTTCCAGTCAGCGGACCTATCGGACAACCGAGGGGCTGGGTCGCGTGCAGGAGAGCATGCAGTTTGGCTTCGAACTGATGGCGCGGGATCTTCGCGAAGCTGGCGGCAATCCCTGTGACGTCAATCTGCCGATTGCCAACGTGGCAGATCAGGCGGGCGCTAATTGGTGGACCAACTGGGCGCAGCCCTTGAGGGGTTTTGACAATGGCGCACTAGCGGGTAGCGCAGCTGCGACGGACGCCGTCCAGCTGTTGTTGATGGGTGAAGAGGTCGTCAACGTGGTCAGCCACGTCGGTACGGTGTTCTCGGTCGACGATACAGTGGATTTTGAAGCCAATGACGTTCTCATGGCATGTGATATGCGTCAGCTCGCAGTCTTCAGGGCCGGTGGTGTCGACGAGGGGGCGAACACGATCAGTCATTCCCACACCGGCAACTGCAGTGACATCCTGAATGTGCTCCCTGCCCCATGTGATGGGACTGCACCTGCCTATCTGTATGCACAGAACTCTGTGATCAGCGGCTTGCGTGGAGTGCGGTGGTTTGTTGCGGACAACGCGAACGGAGGCCGCTCCCTTTTCCGCGCTGTGAATGGCGGAGCGCGAGAAGAGATGGTTGAAGGTGTCCAGAACATGCAGGTTCAGTACCTGCAGGGTTCCGATTCCGGCAGCTATGTCGATGCGGGTGGCGTCACCAACTGGCAACTGGTTTCATCGCTGCGGATAGTCTTGACGGCGCAGAGCAGTGATGCGGTCGGAACGGATGACAGCCAGCTGGTGCGCAGGCTGGAGCACGTCGTCAATCTCAGGAACAGGACGCCATGAGTTCGTATATGAAATCCGTCAGCCAGCGTTCTCAGCGTGGCGTGAGCTTGCTCGTGGTGATGATCGTGTTGGTGGTGATGACCATTGTGGGGTTGGCTGGCATCCGCAGCACGCTCTTGAGGGAACGCATGAGCGCGAACATGTACGATCGCAGCCTCGCGTTCCAGTCAGCGGAATCTGCATTGCGCGAGGCTGAGCTGGCAGTGCGACAGGCCGTACTGGCAGGTACCCCGATCGGGACGGACTGCAGCGCTGTTGGCGCGTCGTGTCCCATTCCTCCGGCCGATACGTACACGGGTGGAGCCAACCCCGACTGGGTCGATGGCACGGCAACGCAGGAGCTGGCCGCAGGCGCGCCGCAGTACTTCATTCAGTTTCTAGGCCAGCGCGACAGTACGGACGAACTAAACCTCGGCTTCAGCGCGGGCGCCAATCAGTACGGTGGTGGGGGTGGAGTGCCGCTGGAGTCATTCTATCGAGTCATTGCGCGCAGCCATGATCCTGCCGTTGCCGCAGATCGTTCTGTGGTCGTGCTTCATTCCAATATCGTTATCAAGTAGGCGCAACCAGGATTCATTGGGGAAATGTCATGAGTTCAAGCACAATGTCAGCGTGCAGTGGTCGTTCCCTGCGCAGCCGTGCATCGGCATTCTTGGTGGGCCTGCTCGCGGTTGTGAGTTCGGTATCCGCGCTCTCTGTGGAGATTGATCAGAGGCCTCTTTACCTCGGGAGCGACGTGCCCGGCAACTTGGCTCTCGTGCCGTCGGTGGAGTACCCCACGATCCACAGCCAGGCGAATATAGGAAGCTATGCCACGAATCGCCGTTACTCCGGCTACTTCGATCCTGGAAAGTGCTACGAGTATCAGTACAGCGCGACCGAAGCCGAACGGCATTTCTCTCCCGCAGGCGCTGCGAATGGATTCAATTGCACGGCCGAAGGGCAATGGAGTGGCAATTACCTGAACTGGGCCGCCACCCAGACCATCGATCCGTTCAGGTCGGCGCTGACCGGTGGATATCGCGTCAAGGACGAAGCAGATGAAACCTGGCTCGAGAAGGCGAGGCATGCGCCGGGCTACACGCTTTATCCGAACCGTCGACTGCCCAACAGTGGTAGCGATTCCGCGCTCGTAGAAAACCTGACGCCTGCGAGCTGGAACAATTTGACAGTACGCATCCAGGGCCTTGGAAACAAGATGCGGTTCAGCGCATCAGGCAATCTGGACAGTACGCCGGTCCCCTACAACCCAGAGCAGCATCCGCTGGTGAATAGCTCGCCTGAGGAAGGTCGGTGGGAAAACTGCTCTGGCCCTCAGCCGGGATGCGTGCGGCGGGGAAATCGGTGGCAGCGTTGGGTTGTCACTGTGCCAGCTGTCCAGGGTGATGCAGGGACAGTCTATGAGGTCAGCGTGAGGGTCAAGGTATGCGATCCGGCGGTGGGCGTCGAAGCCAATTGCAAGCAGTATTCCCAGGGCTGGAAGCCAGAAGGATTGATTCAGGAGTACTCGGAGCGCATTCGCTACAGCATCTTCGGCTTCATGAATGAAACTGGCAACCAGCGCAATGGTGGCGTGATGCGCGCGCGCCAGAAGTATGTAGGTCCCAATACGCACTATCCGGAACTGGGGACGCTGGCGAATGCCAACCGGGAGTGGGACCCTGAAACCGGTGTGCTGGTGAGAAATCCAGACAGCACGGATGCGACCGCCACTGGTTATGACGTGGCCGATAGTGGTGTCATCAATTACCTCAACAAGTTTGGGCAGATGACTGCGCAGGACCCGAAGGGCAACGATCCGGTAAGCGAGCTCTATTATGCTGCGCTTCGCTATTTCCGGGGTCAGGGTAACTTGGCAAGCTACACCAGTGGGGTGAATTACAATCGAGCGGACGGATTCCCGGTGATCACGGATTGGGATGATCCCATTCGTTATGCCTGTCAGGTCAACGCGGCATTGGGGATCGGTGACGTTTACACGCACGAGGACCGCAACATACCGACCACGCCAGCGGATGATCTCGCCCTGGCTAGGACGTATACCCAGAAGATTTTTGATCTTGAGTCGATCAACAAAGAGGCGGAGGATGTTTTCAGCGGACGCGGCAACTCTGCTTACATTGCGGGCTTGGCCTATTACGCGAACACGAACGATTTGCGGCCGGACAATGAGGCGCAGGCGAACAGTGCGGGACGTCAGACACTTTCGACGTACTGGGTCGATGTGCGTGAGAATCAGCGCCTCGAACCAAAATCCGACAACCAGTACTGGTTAGCGGCCAAGTATGGTGGGTTCCGAGCGCCAGAGGGGTTCGATCCGTTGGAAACCACGGGCCTCAATCAGGCTTGGTGGCACGGTTCCAATGAGTACCTGGTCAGTGGGGCCAATGGTGATGTCACTACAGCCGTGACCGCCTACCCCCGTCCGGACAACTTCTATGTGGCCAGTGAAGCGGACAAGATGGTGGCGAGCCTGCGCGAAGCGTTCGAGAGCTTTTTGGCCGAGATGGAAGGTTCTGCGAGTTCGTTTGCGAGCAACACCACGCGACTGGAGAATGGCGCGCAGACGTACCAAGCGCAGTTCGTGACCGGGCAGAACAATGAGTGGGGTGGCGAGCTTCGCGCTTTCGATGTCAACGTCACTACCGGGGCGTTGACCGAAACATGGGCGGCGACAGATAATTTTCCCGAGTGGGGTCCGACGAACGCAACGCCTGGTGCGCGGCAGGTCTTCTACAATAATGGCGGCACAATGGCGGCCTTTGAGGGTGCTGTGGCTGGCCTCTCGTCGGAAGTTGTGAATTATCTGCGCGGGGATCGTTCGGAGGAGCAGAGTAATGGCGGCGATTTCCGAGATCGTCGGAGCGTTCTCGGCGATATCGTCAATTCCCAGCCGACGTTTGTCGGCGCGCCGAACGGCCGCCTGTTCGCGGGGCAGACATTCCCCGGCGCGAGTGCGTACGCCGGTTTTGCAGCGGGGCAGGCCACGCGGACGCCGGTGATCTATGTGGGGGCGAACGACGGTATGTTGCACGCTTTCAACGCCGATACAGGTGCCGAGCTGTTTGCCTTCGTGCCGACGGAAGGCATGTCCAAGCTTCATGGAGAGGGTGGATACACCGATCCGGACTATGAGCACGCTTATACGGTAGACGGTGCGTTGACGGCGGCTGACTGGTTCAACGGAACCAGCTGGCGCACGGTTGTCGTCGGCACAATGGGGCGCGGCGGCAAGAGCGTGTTCGCGCTGGACGTGACCGATCCTGCTTCCCCTTCATTGCTTTGGGAGCGCACCGCGAGCGAGCTTGGCAACAACCTTGGGCAGCCCATCGTTGCGCAGGTTGCCTCGAATGACTGGCGTGTATTGGTTGGCAATGGTCCAAACAGTTCCGATGGGGAAGCGAGGCTGGTGAGCATCGGCCTGGGGACGGGGATGGTGTCCTCCATTACGACCGGTGTGGGTGGCGACAACGGATTGTCCGGCATCAATGCCTGGTCTACTTCGGGGAATGGAATCTTCGATACTGCCTATGCCGGCGATCTGAGGGGCAACCTGTGGAAGTTCAACCTCGCTGCGGGAACGGCGACCCTGTTGTTTGCCGCAGGAGACTCCAAGCCGATCACGGTGACACCGCTGGTGGCAAGGAATCCCAGAACCTTGCAGACGTGGTTGTTCTTCGGTACGGGACGCTATCTGAATTCAGCTGACCTGTCGAACAAGGACGTGCAGACTTGGTATGGACTGATCGATCGCGGAGTCACGATCACTGACGGCCTTGCAGAGGTGGAAGTCCTCGACGAGGGCGTCGTAGGCGGGCGCGATGTGCGGGTCATCGAGCAGATCACAACGCCTGGTACGAATGGTTGGCAGATGGATCTTCTTCCGCCGGGAGGCGTAGCGCAGGGCGAACGCATGGTGGTTCCGAACTTCTTCCAGGGGCTCGCCCTGATTGGGACCACCCGTATCCCGGACGCAAACGACGTATGCAGCCCAAGCGGCAAGGGCTTCACGATGGCGATAGACCCGTTCACGGGTGGGCGACTGTCGTCCGGCTTCTTCGATGTGACGGGTGACGGCCATGTGGATGCAGGAGATACGCTGGATGGCGTGCCAGTCTCCGGCATCGGGTACGACAGCAGTCCCAACAATCCTATCTTCCTGGGCGACATCATGTACACCAGCCTCGACGATGGCGGCAGTGCCATCATCCAGACGAATGCATCGGGAAGTGATTTGAGGCGTGTGTCTTGGCGTGAACTGATCAGGAACTAGACTCGATGAATAGCCCAGTAGTTTGGAGTGATCTGGTGATTGACGCCAAGGCGCGCGCGCGCGCGCGACGGGGCGACCGGGGTTTCACACTGGTTGAACTGATGATTGTCGTGGCAGTGCTCGGGATTCTTGCCGCGATCGCATATCCGGCGTACATGGACTATCTGATCAAGGCCCGCCGGACCGGAGCGGCATCGTGCCTGCAGGAACATGCCCAGTTCATGGAGCGCTACTTCACTACCCGGCTGACATACGTCGGCGCACCAGGACCGACGTGTGATCCAGCCTTGGCCAATTTCTATAACATCGGCTTCACGGGCGCACCGGCCGCCAGGACATTCGTGATTCAGGCCGCCCCCACCGCGAGGCAGCCCGATGCAACTTGTGGAACGCTCTCGATCAACGCGCAAGGCGTAAGGACGCAAACTTCCGGTACGGTTGCGGCCTGCTGGTAGCGCCCGCTCCGCGGAAGCAAAAAAGCCGCGACAGTGCCGCGGCTTTTTTGTTGGCGCCCGAAGTTGGACTCGAACCAACGACCCCCTGATTAACAGTCAAGTGCTCTAACCGGCTGAGCTATTCGGGCGGGCATGGAATTGTAGACGGCGTCCGGTGCACGGGCAACCCGGCGCGGGAGCCTGAGGTTCAGCCGGGACACGCAGCCGGGGCGGCCGGCCGGAAAGTGCGCGGGCGGCCCGCGTTGTTCACGATCACGGCGCCCAGCAGGGCCCCGTCGCCAGTGCATACCGAGATGGTCAGGTTGGTGCCCGTGCTGCGGCCGTCCGGCAGGTAGCGAAGCTGCGTGCGGCCGGTCGTTCCCAGCAACTGCAGGGTCCGGCTGGTGGGAGCGGACTCGACCCGCAGGATGTCCCCGGCGGAGTCGGGCTGGCGGTTGCCATCGCGATCGAGGAAGACCATCCATCCGCCGCTCCAGTCCTCGGCGGCGTCGCATGCGATGCCGCTCCGGGATGGGCACAGGATCACGGCCTGCCGGTACGTGATCGCGGCCATCCTGGCCAGTTGCATCTGGGTCGCCAAGGCCCCCATCGCCGCGCCGGCGCGCTGCCGCTCCAGCAGCCCGCCCATCGCCGGCAGCGCCACCGTGGCGCAGACCACCACGATGGTGAGTACCAGCAGCAGTTCGACCAGGGTGAAACCGCGTACCTTCCTACGCATCACATTGCCCTCCATGGCTGTGGACGTTCAGCATGGCTCGCGGCCGCGAACGGCGGCATCGGACCCCAGCGAGATCCGGGGTAGGAAAACCCCGCACCCGTCCCCATCAACAATGGTTCGCTAGACTGGATCGCCCGCCCCCGGCCCGCCATGACGAATCCGCTCCATCCCGCCACATTCCAGCTCGCCGCCCCCTACCAGCCGGCGGGCGACCAGCCGCAGGCCATCGAAAAGCTCATCGACGGCTTCGAGAGCGGCCTGGCACGACAGACGCTGCTCGGCGTGACCGGCTCGGGCAAGACCTACACCATCGCCAACGTGATCCAGGCGGTGCAGAAGCCGACCCTGGTGATGGCGCCGAACAAGACCCTGGCCGCGCAGCTGTACGGCGAGTTCAAGTCGTTCTTCCCGCACAACGCGGTCGAGTACTTCGTCAGCTACTACGACTACTACCAGCCCGAGGCCTACGTCCCGTCCACCGACACCTTCATCGACAAGGACAGTTCGGTGAACGAGCACATCGAGCAGATGCGGCTTTCGGCGACCAAGGCGCTGCTGGAGCGGCGCGATGCGATCATCGTCTGCACGGTCTCGGCGATCTACGGCCTGGGCGATCCCAACGAATACTTCAAGATGGTGCTGCACATGGTGCGCGGCGAGCGCATCGACCAGCGCGAACTGATCCGCCGGCTGACCGAGATGCAGTACGCCCGCAACGACACCGAGCTGCGCCGCGGCACCTATCGCGTGCGCGGCGAGGTGATCGACGTGCACCCGGCCGAATCCGACGACGAGGCCCTGCGCATCGAACTGTTCGACGGCGAGATCGAGAAGCTGACCCAGTTCGATCCGCTGACCGGCGAAACCCGGCGCTCGCTGGCGCGCTACACCATCTATCCCAAGTCGCACTACGTCACCACGCGCCGCACCGTGCTCGATGCGATCAACGCGATCAAGGAGGAACTGCCGCCGCGGCTGGAACAGTTCTACGGGCAGAACAAACTGGTCGAGGCGCAGCGCCTGCAGCAGCGCACCCAGTTCGACCTGGAGATGATGGCCGAGGTGGGCTACTGCAACGGCATCGAGAACTACTCGCGCCACCTCACCGGGCGCATGCCGGGCGAGGCGCCGCCCTGCCTGTTCGACTACCTGCCGCCCGACGCGCTGCTGGTGGTCGACGAGTCGCACGTGACCGTCCCCCAGGTCGGCGCGATGTACAAGGGCGACCGCTCGCGCAAGGAGACGCTGGTGGAGTTCGGCTTCCGCCTGCCCTCGGCGCTGGACAACCGCCCGCTGAAGTTCGAGGAATGGGAGCTGCGGTCGCCGCGCACGATCTTCGTCTCGGCCACGCCCGGCAAGTACGAGCTGGAGAAGTCCGAGGGGCAGGTGGTCGAGCTGGTGGTGCGGCCCACCGGCCTGATCGATCCCGAGGTGGAGATCCGCCCGGTCGCGACCCAGGTCGACGACCTGCTCGGCGAGATCCACAAGCGCGTGGCGATGGGCGACCGCGTGCTGGTGACCACCCTCACCAAGCGCATGGCCGAGAACCTCACCGAGTACCTCGGCGAGCACGACGTGCGCGTGCGCTACCTGCATTCGGACGTCGATACCGTCGAGCGCGTGGAGATCATCCGCGACCTGCGCCTTGGCAAGTTCGACGTCCTGGTGGGCATCAACCTGCTGCGCGAGGGCCTGGACATGCCCGAGGTCTCGCTGGTGGCGATCCTCGACGCCGACAAGGAGGGTTTCCTGCGCTCCACCGGTTCGCTGATCCAGACCATCGGCCGCGCCGCCCGAAACCTGCGCGGCAAGGCGATCCTGTACGCGGACCGGATCACCGACTCGATGAAGCGGGCGATCGACGAGACCGACCGCCGGCGGCAGAAGCAGGTCGAGTACAACGCCGAGCACGGGATCACGCCGCAGTCGGTGGTGCGCGCGGTGATGGACGTCATGGAGGGCGCCCGCGACGAGCCGGCGGCCGCGCGTGCCGCGGCCGGTCGTGGCCGCCGGGTGGCGGACGCGCCCGAGGACTACGCCGCGCTCGACCCGGCGAAGCTGGCGGCGAAGCTCAAGGCGCTGGAGCAGCAGATGTACCAGCACGCCCGGGACCTGGAGTTCGAGGACGCCGCGCGGGTCCGCGACGAGATCCGCAGGGTCAAGGACGCCACGCTGGCCGGCTGAACGGACGGCCCGAGGATGGCAACAGGCCCCGGCTTCGGCTAGAATTCGCCTCCCGCCGCGATGGCGGGCCCTCACCCTTTGCCCTCTCCCGCGTGGGCGGGAGAGGGGAAGTGATCGTCGGGCGGTGCCCGACAGCGTTGTTTCTTTGGGCGGTTAGCTCAGCGGTAGAGCACTACCTTGACATGGTAGGGGTCACAGGTTCGAACCCTGTACCGCCCACCACGCCGGACGGCGTGGCTCCCCGGATCGACAGGCCGTGCCGGGATCATGCCTGGGGACGCATCCTGCGCCCATGCAGCAGCCGGTAGGCGGGCAGGCAGGCTTCCGCTACGTCGGCGTGCGCGCCGGACAGCGCGATCCCGGGGGCGGCCGGTGGCTCGAACCCGGTCGATTGCAGCACGCGCGCATACCAGTAGGGCGCCCACGGGCCGTCGCTGGCACGCGGCCCGGGGGGCCACTGCAGCATCCGCGCGGTGAATGCGATGCCCAGGTGGTCGCACAGGGCGCGCAGGTGGGCTTCGGGCGCCCGCAGGAAGTCGCCGGCGTCGATGATCGGCGTCGTCCGCCCGCGGCTTTCGAGTCGCTCCAGCAACTCCACCTGTCGCAGCACCCCGATGTCGGTCGCTGTCACCGTGGCCCGCGACTTGACGTAGGAGGCCACGACTTCGCGCGGATCCCGGATCAGCAGCACGTTGTGCAGGCCGTCGATCCAGTCGAGCGCCATGCCGGGCAGCAGGTGGTGGGTCATGTGCTTCTGGTACCAGAGCCGGGCGCCGCCGGGCACGGGGCCGGCGAGCGCGGCCACCACCTTGCGCCAGTCGGTTTCGCCGGCGGCGATCACCTGCGCGCGCCCGGGATGGTCGAGTCCGGTCGCGGCCAGGTAATGCGCGTACAGCGGCTCGTCGCTGACGCAACAGTCGCCGCGGTTTTCCCAGGCGCGCATCATCGCGGTGGAGATGTTGCGCGGCCCGGACCACATCGCGATCCGCAACGGCGGCTTCATGCCCGGTCCGGCGGCTGGCGGTCGGCGATATCGCGCGCGACGAGGTCGCGGTACAGCCCCTGCAGGCGTTCGACCATCGGTCCGCGGCCGTCGCGGATCGTCCGGCCGTCGATCGAGTGTGCCGGCACCACGCCGGCGAAGGTGCCGGTGACGAAGGCCTCGTCCGCGCCATACGCATCGGTGAGGCTGAAGGACTTCTCGAACACCGGGATGCCGTTGGTGCGGCACAGCGCGATCACGTTGGCGCGGGTGATGCCGCCGAGACAGTACTGGCCGGTCGAGGTCCAGACCTCGCCCTTGCGCACGATGAAGAAGTGGGTGGAATTGCAGGTGGCGACGAAGCCATGCGGATCGAGCATCAGCGCCTCGTCGGCGCCCGCGGTGTAGGCCTGGATGCAGGCGGTGATGCAGTTGAGCTTGCTGTGCGAGTTGAGCTTCGGGTCCTGCACGTCGGGGAAACCGCGGCGCACGTGCACGGTGAACAGCGACAGGCCCCGTTCGGCGGCTTCCGGCGCGGCGGTCTTGTACTCCGGGATGATGACGATGGTCGCGGGGCCGGCGGTGACGCGCGGGTCCTGGTAGGGCGTGCGCTTCGGACCGCGCGTGACCATCAGCCGCACGTGCACGCCGTCGCCGTGCATGCCGTTCGCGGCGAGGGTGTCGTAGATCGCGCGGGTGAGGCCTTCGCGGTCGAGGCCGACGTCGAGCGCGATCGCCTTCGCGCCCTCGTACAGGCGGTCGAGATGGGCTTCGAGGAACACCGGGTGCCCGCCCGAAACGCGCAGCCCTTCCCATACCCCGTCGCCGAGCACGAAGCCGCTGTCGAAGACCGATACGACGGCCTCCGCACGCGGCTTCAGCGCGCCGTTCACGTGGATGAGGATGTGTTCGTTGCGCGGATCGTCCGCGGCGTGCTGCGAGCCCGTGGTCATGGCGCCTCCTTCCGGAGACGATGGTAAGGCCTCGGCGGGGTCGGCGACAGGGCGGACATCTGCAGAAAAAACCCCTGCCTGGGGGAGGGCCAGGCAGGGGTGCAAGTGCGCCGGGGCGCCGGATCAGAAGCGGTAGTTCAGGCCCAGCAGCCAGGTGCGACCCCATTCGATGTGCTCGAGCGGGCGGTCCCTGGTTCCGGCGTAGGTGCGGTAGGACTCGTCGGTGATGTTGCTCGCCTGCAACAGCACGCTCAGGCCACCCAGGCCGGTGTGGTCGCCGAAGGCGTAGCTGACCTGCACGTCGGTGATGTCCTCGCCCACCACGTAGCGCAGGGTACGGTCGCCGTCGAAGTTGCCGATCTCGCCGACGAAGTCCGAACGCTTGCGCTGGCTGATCCGCGCCTCGAATCCGTTGCGCTCGTAGTACGCGGTCAGGTTGTACACGCGCTTCGACAGGCCCGGCAGCATGATCTCCTCGCTGCCGACGCTGCTCTGCGCGTTGGGCGGAGGCGGGATGGTGATGTCGCTGTCGTTGAAGCTGGCGCTGGCGACGATGCCGAAGCCGGTGAGCGCTGGCGCGAACAGATCCAGCGGCAGGGACGCGGTCAGCTCAAGGCCCCGCAGCGATCCGCCCTCGCCGTTGTAGGGAGCGGTGAAGCGTCCGGTGGTCTGGGTCGGGGGCTCGTTCGGGCCAGGCACGTAGTCGACCAGCAGGTCGCTGAAGTCGTAGCCGTCGCGGGACTCGGTGTAGATGTAGGTACGCAGGTCCTTGTAGTAGAACGCCGCGGCCACGTAGGCGCGCTCGCCGAAATACTTCTCGTACGACACGTCGAACGCGTAGGCACGCCAGGGATCGAGTTCGGGGTTGCCGCCCGAACCGCCCGGCTCGCCGGTTGCGGTATTGACGCCGAACTCCAGCGATGCACGCAGTTCGTCCACGCGCGGACGCGCGATCTGCTCGGCCAGGGCCACGCGAAGGGTCTGGTCGTCCGTCAGCGAGAACGCCAGGTTCAGGCTGGGCAGGACGTCGGTGTATTCCTTGCCGCGGGTGATCGGCTGCACGTTGTCGCCATCGGGGCGGGTCGAATCCCAGTAGCGCGAGGTCGAGGACTGGTCCACGCGCTGCACCTGCACGCCGAAGTTGCCGCGCACCGGCACGCTGCCCCATTGCGTGTCGATGTTCGCACGCGCATAGCCGGTCGTGATCTCTTCGTCGACCCGCCATGCCTTGGGGATCAGGTACGACAGGTTGTCGACGGGAATGAAGCTCATGTAGCGCGCGACGGCCGCCGGCACGTTCCAGGAAGGGATCATGCCCACGCCCGCGAAACCGAGGTCGACCAGGCCGTACTGCAGGTCCGCACCGATCGTGGTCTCGCCCTGGGCGCCGAGGTTGATGTTGCCCTCGGGCTGCCATTTGCTCTTCTGGCGGTCCGCGTAGTTGACGCCGAGATCGACATCCACCAGCCAGCCCAGCGATTCGGGCACCGGCACGGAAGCGTCGAGACGCAACGCGCGCAGCTCGTCCTCCACCCGCGGCGTCTTGCCGTAGCCGGAGCCGTAGATCGTGTTGGTCAGGTACAGCGAGCCGGGATCGGAATAGTCGCGGCCCGGATCGAGCTGCGAGAAGCCGTCGCTGCGGAAGTCCAGCGCCACCGAATCGAGCTGCGGCGCGGGCAGGAGCTGGGTGTTGTTCTCCAGCAGCACTTCGTCGCGCTCGGTCTTGGAGTAGCTGACGTCGGCCACCAGTTCGACACTGCCGAGGTTGAAGGCATTGTTCCAGCCGAAGGCGCTGATCTCGTCCTCGCGGTGGTTGTACATGCCGCGCACCAGCGGATAGACGTTGTTGGCGACGCCGCCGGTGAAGGTGCCGTCGCCGTTGATCGAGGGGTTGGTGACCTCGAGCCGCCCGTAACCGCCGTTGTAGTCGCCGATGTGCACCTCGAACTGGTTCGCGGTGCTGACCTGCGTGGCCTCCGAGTAGAACAGGTCGAGCGTACTCGTCCAGGCGTTGGAGGGACGGAACTGCAGCGTGGCCATCACGCCGTCGCGCTCGGTATTGCCGGTGCGGCGCAGGGCCTTTATGCCGTCGGAGTAGTAGGTGCCGGTGGGCACGCCCGGTCGCCAGCCGTCGCCGATCGGCTGCCAGGGCTCGTACAGGCCCACCTGGTTCTCCTGGATCGGCGTGTCCGAATGCGAATAGCCGATCGAGAAGCCGAAACGCCGGTCGTCGGAACGGGTGATGTAGCTGGCGTTGATGCGCTCGCCGTAGCCGGATGCGTCCGCCGCATTGCCCAGCGAGTTGTGCTGGCCGCGGATGCTGACGACGCCTGCCGGCTCGTCGAAGTTCAACGGCCGCACCGTCTGCATGTCCAGCGTGCCGGTGAGCCCCTGGCCCACCAGGCGCGCGTCGGGCGTCTTGTACACGGTGACGCCGCTGATCAGTTCCGACGGGTACTGGTCGAACTCGACGCTGCGGTTGTCGCCGGTGCTCACCATCTCGCGGCCGTTGAGCAGGGTGGTCGAGAAGTCGGGCGAGAGCCCGCGCACGCTGATCACCTGGGCGCGGCCGGCGACGCGCTGCGCGGACAGGCCCGGAAGCCGGGCCAGCGACTCGGCGATGCTGACGTCGGGCAGCTTGCCGATGTCCTCCGACGAGATCGCCTCGACGATCGAGGTGGAATCGCGCTTGACCGAGATCGCGTCCTCGATCCCGCGCCGGATGCCGCGCACCACGACCGTATCGAGCTCGGACGTCTCGGTGGTCGCGGTCGGCGTGGCGTCGTCGGCCTCGTCGGGTTCGGTGGTCTGCGCATTCGCGGATGTCGCGGCGAAGCCGATGGCGGATGCGAGCGCGAGGCTCAGCAGGTTGCGTCGTGGGTTCAACATGTCCCCTCCCGAAGGATCTGTTGCGGTGTGTGGATGCGTTTGTCGCGAGCGGTCATGGCCGCGCGTCGGGTGCGTCTTGGGCTGGATTCAATGGTAGGCGCGCACCGAGGGGCGCGCGCTGCGCTGCATACGTATTCATCGAAGGAACGGCGCGCTCATGCCCGGCCGCGCGGCAACGTGCCGTACCAGGCGCCATGCGGCGGCAGGCGCAGTTCGCGTGCATCGAGCGTTCCCTCGGCGAGGCGGTGGCCGATGACAGGCACGGCGCCTCGCGCGAAGTCCGGCAACGCCATGGATACGGCCGTCGGCGAGAGGTTGAGGACCACCAGCACGCGCTGCGACTGGCTCTCGCGGATGAAGGCGAGGAGCTGGCCGGGCGCATCGATGAAGCGGATGCTGCCTTCGCGCAGCGCGGGTTGCGCATCCCGCCAATGCAGGAATGCACGCACGCCGTTCAGCACCGAATCCGGATCGGCCGCCTGCAGCCCGGCATTGGCAGCGAGGTGCGGCGCCGGCACCGGCAGCCAGGGCGTGCCGCTGGTGAAGCCGGCGTTCGCGCCGCCGTCCCACGGCATCGGCGTGCGACAGCCGTCGCGACCCTTGAAGTTGGGCCAGAAGGCGATCCCGTATGGATCCTGCAGCGACTCGAACGGCACTTCGGCTTCCGGCAGCCCCAGTTCCTCGCCCTGGTACAGGCACACCGAACCGCGCAGCGAACACACCAGAGCGACGAGCAGCTTCGCCAGCCCCGGACCCGCGTCCGGGCCGCCCCAGCGCGAGACCGCGCGCTGCACGTCGTGGTTGGAGATCGCCCAGCACGGCCAGCCCTCGGTCATCGCCGCTTCCAGCCGCTCGACGGTGCCGCGGATGTAGGCGGCGCTGAACTCGTCGGTCAACAGCTCGAAGCTGTAGCCCATGTGCAGGCGGTTCGGCGTGACGTACTCGGCGGTGGTGGCCAGCGAGTCTTCGGAGGAAATCTCGCCGAGCGTCGTTGCGCCCGGATAGCGGTCGAGCAGGGCGCGCAGCGCTTCGAGGAACGGCAGGTTCTCCGGCTGCGTGTTGTTGTGGTGGTGGTACTGGTAGGCGTAGGGGTTGTCGGTGCTGAAACCGCGACCCGCGCGCAGTTCAACGGGTTTGGGCGGGTTGTCGCGCAGCCGGCGATCGTGGAAGCAGAAGTTGATCGCGTCCAGGCGCAGGCCGTCGACGCCGCGGTCGAGCCAGAACTTCACGTTGTCCAGCGTCGCGGCCTGCACGTCCGGGTTGTGGAAGTTGAGGTCGGGCTGCGAGGCCAGGAAATTGTGCAGGTAGTACTGCTCGCGTCGCGGTTCCCAGCGCCAGGCGACGCCGCCGAACAGCGACATCCAGTTGTTCGGCGGGGTGCCGTCCGGTTTCGGATCGGCCCAGACGTACCAGTCGGCCTTCGGATTGTCGCGGCTCTGGCGGCTTTCGCGGAACCAGGCGTGCTGGTCGGAGGTATGGCTCAGCACCTGGTCGATCATCACCCGGATGCCGAGCGCATGCGCCCTGGCGAGCAGGCGGTCGAAGTCGTCGAGCGTGCCGAACAGCGGATCGACGTCGCGGTAGTCGGCGATGTCGTAGCCGAAGTCGGCCATCGGCGAGCGGAAGAACGGGGAGATCCACACCGCGTCGACGCCGAGGCTGGCGACATGGTCGAGGCGCTCGATGATGCCGGGCAGGTCGCCGACGCCGTCGCCATTGGTGTCCATGAAGCTGCGCGGGTAGATCTGGTAGATCACCGCGCCGCGCCACCAGTCGTCCGCCCTCCCTGCCGCCACCTTGCACCCCGACCCCGTTTCGACGGGCGCCACTATTCCACAACGGCCGGCCATCCAAGCCGGCGCCGGCGCGCTCTTCTCGATGAATACGTATGCATGCCCAGGCGCGGCGGTGGGGCGCACGACCATGCCTGCGCGCGTTGAAGAGGCAGGAAACAAGCGGTTTTTCGCTGTTCCGGTGCGCATCCGATGCAGCGGTCGCTGTTGCATCGCCGCAGGGACAGGCCCCGCGATTCCGTGGACAATGCGCGCGTCGCAACGGGGAGTGCGGGTCGGATGGCGAGCAAGCCGCAGCTGTCGTTCTGGCAGATCTGGAACATGTGTTTCGGGTTCCTCGGGATCCAGTTCGGCTTCGCGTTGCAGAACGCGAACGTCAGCCGCATCTTCCAGACGCTCGGCGCGGACATGGAGCAGGTGCCGGGGCTGTGGATCGCCGCGCCGCTGACCGGCTTGCTGGTGCAACCCGTGATCGGCTACTTCTCCGACCGTACCTGGACACGACTCGGGAGGCGGCGACCCTATTTCCTCTGGGGCGCGGTGTTCTCGACGCTTGCGCTGTTCGTCATGCCCAACTCGCCGCAGCTGTGGATCGCCGCCGGCACGCTGTGGATCCTCGACGCTTCGCTCAACGTGTCGATGGAGCCGTTCCGCGCCTACGTCGGCGACCAGCTCTCGCCGCGGCAGCGGCCGACGGGCTACGCGATGCAGAGCTTCTTCATCGGCGTGGGCTCGGTGGTCGCGAGCCTGCTGCCGTGGCTGCTGGCGAAGGCGGGCGTGGCCAATACCGCGGGCCCGGGCGAGGTGCCCGATACGGTGCGCTATGCGTTCTATGCCGGTGGCGCGGTGCTGTTCCTCGCCATCCTGTGGACCGTGCTGCGCTCGCGCGAGTATCCGCCGGAGGTGTTGCGCTCGTTCGACGATGCCGAGCCCGAAGGGCCGCCCCGTGACGACGCCAAGGTGCCGGGTGCCACGGGAGGTCTGTCATGGCTGCTCGCCGGTGCAATCGGCATCGTCCTGATCTGGCAAGCCGGCTGGGACCGGTTGCTCTACGTGCTCGCCTCGCTGCCGCTCGCCTACGGCCTGCTGCGCCTGGTCGCTCCGTCGCTGCGCGAAGGCGCGATGCTCGCTTCGCTCACGGCCGACCTGCACGACATGCCGGCCACGATGCGCCGGCTCGCCGTGGTCCAGTTCTTCTCCTGGTTCGGCCTGTTCTGCATGTGGATCTACACCACGGCCGCGGTCACCAGCGTGCACTACGGGACCGCCGACACCGCCTCGGCGGCCTGGAACGAGGGCGCGAACTGGGTGGGCGTGCTGTTCGCGGCCTACAACGGATTCGCCGCGCTGGCGGCGATCGCGATCCCGTGGATGGCGCGACGCCTTGGCTTGCGTGCCAGCCACCTGGTCAACCTCTGTCTCGGTGGCCTCGGGCTGGTCTCGATCGCCTTCATCCGCGATCCGCAATGGTTGCTGCTGTCGATGGTCGGCGTCGGCTTCGCCTGGGCCTCGATCCTGTCGCTGCCGTACGCGATGCTGTCCGACAGCCTGCCGGCGGCGAAGATGGGCGTGTACATGGGCATCTTCAATTTCTTCATCGTGATCCCGCAGCTGGTTGCCGTGAGCACGCTGGGCGTGCTGCTGGCGCACGTGCTCGGCGGCGATCCGATGCGCGTGCTGATGTTCGGCGGCGCCAGCCTGGTGGTGGCGGGGCTGTGCGTGCTGCTGGTGCGACTACCGCGTGGGAGCGAGGCCGGTCCGGTTTCGTCGCTTCGATGATACTCACCGCAATGTCATCCCGAACGCAGTGAGGGATCTGCTTTCCGGCGTTCGGGGCTGCATGGAGCAGATCCCTCACTGCGTTCGGGATGACAGTCCCGTGTGCGGGACGACATTTCCATGTTCGGAATGACAATTTCGCGTTTCGAGGAAGAAGGTCAATGACGATGCGTGCCGTGCTCCTGCTGATCCTGTCCCTCCTGCTGCCGGCGTGTGCGGACGCGGATCGACCTGCGCCGACAGTTGCAGACGCCTATGGCACGCTAGAACCGTTCGCCAGCGAAGCTGTGTACTTCGTCGTCACCGACCGCTTCGTCAATGGCGATCCGTCCAACGACCAGCGAAACCAGGGCGGCGAGCGCCGTACCTTCGACCTCCCGCTCGAGCCCTGCGACGGCGTAGCCGGCAACATCGGCTACCTCGGCGGCGATTTCCGCGGCATCGCCGACAACCTCGACTACATCCGTGGCATGGGCTTTTCCGCGGTGTGGATCACGCCGGTGGTCGACAATCCCGACGAAGCGTTCACCGGCGGCGAGACCCCGGGCTGCGGCAGCATCCTCACCGACCGTGGCAAGACCGGCTACCACGGCTACTGGGGCGTGAACTTCTTCGAGGTGGACGAGCACCTGCCGAGTCCCGGCATGCAGTTCCGCGATCTCGCAGATGCGATGCACGCCCGGGACATGAAGCTGGTACTCGACATCGTCGGCAACCATGGCTCGCCCGGATGGACGATGACCGCGCCGCAGCCAAAGTTCGGCAAGCTGTACGACCGTGACGGCACGCTGATCGCCGACCACCAGAACCTGCCGCCGCAGCAGCTCGACCCGGAAGGCAACCCGCTGCACGCGTTCTACAACGATACCGGGCCGGTCGACGCGAAGCACGGGTCGATCTTCGACGGCAACCTCGCCCAGCTCGCCGACTTCGATGCCGGCAACCCGGCGGTGCTCGAGTACCTGGTCGACGCGTACAGCCATTGGATCGACCAGGGCGCGGACGCGTTCCGCATCGACACCATCGCCTGGATGCCATCGTCGTTCTGGCAGGCGTTCAGCGAGCGCATCCGCGCCAAACGCCCGGGCTTCTTCATGTTCGGCGAGGCCTTCGACTACGACGCGGCGAAGATCGCGGTGCATACGCTGCCCGGCAACGGCGGGGTGAGCGTGCTCGATTTCCCGATGAAGCAGGCGATGGACGAGGTCTTCGGGCGCAAACAGGCCGGTTTCGAGCGCCTGGCGCCGACGTTGTTCCTCGAAGGGGGGCCGTACGCCAACCCCTACGAGCTGGCCACGTTCTACGACAACCACGACATGCCGCGCATGGACGCCAGCGACGAGGGCTTCATCGATGCGCACAACTGGCTGTTCACCGCGCGTGGCATCCCGGTGGTCTACTACGGCTCGGAAGTCGGCTTCATGCGCGGTCGCGCCGAACATGCCGGCAACCGCAACTATTTCGGCCAGGCCCGCGTCGACGCGGCGGCCGAGAGTGCGATCCACCGCAACCTGACGCGGATCGCGACACTGCGCCGCGACACCCCGGCATTGCAGCGCGGGCTGCAGGTCAACGTCCGGCTGGAAGGCGAGTCGGCGGCGTTCTATCGTGTCCACCAGCACGGGGGCGACGCGCAGGCCGCGCTGGTACTGCTGAACAAGGGCGACGCAGCGCGGCGCATCGTCGTCGACACCCTCGTGCAGCCGGGCGACTGGCGCGACGCGTTCTCGGGCGAAACGGTGCGCATCGACCGGCGCATCGATCTCGAGGTGCCCCCACACGGCGTACGCGTGCTGCTGCGCGATGCGCCGATCGATGCGCCCGGGCTGCAGGTGGCGCTGGCTCGGGCCATGGCGGCTCCGCACGCGCAATAGGGGGCGCCGTCCGACAACGCCCGCGCCCCACGAGGGAGAGCACCCGCGGTCGCGGGTACGGGCCGTCGCACGCGTGGCCGGCTCGCAGTCCGCGTGCGGACGGCGGCGGAGCGGGCGCCGCGGCTACGCCACCGCGCCGCTGGACTTGCGCACCACCAGCGACGTCGGCAGCCGCGTGCGTTCCGCCGGTTCCCCGTTGACCAGGTGCACCAGGGCTTCGACCAGCAGTTCTCCGGCGCGGATCGTGTCCTGCACCACGGTGGTCAGCGCCGGAGTGGCGATGCGCGCCGCGGGAATGTCGTCGAACCCCACGATCGCCACGTCCTCCGGGATGCGCAGTCCGTTTTCCTGCAAGGCGTGCATCGCGCCGATCGCGATCAGGTCGCTGGCAGCGAACACCGCGTCGAACGGCAGTCCGCGGCCGAGCAGGGACAACGCCGCGGCGTAGCCGGAATCCTCCGCGCTTTCCGCATCCACCTGCAGCGCGCGGTCGAGCGAGAACCCGGCCGCCTTCAATGCCTCGTCGCAGCCGCTGTAGCGGTCGAGGAACTCGGGGTAGTGGTTCGAGGCATCGCCGAGGAAGGCGATGCGGCGGCGCCCGACGGCCAGCAGGTGTTCGCCGGCCAGGCGTCCGCCGCCGACGTTGTCGCAGCCGATCGACAGGCCCGGCTGGTCCGGCATCACCGCGCCCCAGCGCACGAACGGCGTGCCCTGTTCCACCAGCTTGGTGAGCTTGCCCTGGTGGGCGAGGTAGTCGCCGTAGCCGAGCAGGATCAGCCCGTCGGCCTTGTGGCTGTCGCCGTATTCGGCGTGCCAGTCGTCGGAGAACTGCTGGAACGAGATCAGCAGGTCCTGGCCGTGGCGCGCGCAGGCCCGGGTGATCGAACCCAGCATCGGGAAGAAGAACGGGTTGATGTGCGACTCGTCCGGGGTCGGGTCCTCGAACAGCAGCAGTGCCAGGGTCCCGGCATGCTGGCGGCGCAGGCCCGAGGCGTTCTTGTCGACCTTGTAGTTGAGCTGCTCGGCGATCGCCAGGATCCGCCTGCGGGTCTCCTCGTTCACCATCGGGCTGCCGCGCAGCGCGCGCGACACCGTCGGCTGGGACACTCCTGCCAGGTGGGCGATGTCGAGCGAGGTGGGCTTGCCGCGGATGTTCATGCCGGAGACGCCGGGAGCAGGCGGCATCATGCCACCTGCCGCCCCGGCGCCCCGGTGCAGCGCAACATCGCCCGATCCGCGGTAGAATCCGGGTTCGACCCGACCACGAGGTGGCCCGCGGAAACGCCGGCCGAGCGTGCGACATGCGCACTACCACCGCCCACCGCTGACCGACCGCGAGGCTTCCACCAAGGGCGCCCTCGTGGCGCTTTTTTTGTGGCCGCTTTGCGGCCACGGGATTGGGGGTTGGGATTCGCAAGCGCCGAACCGCCTTCCGCTTTCCCGAATCGCCAATCACGAATCACCAATCACGGCTCCCCAATGATCACCATCACCCTCCCCGACGGCAGCCGCCGCGAATTCGACCACCCGGTTTCCGTCATGGAAGTCGCGCAGTCCATCGGCCCGGGCCTAGCCAAGGCGACGGTCGCCGGCAAGGTCGACGGCCGCCAGGTCGATGCCTCCGACCTGATCGACCACGACGCCACGCTGCAGATCCTCACGCCGAAGGACCCCGAGGGCGTCGAGATCATCCGCCACTCCTGTGCCCACCTCGTCGGCCACGCGGTCAAGCAGCTGTATCCGGACGCGAAGATGGTGATCGGCCCGGTGATCGAGGAGGGCTTCTACTACGACATCCACGCCGAACGTCCGTTCACGCCCGACGACCTCGCCGCGATCGAGCAGCGCATGCGCGAGCTGGTCGCGCAGGACTACGACGTCGTCAAGAAGATGACGCCGCGCGCGGAGGTGGTCGAGGTGTTCCGCGCGCGTGGCGAGGACTACAAGCTGCGCCTGATCGAGGATATGGGCCCGGAAGTCACCGCGATGGGCCTGTACCACCACCAGGAATACGTCGACATGTGCCGCGGCCCGCACGTGCCGAACACGCGCTTCCTGAAGGCGTTCAAGCTGTTGCGCATTTCCGGCGCCTACTGGCGCGGCGATGCGAAGAACGAGCAGCTCCAGCGCATCTACGGCACGGCCTGGGCCGACGAGAAGCAGCTCAAGGCCTACATCCAGCGGATCGAGGAGGCCGAGAAGCGCGACCATCGCCGCATCGGCAAGGCCCAGCAGCTGTTCCACCTGCAGGAAGAGGCGCCGGGCCTGGTGTTCTGGCACCCGAAGGGCTGGGCGGTGTGGCAGGTGGTCGAGCAGTACATGCGCCGGGTGTACCGCGAGACCGGCTACGGCGAGGTGCGCTGCCCGCAGATCCTCGACGTCGAGCTGTGGAAGCAGTCCGGTCACTGGGACAACTACAAGGACAACATGTTCTTCACCGAGTCCGAGAAGCGGACCTACGCGGTGAAGCCGATGAACTGCCCCGGCCACGTGCAGGTGTTCAACCAGGGCCTGCACAGCTACCGCGACCTGCCGATCCGCTACGGCGAGTTCGGAAGCTGCCATCGCAACGAGCCTTCGGGCGCGCTGCACGGCATCCTGCGCGTGCGCGGCTTCACCCAGGACGACGGCCATGTGTTCTGCACCCCGGAACAGGTGGAAGCGGAAGTGCGCGCGTTCCACGAGCAGGCGCTCAAGGTCTACGCCGACTTCGGCTTCGAGGACATCCAGATCAAGATCGCGCTGCGCCCGGAACCGCGCCTGGGCGACGACGCCACCTGGGACAGGGCCGAGACCGCGTTGCGCGACGCCCTCCGGGCCTCGGGCGTGGACTGGCAGGAACTCCCCGGCGAGGGCGCGTTCTACGGCCCCAAGATCGAGTACCACCTGAAGGACGCCATCGGCCGCACCTGGCAGCTCGGGACCATGCAGGTCGACTTCATGATGCCCGGGCGCCTGGGCGCCGAATACGTGGATGAACAGAGCCAGCGGCAGACCCCGGTGATGCTGCACCGGGCGATCGTGGGTTCGATGGAGCGCTTCATCGGCATCCTGATCGAGCACCACGCGGGGTCGTTTCCGGCCTGGCTGGCGCCGGTCCAGGCGGTGGTGATGAACATCACCGACGCCCAGGCGCAGGCTGTCGAATCCGTTGCCAAGGCATTGAATTCGAAGGGTTTGCGGGTGGTTGCCGATATCCGCAACGAGAAGGTCGGCTACAAGATCCGCGAGCACACCCTGCAGCGGGTGCCGTACCTGCTGGTGGTGGGGGACCGCGAGAAGGAGGCCGGCGAGGTCGCGGTCAGGACCCGGGCAGGGGAGGATCTCGGTACCATGGCCCTCGACGCCTTCGCCGGACGGCTGGCGGGTGAATCCCGCGGCTGACGGTTGTATCGTGGCCGAAATCCGTTAAAAATCTGTACGAACGACCCGGCGCCGCCCCGATGGCGCCGGCTTCTTCCATTCCGGAGACGCAGTATTAGCACCCCAGACAAGCAGAATCGCCGCAACAACGAAATCCGCGTGCCGCGCGTGCGCGTGATCGGTTCCGACGGAGAAATGGTCGGCGTGTTGTCGCGCGACGAAGCCTTGAAGATGGCCGAGGACGAAGGCCTCGATCTGGTCGAGATCCAGCCCAACGCGGATCCGCCGGTCTGCAAGATCATGGACTTCGGCAAGTTCAAGTTCGAGATGCAGAAGAAGGCCAACGAGGCCAAGAAGAAGACCCGCCAGGTCGAGATCAAGGAAGTGAAGTTCCGCCCCGTCACCGACGAGGGCGACTACCAGATCAAGCTGCGCAAGATGCGCGGCTTCCTGGAAGAGGGCGACAAGATCAAGGTCAACATCCGCTTCCGTGGCCGCGAGATGAGCCACCAGGAACTCGGCCGCGAGATGGCCTCGCGGATCGAGGCCGACCTCGGCGAAGACATCGTCATCGAATCGCGCCCGCGCCTGGAAGGCCGGCAGATGGTGATGATGATCGCCCCAAAGAAGAAATAATCGCCGCCGTAGGCGGCGATTCGTACCGTTCCCCTCCGCCCGCTTGCGGGGGAGGGTAAAGGGTGGGGGAGCGTGCCGAATGGCGCGCTTCGCTTTTCTGGTGTTTGGTCCGGCCGGGGAAAATCCAGCCGCTGGATGTTCAGGCGCCTCCGGACCGACGCCGCGCCCTGCCGCCCGGGGATCGCTCCTCCCTCGGTCAGGACATCCTGTCCTGACTCGGGCGCAGGACATCCATGTCCTGCTTGCCGCAATCCCCGGCCGACAGGACGCGGCTTGCCGCTGACGGGCCTGCGTTGCTTCGAGCCCTGTTGTCCGGAATGACGCCAGCGAACGGTGCGACCATCCCGGCCGCCACGTGCGCTGCAGGAGCGCCGCCGGGAACGACAGGATCGGCGGCGGATGGACGCCATCGTGTCCAGCCGAACCCCCTGATTTGCAAGCGAAACCCCCGGCGGGCATAATGGCCGGCCCGGTTCTCCGGGTGCGTCACGCAATCCCTTTGGACCCGCCCTGATGTCCTTTCGAATCAGCGGCTTACAAACCGGCCAGGCAGGAAGGAAAGTGCGTTCCAGCAAGCGACGCGCGGCGTAGCCGCAAAGTCGCCTGCCGAAGAACGCCGCCCGGGCCAGTACTAGAAACGACCCCAAGGACCACCCAATGTCGAAGATCAAGATCAAGACGCATCGGGGCGCGGCCAAACGCTTCCGGAAGACCGCTTCCGGCAAGTACAAGGCAGGCCACGCCAACCGCAGCCACATCCTCACCAAGAAGGCGACCAAGCGGAAGCGCAACCTCCGGCAGACGAACCATGTTCGTGCCGAGGACGCGGGCCGTCTGGACCGCATGCTTCCGTATCTCTGAGGAGGGCTGAACAATGGCACGAGTCAAGCGTGGCGTGCAGGCGCGCCGTCGTCACAAGAAGGTTCTCGGCCGCGCGAAGGGCTATTACAACGCCCGCCGCAAGGTCTTCCGCGTCGCCAAGCAGGCGGTCATCAAGGCGGAGCAGTACGCCTACATCGGCCGCAAGCAGAAGAAGCGCAACTTCCGTTCGCTGTGGATCACCCGCATCAACGCGGCGGCCCGCATCAACGGCATGAGCTACAGCCGTTTCATGAACGGCCTGCTCAAGGCCGGCATCACCCTGGACCGCAAGGTGCTGGCGGACATCGCCGTGCACGACGCGGCAGGGTTTACCGCCCTGACCGAAAAGGCGAAGGGCGCGCTCGCGGCGTAATGCACGTCCCCGTCGCTGCCGGCAGCCATGCCGGCCGGACGGCGGGAGACAAGCTGGTACACGCATGGGGAAGGGCGCAAGTCCTTCCCCATTCGTTTTTCAGGGGTCTGGCGATGCTGTCGCTGCCATCTCCGCAGTTGTCGTTTCCGCGGTTGTCATCCCCGCGGTTGTCATCCCGAGCGAAGCGAGGGATCCGCGGTCCGATCGACGCGGGATCACCTGCTTCGCCCGGGATGACGGCGCAGGGAACCGGCCGAGCCGGCAGTACCGGAATGGATTCAAGAACCGAGGACGTTCGATGAGCGGGATCGAATCACTGTCGGACCAGGCGCTGGCCGACATCGCCGCGGCGCCCACCGCCGACGCGCTGGAGGCGCTGCGGGTCGCGCTGCTCGGCAGGAGCGGCCGCATCACCGCACAGCTCAAGTCGCTGGGCGCGCTGCCTGCCGACCAGCGCAAGGCGGCGGGCGAGGCGATCAACCGCGCACGCGACGCCGTCGGCGAGGCGCTGGCCGCGCGCAAGGCGGCGCTGGAGGATGCGGAACTCGATGCGCGCCTGGCCGGCGAGTCGATCGACGTGACCCTGCCCGGGCGCGACCCGGGCCGCGGCGGGGTGCACCCGATCAGCCGCACGATGTCGCGCATGGCCGACATCTTCGGCCGGCTCGGCTACGACCTCGCCGACGGGCCCGAGATCGAGGACGACTGGCACAACTTCGAGGCCCTGAACTTCCCGCCGCACCACCCGGCGCGCGCGATGCACGACACCTTCTATTTCGGCGACGGGCGCCTGCTGCGTACGCATACCTCGGGCATGCAGGTGCGCTACATGCGCGACGCGGTGGCTGCCAGCAGCGGACCGCCGCTGCGCATGATCGCGCTGGGCAAGGTCTACCGCTCCGATTCCGACCAGACCCACTCGCCGATGTTCCACCAGTGCGAGGGCCTGCTGGTGGACGAGCATTCGACGTTCGCCGACCTCAAGGGCACGCTGGCCGAGTTCGTGCGCGCGTTCTTCGAGCGAGACTTCGAGATGCGGTTCCGGCCGAGCTATTTTCCGTTCGTCGAACCGGGCGCGGAAGTCGACATCGCCTGGCAGCGCCCGGACGGCAGCACGCGCTGGCTGGAGGTGCTGGGCTGCGGCATGGTGCACCCGAACGTGCTGCGTGCGGTCGACATCGACCCCGAGCGCTACACCGGCTTCGCCTTCGGCATGGGCGTGGAACGGCTGGCGATGCTGCGCTACGGCGTCGACGACCTGCGCGCGTTCTTCGACAACGACCTGCGCTTCCTCAGGCAGTTCGCGTAACCGGCAAACGCGTTATCCCGAGCCCAGCGAGGGATCTGGCTTCACTCTGCCGGACGCGGGATTCCTCGCTGCGCTCGGAATGACAAGGTGGTGGTGCAATGAAATTCAGCGAGAACTGGCTCCGTACGCACGTTCCCACCGACGCGACCCGCGAGCAGCTGGTCGAGGTGCTGACCGCGATCGGCCTGGAGGTCGAAGAGGTGACCGCGCTGGGCGAGGCGCTCGACGGCGTGGTGGTCGCGCGCATCGTCTCGACCGAGCGGCATCCGCAGGCCGACCGCCTGCAGGTCTGCCAGGTCGATGCCGGCGGCGCGCAGCCGTTGCAGATCGTCTGCGGCGCGCCGAACGCACGGGCCGGGCTGGTCGCGCCGCTGGCGACGATCGGCGCGACGCTCGGCGAGCTGACGATCCGGGCTGCGAAGCTGCGCGGCGTCGAATCCAGCGGGATGCTGTGCTCGGCGAAGGAGCTGGGCGTCGACGCCGACGCGGCGGGCCTGCTGGAACTGCCGGACGACGCGCCGGTGGGTACGCCGCTGGCCGATTACCTCGGCCTGCCCGACGCCAGCATCGAGATCAAGCTCACCCCCAACCGGGCCGACTGCTTCAGCCTGCGCGGGATCGCCTTCGACGTCGCCGCGGCCGTAGGCAGCGAAGTCGCCGCATACGACGCCACACCGGTTCCCGCTACCAGCGAAGCGCGACTGCCTGTCGAACTGCAGGCCGGCGCGGACGCACCACGCTATGTCGGCCGCGTGATCGAAGGCGTGGACGCGCGCGTGCCCACCCCGGTGTGGATGGCCGAGCGCCTGCGCCGCAGCGGCATCCGTCCGCTGAGTTTCCTGGTCGACGTCACCCAGTACGTGATGCTCGAGCTGGGCCAGCCGATGCACGCCTTCGACCGCGATCTGCTGCAGGGGCCGGTGAGCGTGCGCCGCGCGCGCGCCAACGAAACGCTGACCCTGCTCGACGGCCGCGACGTGATCCTGGACGAGGAGTTCCTCGCCATCACCGACGCCGACCGCCCGGTCGCGCTGGCCGGCGTGATGGGCGGTTTCGACACCCGGGTCACCGACGCCACGCGCAACGTGTTCCTGGAGGCCGCGCACTTCGCCCCGGCGGCGATCATCGGCCGCAGCCGGCGGCTGGGCATGCATACCGACGCCGCGCACCGCTTCGAGCGCGGCGTCGACCCGGCGCTGCCGCGCACCGCGATCGAGGTCGCCACCAGGCTGATCGTCGACATCGCCGGCGGTCGGCCGGGGCCGGTCGCGGAGGCGTCGCTGCAGGTGCACCTGCAGCAGCCGCAGCCGATCGCGCTGCGCCGTGCGCGACTGGCGCGCGTGCTCGGACTCACCGTGCCCGACCTCGCGGTCGAGCGGATCCTGCGCGCCCTGGACATGGAGGTGACGGCGGTCGACGAGGGCTGGCGCGTGCTGCCGCCGAGCCGCCGCTTCGATATCGCGATCGAGGAAGACCTGATCGAGGAAGTCGCGCGCATCCACGGCTACGACGCCGTCCCGACCACGCTGCCCGGTGGCGCCGCGCGCATCGCCGCCCCCAGCGAAACGCGCGTGGGCGAGGACGAAGTGCGCGCGCAACTGGTCGCGCGCGGCTACTTCGAGGCGGTGAACTTCGCGTTCGTCGACGAAGCCCTGCTGCGGCGCTGGCAGGCGGTCGAGGGCAGCGTCCCGCTGGCCAATCCGCTCAGCGCCGAACTCGGCGTGATGCGCACGCAGCTGCTGCCCGGCCTGGTCGCCGCCGTGGCACGCAACCTCGCGCGCCAGCAGTCGCGGGTGCGGCTGTTCGAGATCGGCAAGGTGTTCTGCGCGTCGGCGGGCGCCGGCGCACCGCCGGAAACGCAGCGCATTGCCGCGGCGATCCATGGCGACGCGCACGCCGAACAGTGGGGCGTGCCGGCACGCCCGGCCGATTTCCACGACCTCAAGGGCGATCTCGACAGCCTCGCCGCCTGTGCCGGTGCGCGGCTCGACTACCGCCCGTCGCAGGCCACCCACGGGCACCCGGGGCGCAGCGCCGAGGTGTGGCGCGTGGACGGCGAAGCGGAAGAAATGCTCGGCTGGATCGGCGAACTCCATCCGCGCCTGCTGCGCGCGCTGGACCTGGACGGCGCCGTGATCGCCTTCGAACTCGACCTGGCGCCGCTCCAGCGCCGCGCGATCGCGCGGGCGCAGGGGCTGTCGCGGTTCCCGTCCGTCCGCCGGGACATCGCGTTCGTCGCCCCGGAGAGCGTGCCCTGGGCCGCCCTGGAGGCGACCATCCGCACCGCCGCGGGCGCGCTGCTGGCCGATGTCCGGCTGTTCGACCGTTATCTCGGAAAGGGGGTCGAGCCGGGATTCAGAAGTCTCGCAACCGGCTTGATTCTGCAGGATAAATCGCGCACTCTCACCGACAGTGACGTGGATGTTGCAGTGGCCGGGGTCATGACCGCATTGCAGGATGCGCACGGCGCCAGGATCAGAAGCTGATGTTGCACCGGGGGACGGCGTGGCGTTGACCAAAGCGGAAATGGCCGAGAAGCTCTACGAGGAAGTCGGGCTCAACAAGCGCGAGGCGAAGGAATTCGTCGACGCGTTCTTCAACGTGCTGCGCGAGGCGCTGGAACAGGGCCGCCAGGTGAAACTCTCCGGCTTCGGCAACTTCGACCTGCGCCGCAAGAACGAACGCCCCGGACGCAACCCCAAGACCGGCGAGGAGATCCCGATCTCCGCGCGCACGGTGGTCACCTTCCGCCCCGGCCAGAAGCTCAAGGAACGCGTGGAAACCTACGCAGGCACGCGCGATGCTTGATCCCGGCAGCAACCGCGAACTCCCGCCGATCCCGGCCAAGCGCTACTTCACCATCGGCGAGGTCAGCGAGCTGTGCGACGTCAAGCCGCACGTGCTGCGCTACTGGGAAACCGAGTTCCCGAGCCTGAGCCCGGTCAAGCGCCGCGGCAACCGCCGTTACTACCAGCGCCACGACGTGCTGATGGTGCGCCAGATCCGCGGCCTGCTCTACGAGCAGGGCTACACCATCGGCGGCGCGCGCCTGCGGCTCGAGGGCGACGGCGCGAAGCAGGAATCGGCGATGAGCAGCCAGATCGTGCGCCAGGTACGGATGGAACTCGAGGAAATCCTGCACCTGCTCAAGCGCTGAGCCGGCGAGCAGTCGCGGTGCGATCGCCGCTGGCCGCTGGTCGCTGGTCGACCCCGCGGCCGACGGACCCTGTCCCGGGGCGACCCCGTGGATGCCGTGCGATGAAGCTCCTGCGAGCGTCATTCCTCCGATGTCCCCAAAGGTGCGCCAGCGCCCGAACGGCGGCGCATTCAGCCCGGGCGCGGCTCATCCGCGGACGAGCCGCGCTATAATCCGCTCCGATCCGGGGTATAGCGCAGCCTGGTAGCGCACTTGTCTGGGGGACAAGTGGTCGTCGGTTCAAATCCGGCTACCCCGACCAATTTCCCGAAGCCCGCCGCAAGGCGGGCTTTTTCGTTCACGGCGTTTCCGCTCCCGCGAGCCGGGCATGCGGCTGCCGGAATCGCCGCGCCCCGCTACCATGCGGGCGCATGGACGAAACCGAGCGCGAACTGATCGCAAGCCATGGGCTCGAACCGCATCCCGAGGGCGGCCACTACCGGCGCATGCATGTCTCGGCAGTCGAGGTGGAAGCCAACGGTCGGCGCCGGCCGGCGATGACCGCGATCCGCTACCTGCTCGGCGCCGGCGCGCGCAGCGAATGGCATCGCGTGGATGCCGACGAGGCCTGGCACTGGCAGCAGGGCGGCGTGCTGGACCTGCTGCAGTTCGACGCGGCCCGCGGCTTGTTGTCGCGCACGCGGCTGGGGCCGCCGCCAGCGGGCGAGGCGCTGCCGTGCATCGTGCCGGCGGGGACGTGGCAGTCGGCGCAAGCCCGCGATGCATGGGTGCTGGTCACCTGCACGGTCGCCCCGGGTTTCGTCTGGGAAGGTTTCGAACTGCTCGACCAGGGCAGCGGGCTCGCGCAGGAACTGCGGCGGCTCGGCGAGGTCAAGCGATGAGCGCTGGCGGCCGCACGTCGCCCGGAACACGGATGACCGCCATGCCTGTCGCCAGGTTGTTGCCGCTCCTGCTGCTGCTCGGTTCGGCACCCGTCTCCGCGCAGGAGGCCGCGACGCCGGTCGAGCCGTCCACGCCTGTCGCGGACCTCGCCGGACCGGCCGCCATCCCCTCCGCGCCCGGGGACGGCCGGATCGTCGATCACGAGACCGTGGTCGTCTCCGGCGTGCTGCCGGGGCCGGGATTGTGGAAGGTGCGCAAGGATGGGCACGTGCTGTACGTGATGGCCACGGTTTCGCCGCTGCCCAGGCGGATGCAATGGGAGTCGGCGGGCCTCGAATCGGTCGTCGCGCGCTCGCAGCAGGTGCTGCTGCCGCCGTCGTTCACCCTCGACGCGGGCGTGGGTGTGTTCCGCGGCATGCTGCTGTTGCCGTCGCTGCTCAAGGCGCGTCGCAATCCGGACGGCGCCACCTTGCAGCAGATGGTGTCGCCCGAGCTGTATGCACGCTGGGTGCCGCTGAAGCGACGTTACCTGGGCCGCAACCGCGGGGTCGAGCAGTGGCGGCCGATCTTCGCGGCGCAGGAGCTGTACGAGGCGGCGATGGACGAGTCGGGGCTCAGCCGCGAGGACGTGGTCGACAAGGCGGTCCGGCGCATGGCCAGGCGCCACGACGTCGAGCTGCGTGCGGTCAACTACAAGCTGGAGATCGAGGATCCCAAGGCGGTGATCCGCGAGTTCCAGGCGACCACGCTCGCCGACACCGAGTGCTTCGAGAAGACGCTGTCGCGGATCGAGGGCGATCTGGAGCTGATGCGTCGGCGGGCCAATGCCTGGGCAACCGGCGAGATCGATACCCTGCGCTCGCTTTCGATCGAGAACCAGTACAGCACCTGCATCCGCGCGATGACCGAGAATGGGCTGGCGCGCAGGCTCGGCGTGTCCGACCTGCGGCCGCGCCTGGACGCGATGTGGATCGCGGCTGCCGAGGAAACGCTGGCGGAGAACGCGTCCAGCTTCGCGATGCTGCCGCTGTCCCTCGTGACCGCGGCCGACGGCTACCTGGCGCGCCTGCGCGAAAGGGGCTACGTGGTCGAGCCCCCCTGAGCGCGGCTCACGACTCGATCCGGTCGCGGCCGCCGCGCTTGGCGCGGTACAGCGCGGCATCGGCTTCCTCGATCCACTGTTCCAGTGAATCGTGGCCGCCGTGCGCCGGCGCCATGCCGATGCTCGCGGTGATGCGCGAATCTCCCATTTCGGCGACACCGATGCGACGGATCTCGCGCCGAATCGCCTCGGCCACCAGCCGCGCATCGCCCGGCGGCGTGGCGTGCAGGACGATGCCGAACTCGTCGCCGCCGTAGCGTCCGGCGTCGTCGCTCTCGCGCAGGCCGGCGCGGATCGCCTCGGCCACGGCGCGCAGCACGTCGTCGCCCACGGCGTGGCCGTGGCGGTCGTTGGCGGCCTTGAAGTGGTCGATGTCGAGCAGCAGCAGGGTCGCGGGGATGCCTTCGGTCTGGCGCAGGTGCAGCGCCCGGTCGGCCAGCGCCTGCCAGTGCCGGCGCACGTGCAGCCCGGTCAGCGAATCGGTGCGGCTGAGTTCGTCGAGCAGGCGGTTCTTCTGGCGGATCTGCTGGACCATGCGGTTGCTGGCCAGGCTCACCGCGATGCTGTGGATCAGCAGCATCGGCAGGGCCACCAGCATCACCGTCGTGCTGGTGTCGGGACGCACCGCGAACCCGGTCGCCAGCCCGCCGAGCAGCAGGCCGGCCGCGAACACCGGCAGCGACCACAGCCACAGCCGCGGAATGCCGGTGCTGATCTTGTCCACGGTCACCAGGGTGAACAGCAGCACGCTCGGCAACAGGTTGAACTGCATCATCGCCACCCAGAAGCCGGTCTGGGCCGAATCCAGCAGCAGGTTGCGCAGTTCGGCGCGATAGGGCGAAGCGCTGCTCCGCGCCACCAGCAGGGCCAGGTGCGGCCACACCAGGCCGGTGAACGCGCACAGGCTCCAGACCAGCGGCGAGGCGCCGTTCTCGCGCAGCACCGCGGCGATGCACAGCGCGCCCAGGCCCATGCCGAGCAGGCGGAAAACGTAGGTGCGTTGTGGGAGCCGGTCGAAGCCGTGGGGCGCGGGCGCCCGGCCCGACCGGCCGCTGTTCGTTTGCACGCCACGTCTCCCCGGGCGAATGCGGCAAGCGGTGCCGGCGGCAGCCGGCGTCCCGATGATTCTAGCGGGCGATTCCGGCCGGAGCGTGCGAGCGCCACGGCTTGAATCGTCGATCCACAGCGCCCACGCCTGTGGCTCAGCGCCCAGGCGGTGGCGCCAGCCCGGCTGGCCCGGGCCCTGGGGCCACCCGATCATCGACGCGGCGGCGATGGCCGTCGACGGCACGATGCGGCCGCCGCACAGGAATCCTGCTGTCGTTCGCTCAGCCCGAAGCGCTGAGCCTGGCGCGCTGGTCCCCCGCCTGCGGCCAGCGCGCGATGATCGCGGCGCGGATGCCGGCGGCGTCCAGGCCGGCCTCGGCCAGCAGCGCCTCGCGGCTGGCATGGTGCTGGAACGCATCGGGTAGGCCCAGCTGCAACACCGGCAGCAGCACGCCCTGCGCCTGCAGCAGCTCGAGCACGCCCGAGCCGGCACCGCCCATCACCACGTTGTCCTCGAGCGTGACGAAGCCCTCGTGGGTCTGCGCCAGTTCCAGCACCAGCGCGCGGTCGAGCGGCTTGACGAAGCGCATGTTGACCACGGTCAGGCCCAGCTCGGCGCCGACCTGTTCGGCCGCCGGCACCAGCGCGCCGAAGGCGAGCAGGGCCAGGCGCGCGCCCTGGCGGCGCACCTGCGCCTTGCCGATCGGCAGGGTATCGAGCGCCTGTCCCGGCGCCACGCCCGGACCGGTGCCACGGGGGTAGCGCACCGCGGCAGGCCCGCGGTGGGCGAAGCCGGTGCTGAGCATCTGCCGGCACTCCTCCTCGTCGGCGGGCGCCATCACCACCATGTTCGGCACGCAGCGCAGGAAGCTCAGGTCGAGGTTGCCGGCGTGGGTCGCGCCGTCCGGGCCGACCACGCCGCCGCGGTCGATCGCGAACAGCACGTCGAGGTCCTGCAGGGCGACGTCGTGCACCAGCTGGTCGTAGCCGCGCTGCAGGAACGTGGAATAGATCGCCACGACCGGCTTCGCGCCCTCGCAGGCCATGCCCGCCGCCAGCGTCACCGCGTGCTGCTCGGCGATGGCGACGTCGAAATAGCGCTCCGGGTACTCCCTGCTGAAGCGCACCAGGCCGGACCCTTCGCGCATCGCCGGGGTGATGGCCAGCAGCGAGGGATCCGCCGCGGCCATGTCGCACAGCCAGTCGCCGAAGACGTCGGTGTAGGTCGGCTTCTTGGCGCCGGCCTTGGCCACCAGGCCCTTGCTCGGATCGAAAGGCGAGACCGCGTGGTAGCCGATCTGGTCGCCCTCGGCCAGTTCGTAGCCCTTGCCCTTGGTGGTGATCACGTGCAGCAGCTGCGGACCCTTCAGGCCCTTGAGCGTCTTGAGCGCGCCGACCAGCGCCCTGACGTCGTGGCCGTCGATCGGGCCGGTGTAGTGGAAGCCCATCTCCTCGAACAGCGTGGACGGCACGAACATGCCCTTCCAGTGCTCCTCCCAGCGGCGCACGAAGCGCGCGGGCCCGCTGCTGCGCTTGTCGCCGAGCAGTTTCTTGCCGCCCTCGCGCAAGGCGTTGAGGGTCGAACTGCTGGTCATGCGGCCGAGCATCCGGGTCACGCCGCCGACCGCTTCGGAGATCGACATGCGGTTGTCGTTGAGGATCACCAGCAGGTCGGGTTCGTCGTCCATGCCGCCGGCGTGGTTGAGCGCCTCGTAGGCCATGCCGGCGGTCATCGCGCCATCGCCGATGACCGCCACCACCCGCCGGCCGTTGTCCGTGCGCGCGTTGGCGATGGCCATGCCCAGGGCGGCGGAGATCGAGGTCGAGGAATGGCCGACGCCGAAGGTGTCGTACTCGCTTTCCTCGCGCTTGGGGAACGGCGCCACGCCGCCGGCCTGCTTGACGGTGTGGATGCTGTCGCGGCGCCCGGTGAGGATCTTGTGCGGGTAGGTCTGGTGGCCGACGTCCCAGACGATGCGGTCGTCGGGGGTATCGTAGATCCAGTGCAATGCGGTGGTCAGTTCGACCACGCCCAGGCCCGCGCCGAAATGGCCGCCGGACTTGCCGACCGACTCGATCAGGTAGGCGCGCAGTTCATCGGCGATGGCGGGCAGTTCTGCTTCTTCGAACTGGCGCAGCTCGGCCGGGCTGCCGATGCGCGCAAGGCGCGGGTAGCGCGTGGAATCGATCATCCGCGCATTGTAAATCCTGCGCAGGGTGCGCGACGTTCACGCCGCGGCCGGGCTCAGCGGCCGCGCAGCCGCCCGAGCAGGCCGCCGCTGCGGGGCGGGGCGGCGGGTTCGGCGGGCTGCTCCGCCACCGGCTCGGCGACCCCGGTGGCCAGGTTGGCGTTCACGAAATCGGCGATTTCGCCCAGGGCGATGCCGCTGGCCTCTGCGATGTCCTCCAGCTTCGCCGGCCCCTTCATCATCGCGGTGGCGATGCGGAAGTGGCGCGGGAACTCGCGCTCGGTCTGCGGCCAGCGGTTGAGCTGGTACTTCGCCCCGGGGTCGTAGCCCGGCAGCAGTCGGCCCTGGCCGCTGACCAGGCCGCCGAGCCAGACCAGGCGCAGCAGCGGCTGGGCGGCACCGGCGCCGGCGGTCTCCTGCTCCCAGGCGCCGTCGTCCACGGACTCCAGGTCCTGGCGCGCGACCTCGCCCTCGAAATACTGCATCAGCGGCTTGAGTGCCGACGGGCCGTGATAGGTGCGGCCATCGGCATCGATCAGCAGGGTCGGTCCGCTGGGGCGGCGGTAGCGCAGGTGACCGCGCAGTTCGCCGCTGGTCAGCCAGCCCAGGAGGTTGCCTGCGGTGGCGGCCACGACCGGTTCGGGTTCGCGCTCGGGTTCCGCTTCCGGTTCGGGAGTCGCCGAAGGTTCCGGTTGGGAAGCGGCAGCCGGCGGGCCCGGCGACGCCGCGGAATCGGGCTGGCGATCGCTGCCGGCGTCGGGCTCGATCGCCGTGGCGACGGCGGGTGCGGCGGCCGTCCCGGGAACCGCCGGAGTCGGACTGGGCGCCTGCGGTTCGACCGATGGCTGCGACGCCACCTCGCCCGCGATCTCCTGCAGCAGCGCGGTCAGGGTGTCCACGCTGAACGGGCGCGACAGGCGGAAATCGGTCTGCGTGCGCATCGCCGAGGTCAGCCCGACCACGCGCTTGCCCGAAGCGTGCAGGCGCAGCCAGCTCATCGGCCCGTACATGCTGTCCATGTCGACCACGATGTGGTCGGCCTGCGTTTCCGGCAGCAGTTGCCAGCGTCCGGCCAGGCGTTCGTTGGCTTCGAGGAAGGCCGCCTTGAGCGCCGCCTCGGTGGCTGGATCCATCCCGGCCAGGCCGATGGTCAGGGACATGCGCAGGTTCGCTGGTGGATGACCGGGCGAGTGTAAACCAGCGGCATCGCGTCCGGTGGCGCGTGCGCGACGGAGGGTTCGGCAACCGCGGCGCGATGGCGGCGGACGGCGCCGGCGATGCCCGCGTCGCCACGCCGACGCGCCGCGTGGAACCGGTGACGCCGACCCGCGTGCTATTGCGCCAGGCGCCGGCGCTTGGGCAGGTGCGAGGTCAGGAAGGCCATCTGGTCGGCCAGGATGTTGCGGTTGCTCAGGATCAGATGCTCGATCCAGCTCGGCCGGTAGGGCACCGCCAGCAACGGCATCGACGCCTGCTGCGGCGTACGTCCGCCCTTGCGCGAGTTGCAGTGGAAGCAGGCGCAGACCACGTTCTCCCAGGTGTCCCTGCCGCCCTTCGACAGGGGCATCACGTGGTCGCGCGTGAGCAGCTGGCGGCTGTAGCTCTTGCCGCAGTACATGCACAGGTACTGGTCGCGGGCGAACAGCGCGGCGTTGGTCAGCGCCGGGGTCGGGTCGAGCGCGTGCGCGCGGACGTGGCCGCGCGCGGCGATGATCGGGTGCAGGTCGAGGATGCTGCGCAATCCGGTCTGGCGGCAGGTGCCGCCGTGGACGCTCAGGCAGGGATCGCCGAGGGTCCAGGCCACCGCCTCGCGCGCGTACAGGCAGGCCGCGTCCTGCCAGCTGATCCAGTTGAGGGCGCGGCCGTGGGCGTCGAGCGACAGCAGGCGTACCGAGTCGAGGCGCGCGGGCAGGGTATGCGCCGCCATCATGCCGTCGGCGGAGTCCGGTCCCGCGGGGGTCCCGATCCGGTTCAGGCGTCGATTTGCTCTGTCGGCCTCCATCGGAGACCAAGCTTATACGCGATTGATGACGTCTTGTGTAGGCGAGGCACCGGCGTCGCGCCGCCCGGGGAGGCGGGGTGGCGCGATGGCGTCACGCGCGATCGCTGCCGATGCGCCGGGCGTGGTCGATCAGCGATTCCAGGCTGCTCGAGCCGCCGGTATTCTCGCCGCGCGTCGCGCCCGCGTCCCCAAGGCGCGAGTGGACGCTGCCGACGCGGAACCCGAACAGGTCGAGCGCGGTGAAGAAGGCCGGTTCGTCATCGCGCAGCAGCGTGTGCACGTCTTCGAACTGGTCGTCGGTCATGAACAGCGATGTGCCTGCATCGGTGAATTCCAGGAAATCCGCCGGCAGCGTCGCGACGAAACTGACCGTTGCGCTGCCGCCGGATTCCAGTTGCAGGCGCGCCTGGCGCGTGATGTCGTGCAGGTTGCTGCGAACCACGGAAACCGAATACGAGGTGATGGGATCGGAAATGGGCATTGCAGTGACTCCGGATGAATTCCGGGGAAGGCCGCGAGGACCGCTGACGGCTCGCGGGATTACCGCGACCGCGCCACGGAGCCGACCGGCTCGCGCCGCTTCGGCAGCGGCAACAGCATCGGCACCTCGCGCTGGTAGCGGCGGTAGGCCTCGCCGTGCATCGCGACCAGGTCGCGCTCTTCGAGCAGTTTCACTGCCAGCACGATGTAGCCGGTCGTCGCCAGCGCGAACAGCAGATGGCCCTGGCTCATGTGCGGCGTGGCCCAGAACGCGATCAGGAAACCCAGCATCAGCGGGTGGCGCACGAGGCGGTAGAGCGAGCGCGTGACGAAAGGCAGATGGGCCGCCGTCTTCCCGCGTGCATGCAACCAGACCTGGCGCAGGCCGAACAGTTCGCAGTGGCTGATCAGGAACGTGCCGACCAGCACCAGCAGCCAGCCGCATGCGGACAGGGCGTGGAGCATCCAGTACAGCGCGGGGGTCTCGACCTGCCAGACCGGTGACGGCATCGGCCGCCACCAGGCGAACATCGCCACCAGCGCCAGGCTTGCGCACAGCACGTAGGTGCTGCGTTCGACGTGCTCGGGCACGAAACGCGTCAGCCAGCGCTTGAACGCGGGCCGCGCCATCACGCTGTGCTGCGCGGCGAACAGTCCCAGCAGCGCGGCATTGACCAGCAATGCCGGGAGCAGCGGGCCGGCGAGGCCACCGTCGATGTGCTTTGGCACGCCGAGCCCGGTGACGAAACCGATGGCATAGGTGAAGGTCGCCAGGAAAACGAGGTAGGAAACGACGCCGTAGAACAAGGCAAGGACGCGGGGCATGGAGGTCTCCGGGGCAGGGCCGCGATGCCTGCCGCACGAGGGGTGCGCGCGGCATGGCATCGGTGAGCCGTCAGGCTCGCGCGCCCGCGCCCTTCCTCCAATGGAAAGATTGTCCCGATCCGGGGTGGAACGCCCACCAGGCGGGACGTTTGTCCCGGTCGCAGACTCAGGAAGGATCGATCAGCTGGTGCGCGTGGGCGTGGGCGATCGCTCCCGCGCGGCTGTGCACGCCCAGCTTCGCGTACAGGCCGGTGAGCTGGTTGCGCACGGTCTTTTCGGAGATCCCCAGCCGCCAGGCGATCTCGGCGTTGCCCAGTCCCTGGCACAGCAGCGGCAGCAGTTCGCGCTCGCGCCGGCTGAGTCCGGCGGGCGCACCGGCGGCGGCCGCCTGCACCCCCGTGAACGCGAGCACCGCATCGCGGAAAGCGGTCCACGCCGGCTCCTGCTCCAGCAGCACGTGGTTGCATGAATCCAGTTCCACGAACTCGGCCCCGGGGATGCCGCTGGCCAGGCGCACGCCTTCGGAGAACGGCACCACCTGGTCGCGCCGCCCGTGCAGTACCAGGGTCGGCACGCGCACCTGCGCCAGCAGTTCGCGCACGTCGACGTTCGCACGCGCCTCCATCAGCGTCGCGCCGATCTCGCCGCGCGTGGTCTTGAGGCAGAGCTCGTTGAGCCAGCCCACCTGCTGCGGGTCGCCGGTGGGGATGAAGCGCGAGGTGAACAGCTGGCGGAAGGCCGGGTTGCCATGGTCCCAGCCACTGCGCAGCAGCTCCACCACGGCGCGGTAGAGCCGGGCGGCCTCTGCGTCTTCCCGCCGGTAGGAGCCCACCACGTAGCCGCCGTAGAGGATCAGGTGAGAGACCCGCTCGGGGTGGCGGACGGCATAGGCCACTGCGGTGGCCGCCCCCTGGCTGATACCGAGCAGGGCGAAAGGCCGTTCGATGGCGGCGGCTTCCACCACCTGCTCGAGATCGTCCAGCCAGCGCGCGGAGGACAGGTCGCCGACCTCGCGGTCGCTCATGCCGCAGCCGCGCTCGTCGTGGCGGATGTAGCGGTAGTGGCCGGCGAGAAAGCGCATCCAGTGGCGCCAGACCGGGCTTTCCCAGTCGTACTGCAGGTGGGTCAGCCAGTTGGCGGCCTTGACCAGCGGCAGCCCCTGTCCGGCCTCGGCCCACGCCAGGCCGATGCCGTCGCCGGTTCGCAGGTAGCGGATGCGCTGTTGGCCCATGGTCTGCAGGCTACAACGCAGTCGCAGCCGCGGAACGGCCCTGCGTCGGCGACCGCCCGTGGCCGGCCGCCGATGCGGTTCAGGCGTCGAACGCGGCCTCGTCCAGCGCCAGCAGAGGCGCCGGGCCGCTGTCGATCGCGGCCTTGTGGGCGAGCGTGCGCGGCAGCAGGCGGGCGAAGTAGAAGCGCGCGGTCTCGCGCTTGGCGTCCTTGAATGCCTGCGGCTGCGACGAGTCGTCCGCCGCGGCCACGCTGCGCGCCCACCAGTAGGCCAGCGCGACATAGCCCGAGTAGAACAGGTAGTCGTACGCGGCCGCGCCGATCTCCTCCGGGTCGGACATCGCACGCTTGCCGATCGACAGCGTCAGCGCCTGCCATTCGCCGGCCTTCTCGCGCAGCGGCGCCACGAACTCGGCCAGCGCGTCGTTGCCGGCCTGCTCCTCGCAGAACGACTGCACCAGGCCGAGGAACACCTTCAGCCCAGCACCCTGCAGCTGCATGGTCTTGCGACCCATCAGGTCCAGCGCCTGGATGCCGGTGGTGCCTTCGTACAGCGTGGTGATGCGCGCATCGCGCGCCAGCTGCTCCATGCCGTGCTCGGCGATGTAGCCGTGGCCGCCGTAGCACTGCAGCGCGTGGTAGGTGCATTCCACGCCCCACTCGGTGAGGCAGGCCTTGACGATCGGGGTGAGGAAGCCGAGCAGGTCGTCGGCCTGCTTGCGCTCGGCCTCGCTCGCGCCGTGGGTGGCGATGTCGACCTGCAGCCCGGCGTGGTACGACAGCGCGCGCCCGCCTTCGATCAGCGCCTTGCAGGTCAGCAGCATGCGGCGCACGTCGGGCTGCACGATGATCGGATCGGCCGGCTTGGCGGGGAACTTCGCCCCCGACAGCGCGCGCGACTGCAGCCGTTCGCGCGAGTACCGCAGCGCGTTCTGGTACGCGCGTTCGGACAGTCCCAGCCCCTGCATGCCGACACCGATGCGCGCGGTATTCATCATGGTGAACATCGCCGCCAGGCCCTTGTGCGGCTGGCCGATGAGGTAGCCCTGGGCGCCGTCGAAGTTCATCACGCAGGTCGCCGAGGCGTGGATGCCCATCTTGTGCTCCACCGCGCCGCAGCGCAGCGCGTTGCGCGCGCCCTGGGCGCCGTCGCGCGCGACCTGGAACTTGGGCACGATGAACAGCGAGATGCCCTTGCTGCCGGCCGGCGCATCCGGCAGCCGCGCCAGCACCAGGTGGACGATGTTCGGGGTCAGGTCGTGCTCGCCGGCGGTGATGAAGATCTTGGTGCCGGTGATCGAATGGGTGCCGTCGCCGTTCGGCTCGGCGCGGGTCTTGAGCAGGCCCAGGTCGGTGCCGCAATGCGGCTCGGTCAGGCACATGGTGCCGGTCCACTCGCCCGACACCAGCTTCGTCAGGAACACCTCGCGCTGCCATTCCTCGCCGTGGTGCAGCAGCGCACTCGCGGCGCCGTGCGAAAGCAGCGGGAAGTTGCCCCAGGCCAGGTTGGCCGCGTCGATCATTTCCTCCAGCGGCATGCCCAGCACGTGCGGCAGGCCCATGCCGCCGTACGCGGTGGGCGCGGCCAGGCCGCCCCAGCCACCGTCGGAGAACTGCACGTAGGCGTCGCGGAAGCCGGGCGCGGTGGTGACGCTGCCGTCGTCCTTGTCGTAGCGCACGCCGAATTCGTCGCCGACCCGGTTCAACGGCGCCAGCACCGTGTCGCAGAAGCGCGCGGCCTCGTCGAGCACGGCGTCGACGGTCTCGCGGCCGGCATCGTCGAAGCGCAGGTGGCGGAAGCTGGACTCGACGTCGAGCACGTCGAAGAGCGCGAAACGGATGTCGCGCAGCGGTGCGGAGTAGCTGCTCATCGGGGAATGTCGCCTGCAGGGAATCTGTTCGGGATCAGCGCAGGACGCCGGGCAGCCCCGGCACCGGGCTCAGCCGGCTGTCGCGCTCGACCTCGTAGTCGCGGACCTTGCCGCGATCGGTCGGCGCGGCGTCGATCGTGCCCTCGATGCGGTAGTCGACGCCGCGACCGTCGGCAAGCCGGCCGGCCAGCAGCAAGCGCGCATCCGCGGAGGGATCGAAGGCCACCGTCACCACGTCGGCCGATTCGGGCCCGATCGTCAGCGCGGGCTGCGTGGCGAGCATGCCGGCGTCCTGGTCGCCCACCCGCAGCGCGAACGACACGCGCTCGAAGCGCATCGGGATGCTGCTGTAGTTCTGCAGCCGCAGCTCGATCGACCAGCGGCCATCGGCCTGCACGGTGAGCTGCTGCAGGCTCGCCGTCGGCTCGGACACGCGGCGCGGGATGCCGCCGCTCGAACAGGCTGCCAGGAACGCCACCAGCAGACCGGTCGCCAGCATCGCCGGCCCACGCCATCCAAGCTTCATGTCGAACCCACCAGTCGTCACGGACCAGCGCAGGATACTACGACGTATGGACCCGTCCGCGTGCCTGGTCTGGCGGCAGGGTGGGGGCGGCTTCAGTTGCGTCCCTCCGCCCGCGCGCGCCGCATGTCCCTGCATCGCGCCTGCGCACGCGACGCTTCGATACGCCCGCCGTCGCGCGGTGTGCCACAGCCGCTTCGTGGCCTGGCGGATCCTCCGTACGTCCAACCGTGGGCCCCGCCCGGGCCGGTTCCGCGATGGTCATGCCGGGGATCGGCTTGCCCCCCGTATCCCGCCCCCGTATCATTACCGGCTCGCACGGCCCAGCGCCGCAGCGTGCCGGCCGGGTAGCTCAGTTGGTAGAGCAGGGGATTGAAAATCCCCGTGTCGGGGGTTCGATTCCCTCCCCGGCCACCATGTATAGCGTGCGTAACTGTAGGCCCTGCAAGGCTTTTTGCCCTGCGGGGCTTTTCGCTTTATGGCCCAGCCGCGGCGGCTGCGAGCGCTATGGCCCGGCTGTGGCCCGAACGGGAAGGTTGCAGTTCCCGTCGCTCCTCCCGATGCAGCGCAGGCAGTCCTTGGCGAGCCTTTGGCGCGGTGGGCCGAGGAGGCGCGCGCATCCTCGGCAGCCCCGAACCTGAATGAATCCAAGTGGAGGAGCTTGCGCCCCTCAACCGACTGTGGTCTAATGACAATCGTGTCCTTGTAACTTTCGCTTCAACCATAGAGGTTTAATTGCAACATAGTTCGTAGCGAAGTTCCACGGATGCGTAGTGCGGGACTGATGAAGATAGCGATGAGATGACGATGAACCCCGACCTATATCTAGAGCCCAAGTGATGATGCAGACATGAAGACCAGTGAGGGTTTGACGAGGTTCGGCAAAGCCCTGAGGAAAATCAGAATCGACCGAGAACTAACGCTAGGAATGTTGGCAGACAAAGTGGGAATGAGCGCGGCATTCATCTCCGCGCTCGAGAGAGGAAAGCCTGTTCCACCCGACTTCATAGCGAAGGCGGCACAAGTGATGGACCTCACGGATCAAGAGATTTCGGGACTGCAGGAAGGGGCAGCCCTACAACAGAAGGAGGTAAGAATTTCCATGACAAACCGATCGGATCAGGCAAAAGTCGCAGCAATGGCGTTCGCTAGGCGCTTTGAATCGATGAGCGACAAAGAGTTGGCTCAGCTGCTGAGTTCCATCAATAACGGCAATGAATAAATAGGTGATGGATCATGAGTGGCGTTTGCTTTGAAGTTCCACCAGCTAGTAGAGCGCGAATTGAGGGCCTCACGGCTTCAATTCGCGCTCACTTCAAAATTAAAACGCCATTCTTCCCATTGCTGGAAGTAGTCGAGCTCTGGCTGCCGCTAGTATGGCCAGAGTTCGGCTTTTCAGTGGGGCAGTACGACGACATGGGGAACGACCATGGGCGTACTTTTCCCGGGCAAGACCATATCCAGGTCAGAGATGATGTTTACGACAACATCCGGCGGAACAAGGGCCGAGATCGATTCACGCTGGCGCATGAACTTGGACATTTGTTCTTGCATAACGATCCTGCTCTTGCCCGAAACATTCGGAGAAGTGTCGACATAGAGCCGTTCCGAAGTTCCGAGTGGCAGGCAAACTCGTTTGCCGGCTCGCTGCTAATGCCGCTTACCTATTTGCAGCAGGCTGCGTCACTGGCAACAGTCGTCGAGGATTGCGGCGTCACACTGGACGCAGCTCGAGTACAAGTACGCGGAATGAAAAACGCGAGGTTGCTGAGCAACAACAACCTCGAATAGTTCAACAAAAGAAAAGCGAACCCCAAGAGGGTCCGCCTTTTAGTTCAGTGGGAAAGAAGCCACCACTGGAGCTTGCAATGTGTGCACTAGGGTACCCAGACATACTAAAACACTGGGGGCACGCTCCGCAAGTACCAAATCGGGCTTCGAAGGAGGTGTTTATGCGTGAGCAATCAAAAGCCTGCCCCTAAGGGGTTCCGTTGGGTTTGTTGTCGCTACCGCCGAGTGAAGAACTCGGACAAGGTGCTCGACGCCCATGACTACGGCTACGAAGCCTGGTGCTTTTTAGTCCGTTGCTGAGCCTGACTGGAGCGGCGGTTCGCCGCCGCTCCACCTCTAATCTATAAGGACCCTCGATATGAAATCGAAGATGACGACGCCTAAGGCCGCGAAAGCAGCCGCGAAAGTTCTCGCGTCTAACAGCACTGGTAGGAATTCCCGCACGGCAGCGGGAAGTGCCCTGACCCAGAGCCGTACTCGCGGAGAAGCTACTTCCGCTCGTGCTGCGAGCGCCGCCTCCAAAGTTCTTCGCGATGGCCGAACATCGGCCGCGTCGAAGACCGCTGCGGGCAGCGCACTATCCCAGGCACGCGGTAGGAAGTAGGCAATCTGGATGGGGCGGCTCCGGCCGCCCTATCCTTGCATGGAGATCGAAATGGCAAACAAGCGACCCGGCCCCAAGCCAAGCGGTCCGAAGACTTCATCGCCGTCGAAGCCAAAGCCTTCGCCTGCTCCACGTCCAACTCCCCAGCCAGGTCCTGTAAAAGGGACTCCATCCCGTGGCGGAGATACGGGTCCGCGGAGGCGTTAGTGAAAACCCTCGCCGAAGTCGATAGGACGAAGCAAGACGCGACTGGCAGGGCGAGTGATGTGGGGCGACAGCTAGCTTTCGCGGGACTAGCTGTAGTCTGGATTCTGCGAGATGCGTCCGGCAATCCTATTGGTCCTACGCTTGTCTCCCCTCTGCTGTTGCTAGTGGGGTCGCTCGCACTTGACTTGCTTCAGTACGTTTGGTGCAGTTTCATCTGGACGTTGTTCTACAACTACCAGTTCGAGAAGCACAAATCAGATGAGGCACAGATCGACATACCAGATGCGATCAATTGGATCTCCTACGGTTGTTTTTGGACCAAGATCGTCTTTCTTATTCTGGGCTGGGGTTGCATAGCTGATGTTGTGATCAGCAAGTGGCAATTGTTCCTCTAATCATCGGCGCTCCCAGTACCACGGCACATCCGTCGCCGGTTCCGGGCGACTGAGCCCGAAGACCGCAAGGGCAAGCGCGAGGACCAAGTCATCGTGAGCCCCCTCCCGCGCGCTGAAGGTCGCATTGCCGGCGTCGCTGTACCGAACCCGGAAGTCTTGGAGCTCCCGCATGAGCACGGCGGCGTCGGGCAGGCTGGCGGCGATCCGCAGCTCCCCGGCGTGGAGCAGGGCTTGGAGCTTGCTGACCAAGTCGCCTTTCGGCACCGACCAGCCGGGCCCGTGGCGCGTGGCCTCGCGGCCCCCGGTAATGACGACCCCTTGCGCCCTGCGCAGCGCGTGGCGGCCCGCGAACATGTCGAACACCGGGCGGCCCACGCCCGTGTAGTCGACCAGCACGCGCGGCGACAGGCGGCGCAGCGGCGGGCGCGACAGCATGGCCTCGATCGCGTCGACCTGCGCCGGGTACGGCATACCGAGCCGCAGCCGTTCGAGATGCGGCACTTCGTACCGGGGATGGGGCTCCGGGTTCGCATGACGCAGGTTCGGGTTCACCGTCTCCGTGGTGATCTTGGCGACCACCGCGATGGCCGTCGGGTCATGAGCCTGCCCCACGTCGATGCCCACAGCGAACGCGCGGCGGCGGACGACGGCGATACGCCCTGCCAGCCTAGGATGATCCGTGGGAAGCTCGATGTATGTGCTCAGCTCCACAGGGGCGCGACCTCATGGCAAAGTGCTGCTTCGATAAGATCGGAGGCGAAGAACTGCTCATCCGTGTCCACGAACTCGCACATGTACTCTTGGCGGTACTGCCAATCTCCGATAAGGCGGCGTTCCTCCGCGAGCCACTCGGGATCGATGCGGGGGCAGTCATGCGCCGTGATCTTTGTGCGACGCCAGCCCTCCCCGTGTTCCCAACTCTCGTAGAACCACCCGCGCTTGCCGTAGGGAGTCGTGAGCGCCACAAACCGACCCTGAGTCGTCGCAAGCATGGGACGCACGGCGGCGAACAAGGCATCGTCCACGCGACTCGCTTCGTCGATGATTACGGTCCTCGCGCCGGAGTAGCCCCGGATGGTGCCCTCGGTACCGGGCAACGCGATGATTCTGGAGCCGTTCGCGAGTTCCATGCGCAAGGCAGATTCCTGCACGATTCGCGGCACGTCGGGCAACGCTGTATAGACCTCGCGCACTTTGCGAAACAACTCGGAACTCTGGCGCTGCGCCGGAGCAATGAGCAACACAAGGCCGGGATCGTAGAGCGCCTGATGGACCGCAAGGCTGGCGCACGTAGTGGATTTTCCGGATTGGCGGCTGCACAGGAGCAACATCCGCCGAGAGTCGCTGTTCAATACGGCTTCCTGCCACGCATCTGGCTGCATGCCTGCGTCCCGCATCACACTCGCGGGTTCCAACATGCGGGTGAAGTCACGCGCGAGGATCGACACGCTCGGCGCTCCCTTCGATGACCTGGCCTTTTCGCTTCGCGCGGCTGCGGCGCGTCACGTCGCAGTCCTTGGCCATTTCATCCGCTGCGGCTTCGCGTTCCTCTGGCGACTCCTGACGGGGCACGTCGGGCGACTCCAACTGCCGCAGGGCGGCGGCCACGCTGGCCCGGGCTTCGGGATGCTGGCGCAGTGCCTGCATGATCGTAGTGCGGAGCGCATGGAACTCGGGCAGGAGCAGGACGTTGTTGGTCACGTTCACCGTGCCCGTGCGAATGTCGCCCAGCAACTTTGCGGTGACTTCGAGGTTTCGGCCGATCTGATTCCCAATCGCCGCCGCGCCCCGGTAATCGTCCTGGAGGGTCGCCGCGTCCATGAGTCCGTATAGGCGCCCACGCACCGCCACGAGATGCTGGAGCACGCCCTCGGATTCTGTGATGCGCAGGTTCTCGAGGTCTTGCGGCGTCATCCGGCCACGGGTTTGCAACTGACCATGTAGCTCCGCGCTCATGTGGCGCTGACCATGCCGCCAAACCGAATCGGCAGACACGCCGTAACGCTTGCCGAGAACACGGATCGGAACCTTGTTGGCGAGCCCCAGTTCTATGGACGCTCTATCGGGATGATCGCAGATGCGGCACGGGCTACCTCTCGCCATGACTCAGCTCCGAGTCCAGCCATTCGAGCGTCATCTCTGCATAGGCGATGGCCGTGGCCACCCGATCACACTTGGCGAGAGCCTTACGACCGGAGTCGCCCATTCGTGCGAGGAACGCGGCTGCTTGAAGCGGATTCGCTGGATCGACGTGCTCCATTCCACGCGCGAGCATCATGCTTTCCACGCTTTCGCCGTAGACGTCTGCGTTCTCCTTGAACGTACGGAGTGCGTAGCGCGCCGCGTCGAGGTTGCGCAGGCGTGCAACACGTGTGCGATAGATCTTCAGTGCCTCGCGCAGCGGACTCAGGATTTGGCTGGGGAGTGGAGCCAATAAATCCCACCAGTGAGCCTGGAAATGCCGCGGTTTTTCGCAGAGGCCCGGCCGCCCGGCGGGGCGCGTAGATCCCGGGTGTGTACCCCCTTCGACCATGATTCAGCCCCCCATAAGGGACCGCAGCGCGGCGGCCTTGTCGAAGTCCACGAGCTCTCGGATCGCCCCTGCCACGCCCTTCTCAAGCGTGTTCAAGTGACGCTCGCGATCCGCGAAGTCCTGAGACTCGGTCAGCAGGCCGGGGTCACGGAGCCCCAGTAGAAGGTTGCGCATGTTCGCATGCGTCTCCGGAGCGACGCCCGAAAGCTGCGCAGGCACACTCGCCACCGCGTAGGTGACCAGCATCGCGTCATCGCCAGTCAGCGATTTGAGGAAGGTTGCACGCTCGTCGTACGACATACCGCGGAGCACTGCACGCACTTCACCTGCGGCTGCACGCCAGTCCTCGCGAGGCGCATGGAATGCGTTGGCCGTGCGCCGGTCGAGCTCGGCGCGCTTGGTAGCGAGTATGTAGCGCTGTGCCTCGATATCTGCCGCGATGCTGTCGTCGAGCTTCCTTACTTCGGTTTCCGCGCTCAGCAGCTTTTCGTTGGCTGTGAGGATCGGATTCTTGTGTAGCTTTGCCACGTTCTCATTTGCGCCGGCCACCCGATCCGTGACCAGCTGGCGGAACGGTCGGCCTGAGTCGTCGCCGTGATTCGCGAATGCCTCGTTGTAGGCGCTGGGGTCGGTGATCAGGGGCGGCTTCGGGGCGTTGGCGCGGGCGCGTCGTGCTTCGTCTCGGCGGGCGCGGTTGTCGGCGGCGATGCGTTGGTCAATGCGGTTGGACATGGCGTGGCCTCCTGGGCGGGTTTCGCCAAGGGTGGCCGGTGCGCCTGCTACGCGGGCGGCGGTTGTGTAGCTCGTCGCGAAAACGTGCCGCGCGACGACGTACCGGGCCACAGTCGGGCCATAACGTCACGCTGCCGCAGGGAACTCGGCACGAAGCCCGTAGCGACGCGGGTTGCGGCGGTCCGACATGGGGTTACGTTGGCACCGTGCCTGCAGAATGGCGGTGAACTTAGTGTTCCGTGCGCTGCGCGATCATGGTCGGAAAGTGTGGGGAAAGCCCGGGCGAACGTGATGAACTTGGCGACCAACACCGCCAACCCTTACACCACCGATAAATTGGCGGCCTTAATACCTAAGCACACACAAAATAGCTTGTTTTTAGGGGTTTAATTAAGGCCGCCAGTGTGTGGCGGTGTTGGCGGTCTAATTATTAACACCGCCAAGCCATTAACACCGCCAGTAGGGCAAGGGGTCGTGGCGGCCTTAATTAAACGCCTAAAAACAAGCTGTTTCGGCGTACGTTCGGGTACTAAGGCCGCCACACCGCCAACCCCCGCGTGCGCAGCCGCGCGCGCGCGGCCCGGGGCGCGGGGTGCGACGCGCCGCCGACAACTCGCCTGCGCCAGTGGCCCAATTTGGCCCGCCAACAAGTCGTTTTGCCCCGCGCAGGGCAGGGCAGCCACCACCCTAGCGCCTCGCGCAGGTCGGCTGCACAGGGCCGTACAGCGCTCTACAGCCGTCATGCCTTTATTGCCTTGTTCGACGGCAGTTTCCACGTCCAAGCACCTGCGCCGCGTTTGCCCGGCTCGCCCTGTCGCACCGCTACGACGTCAAGTGCTTCCTTGGCGCGCTCGACGGTGCGCCACGCGATGCCGTCAGCGTCAGCTTTCACCTTCAATTCCTTCGATGCGACTGGGCCGCCATGCAACATGGCCGCAAGCCACTCTGCGGCTTCGTCCTTCGGTTGGCGCTTGCTCTCGATCTGCCCGAGCAACTCGTCTGCAAAGCCGTACAAGGGACGGCCCCATTCGATCTTGGAGACTTGGCTCCGCTGTCCTGCGATTTCACGATCGACAACGGCAATGGAGTAGGCGAAGCCGTCCCCGGTCAAGCCTACGTTGTTCTTGGCCCGGACGATTCGGCCTTCACCGTCACTACCCATGGCTGTTGCGAGCGTCACCCGAGCAACGGCGTTGAAGGCTACTGAGCCGATCACACGTTCCGCCGTGCTACGGCCTGCGGTGTTCTTGGCGTAGTGCGTGATGCCTACAACCGCCGCACCGGTGTCGGCTGCGAGGTTGAGCAGCGGTTGCAGACCACGACGTACCTCCGCGTTCTTGTGGCTGTCACCTTGCACCATGCTCACGATGGGATCGACGATGACGAGCGCGAGGTCCGTAATGCGACACGCGGCATGTTCAAGTGCCGGCATGTCAGTTGCCGGGTCGAACACTTGATCACCGTTGCCAACAAAGTGAATACGCGCCATATCTGCGCCGGCTTCGCGCAGTCGTGGCACCAGGACCTCTGCTATTGCGTCCTCACCCGACCAGATGATCACATTGCCAACCGGGGCCGTAGTTCCGTCGGGCCACTTCCCACCGCGCGAGATGGTCGCCGCGAGGCTGAGCGCAAGGGTCGTCTTACCTGTGCCGCCGTTGCCCGCAATTAGGGTCAGCATTCGGCGTGCGAGATAGCCTTGCCATGCCCAGTCAATCGCCTTGGGCTGGATATCGGAGGCACGGAGCAGTTGAACGCCGGATTCCTTCGGCGCGACGGTTGGCAATGCCAGCATGTCGGCCGCGGTCGCGGTTGGGTTCGCGTCGAGCCAGTCCACGGCGTCGGCGCCTATTTCGTCCAGCCCGAGCGCATCCACGTCGATGATTCGCACGTCGCAGCCGAGTTCCTGCAGGATTTTGGCCACGTCGGCCGCGTATTGCTCGCCCGGGTCGTCGTTGTCGGGCCAGATTACGCAGGCGCGGCCCGCCAACGGTGACCAGTCAGCTTTGGCAGCGCTCTTAGCGGCTCCGCTCGTGGTGGCCGCGACGCCGAGGACGGCGAGTGCGTCGGCGCACTTCTCGCCTTCCACTACTACGATGACGCCTTCGGCGGCGAGGACTTCGGGCAGGCGGTACAGGGGCTTCCCAGCGCGCGGGGGCTTGGGTTCCCTAGGCACCCATTCTTGGCCGTTGCGGTGGAACGGCTTGATGTGCTTCTCGCCGGCCTTGTCGATGAAGCGAGCGCGCCACCCGTGCACCTGGCCGTTCGCGAGCCGGTACGGATACACAGCCACGAGCTTGAGTCCCGTGAAGCCGCTACCGTAAAGGCTCTTCGCGGCCTGCTCGGCCTCGGCCCATTGGTCAGCGGTCAACGGTTCGACGGTCGCGGGTTTCGGAATCTTGGCGCGTGGCTTCGTTGCGGCCTTGGCTTTCGGCTTCGTTGCCACCTTGCCCGGAAACAGGTCTGCCGTAGTCATGCCGAGTGCGGAGCACACGGCGTCGATGCTGCATCCGGCGTGGCAATGGAGCGCGACGGTGCCGGAGTCGTCGACGCTTACGGCGAGCGACGCGTTTCCGTCTTTGTGAGCAGGACAGCGCGCGCTGTACTGAGTGCGCCCTTGTTGGTACTCGACGCCGAGCCCCGCGAGAACCCTGCGGATCGGGGATGCGTCGGCTTTCATGCGCGGACCCTGCGGCCCTTGGTAACCGGGGCCTTGGTCTCGCTGATCTGCTGGAGCCACGAGATCACGTCCGTGCGGCGGTAGAACAGCCGTTTGCCAATGTAGAAGTGATCAGGGCCGTAGCCGTTCGCCTTCCAGAGCTTAAGCGTGCGGATATGACAGCCGATTGCCTGCGCGGCTTGGCGTGCGGTCATGAAGTCGCTGACGACTTCGTTGAGCTGTTCGGGTGAAGCCATTGTCGCCACCGTTCGGTTAGTTTCGGTGGCGCACAAGCTATGCCCCGCGCCTGCTACGCGGGCAAGGGTTATGTAGCCGGGCTACTTCCTATCGCGGTTGCAGAGGGCGCGGTACCTCTTGCGGACAGCGCGGCGGCGACTTTGGTTCGGATCGTCACGACTAAAGCCGGTTTCAACCTCCGCCTCGCGCATCATCCATTCCAACTCAGCGTCTCGCTGCGTCGCAAACCTTCCGTGCCGCATCAGTTGCTCCACGCCGGCGGCGCGACGTGCACGGAACTCGGCTTTCCCAAGCTGGCGCTCGGTTACGTCGACTATGACGGTGACGCCTGCTGCGCGCGCGCTGGCAGGGGCCGCGAGGTGGTCGGCAACTTCCTTCTGCTTTCTCAGATCCTTGCTGTTCGCGTGTGACCGCGCGTACTCGCCCAAGTAGCCGGAGCGCGCCACCGCGAGGGCGTCGAGGCGGCTGTACTCAAGCACGGCTGGGCGATGCTCGTCTCCTTCGTCGGTGCAGTGGCCGCGCGCGAGGCTCAGCGTTGCGTACCATGCTCCTTCTTCCGCTTTCCGTTCCATTCTCGCTCGGATATTGGGGTCCATATCAGCGGCCTCTCGGCATTGCGGGGAACTGCAAAACGTTGTCAGTCTGCGGGAGGGCGTCGTCTTCCCAGTCGTCGATGGTCTTGCCTGTACGCACGACTTCGGCGAAGTAGTCAGCCCATGCTGTCATAGCGCGACGACGGATGCGCGTCTGTCTTGACTTGTCGTAAGTCTTTTTCAACTTACCCATCGCATGATTCAGTGTTCGCTCGACAACATCACTCGAAACGCCAATCTCGTTCATGCCCGTGGCGAGGGTTCTACGCACGTCGTGGGGAGTGAACGGCTCGACACCCTGACTCTGGAGGTACGGGATAGCCTCGCGCAACCCCGTGGCGAGCCTGTTGGCGGTAAGGCAGCCTTGGCCGCCACCGTTTGCGATTCTGCGGCTCCGCCCACTTGGGAACACGTAATCACTAGCGTTTCCGTGCCGGGAACGAAGGATCGCCATCGCCGGCGCGACAAGGGGCAGCGTGTCGCCGCGTTTCGATTTGGCGCGGCCCTCGCCTTGCTTCGGCTTGTTCCAAACGGCTGCGGCCATATCGACTTCGACCCATCGCAGGCCGGCCGCCTCGCTGGGTCGTGCGCCGGTGTAGAGCATGAATCGCAGGCATTCTGCCACGTCGCGGTTCATTCGTTTGGCGGGGGGCACTTCGGCGAACGGATCAGTGATACACCAAAACGCGCGGAAGTCGGCGGCGGTCGTCAGCGCGCGTTCGCGTGCTTCTGGGAGCTCATCGGCCTTATCGAGGATGGCGAGGATTCCGCCTGCGGGATTCTTCTCCTTCGCAAGGTGCCGCTCTGTGAGGCCCCATGTGTAAAGGCCAGAAATCAACGACACCAGATGCACTACTTCCGATCGCTTTCCCGCTCGGCGAAGCGGCTTGATCAGATTCAGGACGTCGCCTTGCTCAAGGGTATCGGCCTTGCGATTGCCCAATGCGGGGACGATGTAGCGATTCGCGCGTCGCCGGGTGCGACGCAAGGTGTCCGAGGTGAGCGTTGCTCCTTCCTCCGGGTCGAGATAAAGGGCGAGAAGCTGGGAGACCGTCAGCCGCGCTTCCTCGGCACTGCGGGCCGCCTCGGCCTCGGCTGCCGCGCGCTCGCGCTCGATGCGTTCGGCCTCGCGCTCGGCGGCGAGGCGCTCGGCCTCGGCCTTGCGCTCGGCGTAGGGGTCGCGGCCTTCGGCGACGATGCCGGCCAGCCGTATCGCCTCCTTGCGCATGGCGGGCAGCACTGATGCGATGCTGCGGCCGCTAGCCGGGGACCAGGGTCCGAGCACCATGCGCCGGGCACTACCGCCGGCAACACTGCTGCCATAGCAAAACATGAGGGCCGCGCCTGCGCTTTTAGTGAATCGAACCGCCAGCCCCTTGGTCTCGGTGTCGTAGTCGATCGCGTTGCCCTTGGCGGGGCGCGGGCGGTTGCGGATGTAGGCGTCTGTGAGAATGGTCTTAGCCATGGCGGCGGTCCTGTGGTGGCCCGAGCTATGGCCCGACTGTGGCCCGACTCGGATTGCACCGGCGACCATCGCCGGCCATCGAAGCTTACCACTATCGCCACCAAAAAAGTAGAAATATCAAATACTTAGCGTAACTGGCCAGATACGCAGCGGTACGACCCTTACAAAACAGGCGGTTACAAAAGCCCCAAGTGGGCTTTGAAAATCCCCGTGTCGGGGGTTCGATTCCCTCCCCGGCCACCATTTTGCGGAAGACAAACGGGGGCGCCGAAAGGCGCCTTTTTTCTGTTCCCGGATCACGCGGCCGCGCGCCGACCACGCGGAGTCGGACTTTTCCTACACGCCATCGCGTCGGGCACCGACGGCGCCCGCCCGGCATCACGGTCACTCTGTGACGGCCCCGGCAGCGCGCAAGGGAAGGTTGGGAAGATGCCGCTGCACGGACGCCGGTCGCGATCCACGGATCGCGGCTCGAGCCGGGGCACCTCCCGATGGTGAAGGTGCCGACGAATGGTTCGCGAGTTGATCGAGATCGAGCCCGCCGACGACGGCTGGCTGGTGCGCAGCGGGGCGGCGTGCCTGCACTACCTGACCAAGCTGCAGGCGATCGAGCAGGCGCAGATGCTGGCGGCGCGACGCTACATGGAAACGGGGTGCCCCACCGGGGTGCGCGTGCCGGTGGCGCACGGCCGGCCGGTGATCGTCGGAACCTGCGGCTGAGGCGATCCCGTCCGCGTGCTGGCGCGCAAGCTGCGTCTTCGCACCAGAGGAGCGCTCCGCGACGTGCTCGCGCGCGACGCGCGGCGGTCAATTCTCAGGCATGGGGTGCGCGCCGGAGATGGCGTCGGCGATCTGCCTGGCCTGTTCGCGCAACTCGGGGATCGCGATGCTTTCCCACAGCTCGCCGATGCGCAGCGCGCCGATGACGAACAGGTGCGGGTCCGGGCGGCCGCGCGAATCGATCACGTGGCCACGGTCGCTGCTGGCCAGGCCGATGCCCTGCGGGCCGGGCAGTATTCCGCCGCGCGCGCGAAGCGCCTGCAGCAGCGGATCGGGGCGCAGGTCGATGTTGGTTTCCACGCCTGTGGCGTTGACGATCCAGTCGGCGTGGCGCATGTGTTCGCGCGCGGTGTGGCGCGGGCGGAAATGCACGCAGCTGCCGCCGACGGGATCGGCGGTGAGCGCGCGCAGCCGGGCGGGCACGATCTCGAGCTGGCCGCGTTGGCGCAGCCCGTCGAGCGTGGCGGCGACCTGCGGCGCGATGCGGTGGCGGTGGATGTCCCAGTAGCGCACGGCATGGCGCAGGAAGCGGCGTCGCTGGGTGTCGTCGAGCGAGCGCCACAGCGCCTGGCCGTGCGGCCGCAGGCGGTCGAAGCTCCATTGCCAGGGTTCGCCTGCCTCGATCGCCGTGGCGATGCGCTGCCGCAGCCGCCGCCAGCGCTGGAGCACGCCGAGCGGCAGCAGGTCGTCGATGCCGCCATCGTGCTGCGCGCCCGGGACCGCGTGCGGCAACGGCGCCAGGCCGTGCCGCGACAGCACCAGGATGCGGCCGCGGTGCCCGCCATGCGCGAGGGTGAGCGCGGCATCGACCATGCTCAGGCCCGAACCGAGGATGCACACGTCGGCGCCGGGTTCGATGGAGGCGACCGCCGCGTAATCCCACGACTCGGCCACGCGCACCCCTTCGTGCAGCAGGTAGGCGGGCAACGGCCGTGCCGCGTTGCCGAGCGCGAGCACGACGTGCGAGGCGCGCAGGCGCGCGCCGGAGGCCAGGTGCACCACGTGGCCGGCTCCGGCGCGCTCGATGTCGATCGCGCGGTCGTGCAGGTGGATCAGCGCCTCGGATCCCGGCAGCGATTCCAGCGTGTGGCGCAGGTAGCGGGCGTAGTCGCGACGCGTAGCGAAGACGTTGTCGAGTGCGGCTGCTTCCCCCTGTCCGTCGCGCACGAGGAAGCGCACGAAGTGGACGGGGTCTTCGGCGACCGCGCTCATGCGCGAGGCGATGACGTTGAGCAGGTGCTCGGGCTGCGCGGTGGAATACGCCGCGCCTCGCGCCAGCTGCGCGTCGGGTTCGACGATCGCGATGCGCAACGCGTCGCCTTCCCGCATCAGCAGGCGGATCGCGACCAGCGCCCCGGCTGCGCCGCCGCCGACGATCACCGCATCGAAGCTGGCGTCACCTGGGTCCTGGGCGGGCGTCATGCATTCGCTGGGCGGGGCACATGCCGGCATTGTCGCATCCGCACCCGGTCCCGGCGACGCCGACCCGGCGCTGAACCGGGGTCGCGCCGCGGCTCGAGCGCGGCGACCCGGGGCGCATCATGCGAGCCATGCGGACGGGCGAGGGCCCGCGACAGGGAGACGACGATGGGCACCAGGAAACTCACCATGATCACCGCACTGGCGGGGCTGCTGGCGCTGGCCGGCTGCGCTTCCGATGCGGGCCTGCGCGCAAGCGAGAAGCTGGCGCTCTACACCGCCCACGCGGGCGAACCGGTGTCGAGCTTCCGCTATTTCGGCAGCATCAACGGCTGGACGCCGCTGGGCGACAGCGCCCTTGCGGTCTGGACCAGGCCGTCCGAAGCCTGGCTGCTGGAACTGCAGGGTCCCTGCCAGGACATGTCGTTCTCCCCGACGATCGGCCTGACCAACCAGATGGGCCGCGTCCATGCGCGCTTCGACAAGGTGATCGTCCGCGGCGGCGGCGCGGTCGGCATGCCCTGTCACATCGGCCGGATCCGGCCGCTCGACGTCAAGGCGATACGCGCAACCGAGAAGGAACTGCGCGAGGCGAGAGTGGAGGAGCGCGAGGCGGGAGACGGCGCGCGCTGAGCCTTCGCTCGGCGCGCATCGTGTCAGACCACGGCTGGCGGTCGCGCGAGGGCCTTGCGCGAATGCGCGAGTGCCGGGCTTGCCGGACCGGGCGTGAGGTCGAGGCCTTCGGTGTTGCGGTGTTCGGGAGCGTGGAAGAAGGTGCGCGACAAAGCACGCGGCCCACGATACCGACTCCCGTCGGAAGCGCATTCAGGCGCGATGCCCGTGGTCCCATGCCTGCGTCGTTCGCTGGTTGCAGGCAGGAAGCAAGGCGTTGCGCCTGGAGTTGTTCCTGCGCGATGAGGCGTGGCGGTGCGGCGCCTCGTCAGGATTCGCCATCGTTTCGCGGCACGTAGCCCGCCGGCCGGTCCGCGCCGCCGCCGAACAGGAACTTCTGCATCTCCTCCTCGAGGAAGGCGCGATGCTTGGGGTCCAGCGGCGAGAGGCGGTTCTCGTTGATCAGCATGGTCTGGTGCGCCAGCCACGCCGCCCAGCCGGCCTTGCCGATGTGCGCGAACACGCGCTTGCCCAGCTCGCCGGGCCAGGGCACGAAGTCGAGGCCTTCGGTGTCGCGCTGTTCGTAGTCGCAGAAGACGGTGCGGGCCATGGCGTGCGTTCCGGAGGTGCGGACCCCTATTGTAAGAGTCCCTTCGGGCGCGATGTTTTTTCGCTCCTTGGGCCATTGCACGCGGTCGCAGGACATCGCGCCTGAAAGCGCTCCTACGGCAGCCGGCGCTCCAGCAGGCTGCGGATCGGCGCGGGGATGCCGAGCGAGCGCAGTTCGTCGCGCGCGACCCAGCGCAGGCCGTCGTCGTCGCGCACGCTGGCGCCCAGGGCCGCCCCGCGCCATTCCAGCGGCTGCAGGGTGAGCCGGTAGTGGGTGAAGCCATGGGCGATCGGGTCGAGCGCTTCGGCACTGTCGTAGCCGTCGCCGATGTGGCCGCTGTACCAGGCGCGGGCCTGGTCGTGGTCGGTGTGCTCGGGCAGCGACCACAGAGCGGCCCAGATCCCGGTCGGCGGGCGTCGCTGCAGCAGCACGCGGCCTTGCGCATCGTGCAGCAGCAGCGCCAGCGCGTGGCGTTCGGGCAGGGGCTTGCCGGGCTTGGGCGTGGGCAGTTCCTCGACCCGTCCCTCGCGCAGCGCCACGCAGTCGTGCTGCAACGCGCACAGCATGCAGGCCGGATCGTGGCGGGTGCACAGCGTCGCGCCGAAATCCATCTGCGCCTGGGTGTAGTCGGCCATGCGGTCGGCAGGCACGCCATGGACGTGCGCTTCGGCGATCGCCCACAGGCGCTTCTCGATCGCGGGCAGTCCGGGCCAGCCCTCGACGCCATGCATGCGGCACAGCACGCGCTTGACGTTGCCGTCGAGGATCGGCACGCGCTCGCCCCAGGCCTGCGACAGGATCGCGCCGGCGGTGCTGCGGCCGATGCCGGGCAGCGCGAGCAGCGCGTCGAAATCCCGCGGCAGTTCGCCGCCGTGCCGCTGCGCGCACAGTTGCGCGGCCGCATGCAGGTTGCGCGCGCGGGCGTAGTAGCCCAGGCCCGACCACAGCGCGAGTACGTCGTCGAGCGGTGCCGCCGCCAGCGTGCCCACGTCGGGCAGCGCGGCGACGAAGCGCTCGAAGTAGGGCACCACCACCCGCACCTGGGTCTGCTGCAGCATGATTTCCGACAGCCACACGCGGTAGGGCGTGCGCGGGTGCTGCCACGGCAGGTCGTGGCGGCCGGAGACATCGAACCATTGCAGCAGGTGCGTCGCGAACGGGTCGCCACCCTGTGTCGAGTTCATGGCGGGGGCGCCGGCGCCGCTGCAGGATCATCCTCGAACTCGACCACGACACCTTCGAGCTGCGCGCCGGAGATCTCGATGCGCGCTGCCTCGAGGCGCCCGTCGAGCGGAGGCAGCAGGGAATCGGGCAGCGTCGACGTGCCCCAGACCACCAGCGCGGGCACGTCGAGGCGGCCGTCGAAACGCATGTCGTCGCGCCCGGCGCGCAGCGCGAGCGGATCGGACAGGTCTGGCGCACCGAGGTAGGCGAGCGAGAGTGCCAACGGTTCGCGTGAGCCGCCGAGCGGCGGCGGCAGCGCGGGCCACGCTTCGGGCCACTGCGCGATGCGGCCATCGAGATCCAGCAGCAGCCGCTGGCCGAGGCCGAGCCGGCCGCGCGCGTCGAACACGGGCACCAGGCCGCCACCGCGCAACGCCAGACCCGCCGGGACCAGCGTCCAGCTGCCGTCGTGCGCACGCAGCGGCCCGTGCACGCCGAGCGAGAAGGGCACCGTGGTGTCGCCCGACAGATAACGCCCGCTCGCACCGAACCTGGCGGGTAGCAGGCGAAGGCCATCGTTCCAGTGCAGCGCGCCCGACAGCGTGATCCATGCGGGCAACCGCCAGTCGCCTTGCGCAGGCACGACCGGGCCGGCGACGGCGAAGCCGCGACCGCTGGCCGGACGCATCAGTGTGGCGGCGAGATCGAACGGGGCACGTGTCGATGCATCGACGTAGCGCCCGGCGGCCTGCGCGCGCAACGGCTGATCGGGATGCAATCGTGGCAGCGCGAGTCGCAGCGCCTCGATCCGCCAGCCGGCGCCCTCGATGCGGCCGTCGCGCACGCGCAGCCCGTCCGACAGCGTCGGCAGGCGACCCTCGCCCGGCGGCCGCGTGCCCAGCCAGTGCTGCAACGCGGCCACGTCCACGACCGGTTCGTCGAGTTCGATGCGGACCAGATCGAGCGTGTCGCCGAGGCTGCGGATCGTGCTCCAGGGCAGCGACACCAGAAGGCGCCGCGCCTGAAGCAGCGGCCGCTCCGCGCCCGGTTCGCGCGCGACCAGGTTGCGCACCACGAAGCTGGGGTGCGCACCCAGGCGGGAGGCCGCGTCGCCTTCGGCGCTGATCTCCAGGTTCATCGACGCACCGATGCGCGCCAGCACCATCGGCACCACGCGCTCGGGGGGCAACGCCAGCCAGACCACCAGCCACAGCACCACCAGCAGCGCCAGCGGAACTGCGCACACCAGCAGCACGCGCGGCCAGCGCCGGCGCGCCCGCGGCGTCCCGGCCTGGCGCGGGGAGGCGTTCACCCGCCGAGCGACTCCGGCAGCAGGGCGTCGACGAAGGCCTGCGCATCGAACACGCGCAGGTCCTCCGGGCGTTCGCCGATGCCGGCGAAGCGGATCGGGATGCCGAACTCGCGTGCCAGCGCGAACACCACGCCGCCCTTGGCGGTGCCGTCGAGCTTGGTGACCACCAGCCCGGTGACGCCGACCGCGGCGTGGAACTGCCGCAGCTGCGACAGCGCGTTCTGACCGGTGGTGCCGTCGATCACCATCAGCACCTCGTGCGGCGCGTTGGGATCGAGCTTGCCGAGCACGCGCCGGATCTTGCCCAGCTCCGCCATCAGTCCCTGCTGGGTATGGAGGCGGCCGGCGGTATCGGCGATCAGGACCTCGGTTCCGCGCGCCTTCGCGGCCTGCAGCGCATCGAAGGCGACCGAAGCCGGGTCCGCGTCCTGGCCCTGGGCGATCACGGTCACGTCGTTGCGTTCGCCCCAGGCCTGCAACTGCGCCACGGCGGCGGCGCGGAAGGTGTCGCCTGCGGCGAGCACCAGCGCATGGCCCTCATCCTTGAAACGACGCGCGAGCTTGCCGATGGTGGTGGTCTTGCCGACGCCGTTGACACCGACGGTGAGGATCACGAAGGGCCTGGCCGCCGCATCGATCCGCAGTGGCTGCGCGACCGGCTGCAGCAGCGCGACCAGGTCCGCGCGCAACGCCGCGAGCAGGGCGCGGGCGTCGGCGAACTCGCGCGACTTCATCCGCTTGCGCAGGCCTTCAACCAGCTGGGTGGTCGCGGCGACGCCCACGTCGGCGGTCAGCAGCGCGGTCTCGATCTCGTCGAGCAGGTCTTCGTCGAGCCTGGGATTGCGCGAGAACAACCCGCCGAAGCTGCGTGCGAAGCCGCTGCCGCGCAGGCGGTCGCGCCAGCCTGGCTTGCCTGGCGCCGCCGCGGGCAGTGCCGGTTCCGGTTCGTGCGATGGCGATGGGAATGGCTCGACCGCGCCTGGGGCCGGTGCCGAAGCGTGCTCGGGCGGACGCGCGGGCGGCGCCTGGTCCGGCGACACCACGAGCACCGCAGCAGGATCCGGGGTGACCGGAGCCGCGTCGCCGGGCAGGGGCGCCGGCATGTCGCGGGTGTCGGCAGCGGCTTCGGGCGACGCGTCTGGCGCCGCGGCCGGGTCGGGCTTCTTGCGGCGGAAGAACTTGAGCATGCGGGGCGAGCGTCGGAGTGCGCGAGAATGGAGCCATGCTAGCACCCGCCCCCCGTACGCCCCGATGAACCGGGCAAGCCCCGGCCGCGCCGGCGCGGTGCGCATCATCGGCGGCCGCTGGCGCGGGACGAAGCTGCCGGTCGCCGACCTGGACGGCTTGCGCCCGACCTCCGACCGCACCCGCGAGACCCTGTTCAACTGGCTGCAGCCGGCGCTGGCCGGCGCGCGCGTACTCGACCTGTTCGCCGGCAGCGGCGCACTCGGATTCGAGGCGCTATCGCGTGGAGCGCGCGAGGCACTGCTGGTCGAACGCGATCCGCGCCTGTGCCAGACCCTGCGCGCCAGCGCGGCGCGGCTGCCCGGAGGCGAGGCGGCGACGATCGTGCAGGCCGACGCGACCTCGTTCCTGGGCGCGCCGCTGCAAGGGCGCTTCGACATCGTGTTCGTCGACCCGCCGTTTGCCGCCGAACTGTGGGACGGGGTGCTGGCGCAACTGGATGCGTGGACGACCGGACGCGCCTGGCTGTACCTGGAAACTCCGCTGCAACGCAGCATCGCGCCCGGAGCTGCCTGGCGACTGCATCGCGAGGGCACGACCCGCGAAACCCGTCACGCGCTGTACCGGCGCGCCGGCTGAACGCGGGCGGGTCGCGCTGCTACACTGCGGCGACTCCCGGACAACGACTGCGCCAACGCCACGCCATGAGCCCGGCCCGCACCCGCACCGCGGTCTATCCCGGTACTTTCGACCCGATCACCAACGGCCACATCGATCTGGTCGACCGGGCCGCGCCGCTGTTCGAACGCCTCATCCTGGGCGTGGCGGAGAGCCCGTCCAAACGCCCGACGCTGCCGCTGGAACTGCGTGTGCGGCTGGCGCGCGAGGCGCTGGCGCGGCATCCGAACGTCGAGGTGCGTGGCTTCGATTCGCTGCTCGCGCATTTCGTGCGCGAGATGGGCGGCGGCATCCTGCTGCGCGGGCTGCGCGCGGTGTCCGACTTCGAGTACGAGTTCCAGATGGCGAGCATGAACCGCCACCTGATTCCGGAAGTGGAGACCCTGTTCCTGACCCCCGCCGAGCAGTACGGCTTCATTTCCTCGTCGCTGGTCCGCGAGATCTCGCGGCTGGGCGGCGACGTGTCCGGTTTCGTCCCGGCCGCCGTGGCCGAGGCCCTGCAGGCCGAGTGGCGACGCGACGCAGGCTGATATCGTCCATCCCCACACCTACCCTCGGAGTAACACCATGAACCTGATGAAGAGCCTGGCGCTGGCTGCGTGCCTGGTGCTGCCCCTGGCGGCATGCAAGAAGGAAGAGGCCGCGCCGGTCGAAAAGGCGCCGGTCGCGGCGCCGACCACCGACGACAAGGCCAGCTGGCATGCCTACCTCAACGACCAGGTGCCGCGGCACATGGAAGGCATCACCAACCAGCCCTATGTGTACTGGGTGCCCGCCAGCGAGAACACGCAAGATCCGGAGGCGCACAACCGCCTGCTCGACAAGGCCAAGATGGATGTCGCCCGCGGCATCGTGAAGGGCAACATCCTGGCCTACGCCGGCCTGGATCCGACCAAGACGGCGGACCTGATCGTCGAGGCGTTCGGCGAAGTCACTCCCAACACGATGAAGGGCGTGCGCGTGGTCTACATCGGCGACACCGCCAACAGCGGCAGGGTGAAGGCCGCGGTGGAGCCGGCCGGCGTCGAATACGTCTTCGTCGAAGCCAAGTGACCATCCGGCCCACGCCCGCAACGCGGGCGTGGGCCGGCTTCATCCCCGCGCAGGCGGGGATCCAGCGGCGCAGCAGTAGTCCCCGCGCCCGCGGCGCGGGCGTGGCTGACGGAACGTCGTCCCCGCACAGGCGGGGATCCAGCGGCGCAGCAGTTGTCCCCCACGCCCGCAGTGCAGGCGCTGCCGGATGGCCGCTCCGCGCGGGCGGGATCGGGTTTACGGGGCAACCACCCTCCGCGCACGCGGGCGTGGGCACATCGCCATCCGAGGGAGCAGGCGCCGCCCGGCCGCCGGTGCCCTTGCGTTCCGGGCATGGAACGGGGCCCGCCGCGACGCAGCGCATACAATGTGCGCATGTCCCTGAAGATCAACGAGCTCTGCGTCAATTGCGACGTCTGCGAGCCGGTCTGCCCGAACAAGGCGATCTCGCAGGGGGAAACGATCTACGTCATCGACCCGGCACTGTGCACCGAGTGCGTGGGCCATTTCGACGAACCGCAGTGCGTGGTGGTGTGCCCGGTCGAGTGCATCGATCCGGATCCGCAACATCCCGAATCCGAGCCCCAGTTGCTCGCCAAGCTGCGCCGCCTGCAGCAGGAGTCCGCATGAGCCGCAAGTCCCTCGCCGTCCTGTTCGCCTGCCTGCTGTTCGTGGCGCCGCTGTCGGCGCGCGAATCCGCCAAGCCCTCCGCGCAACCACCCGGCGCCGCCATCGCCTCGGCGCACGCGCTGGCCACCGACGCCGGCTTCGAGACGCTGCGCGCGGGTGGCAACGCCTTCGACGCCGCGGTCGCCGTCTCGGCGGTGCTGTCGGTGGTCGAGCCGATCTCGTCGGGGCTCGGCGGCGGCGGCTTCTTCCTGCTGCACGATGCGAAGACCGGCAAGGACGTGTTCGTCGATGCGCGCGAGATGGCACCGGCCGCGGCCACCCAGGAACGCTACCTCACGGCCGACGGCGGCTTCGACCGCGACCGCGCGGTCAACGGCCCCTGGGCGGCGGGCATCCCGGGCCTGCCGGCCGCGTTCGTGCACGTCGCGGAGACCTACGGCAAGCTGCCGCTGCGCACCTCGCTGGCGCCGGCGATCCGCATCGCCCGCGACGGCTTCCCGGTCTATGCGCGCTTCGCCCGCGGTTACCAGCAGCGACGCGAGGTGATGGAGCGCTATCCCGGCACGCGCGCGGTGTATCTCGCCAGCGGTGCGGCGCCGAAGGAGGGCGAGGTGTTCCGCCAGCCCGACCTCGCACGCACCCTGGAACTGCTGGCCGGGCATGGATTCGACGGCTTCTACCGCGGCGAGGTGGCGGCAAAGCTCGTCGCCGGCGTGAACGCCGAGGGGGGGCAGTGGACCGGCGAGGAGCTGGCCGCCTACACGGTGAAGGAGCGCGAGCCCGTCCGCTTCCGTTACCGCGACTGGGACATCGTCACCGCGCCGCCGCCGTCCTCGGGTGGCATCGCCCTTGCGCAGATGCTGCAGATCCTCTCCGGCTGGGACCTGCAGGAGCTCGACGAGCCGCTGCGCGTGCACCTGGTGGCCGAATCGATGCGTCGCGCCTTCCGCGACCGGACCTTCTACCTCGGCGATCCGGACTTCGTGAAGGTACCGCAGCGGCTGCTGACCAGCCCCGACTACGCCGCCGGACTGCGCGCCACGATCAACCCGTCGCGCGCCACCCCCAGCGACCTGCTCTCGGGCGAGCAGACGCCGCTGGAGGACGAGGAGACCACGCACTTCTCGATCATCGACGCGGAAGGCAACCGCGCCGCGGTGACGCAGACGGTGAACCTGCTGTTCGGTTCCGGCCTGGTGCCGCCGGGCACCGGCGTGCTGCTCAACAACGAGATGGACGATTTCGCGCTCAAGCCGGGCACGCCGAATGCATTCGGCGTGATGGGCTACGACGCCAACGCGCCGGCGCCGGGCAAGCGCATGCTCAGTTCGATGACGCCCACGTTCATGCAGTCGCCGGGCAAGGTGGTGGTGCTGGGAACGCCGGGCGGCAGCCGCATCATCACCATGGTGCTGCTCGGCATCCTCGGTTTCGATGCCGGGCTCGACGCGCAGGCCGTGAGCGCGCTGCCGCGCTACCACCAGCAATGGATGCCCGACGTGATCGAGGCCGAAAGCGGTGCGTTCACGCCGCAGGTGGCGCAGTCGCTGCGGGCGCTCGGGCACAGCCTGAAGCTGCCGGGCGACGAGGCCGCGGGCGGACGCGGTTCCAGCCATGTCTGGGGCAACCTCCAGACCGTGGAGTGGGACCTGGCCGACAACGCGCTGCACGGCGGCAGCGATCCGCGCAACCCGGTGGGCAAGGCGGCGGTGGAGGCGATCGGCGCAACCGCGCGCTGAGCGTATCCATGCATGTCATGCAGGGCCGGGCCCGTTTCGATGGCGACCGGTTGCGTATCCTTGCCCCGGACCCTCGCTACGGGAAAGGTGCGGAGAGCCTGTCGAGCAGCGTCCCGGGGACGGTGGAAGTGGCGACACCGGTCACCGCTTTTCGGCAATGAAGTGACGATACGCCCGGTCCGCCACCCGGAGTCAGGAATCCAGCCATGAAACTCTGGTCGATCGAAGGCAACTCCCAGCGGCTCGACGGCGGCTCGATGTTCGGCAACGCGCCGCGCACGATGTGGACGAAGTGGGCCGAGCCCGATGCGTCCAACCGCATCCGCCTGGCGACGCGCGGCCTGCTGGCGACGCCGCTAAACGGCAAAACGGTGCTGTTCGAGACCGGTGTCGGCGCGTTCTTCGCCCCCGACCTGCGCGAGCGTTACGGCGTCGCCGAAGACCGGCACGTGCTGCTCGACTCGCTGCGCGCCGCCGGCTTCGAGCACACCGACATCGACGTGGTGGTGCTCAGCCACCTGCATTTCGACCACACCGGCGGCCTGCTGGCGCCGTGGGCGCCGGACGCGCCGCCGCGACTGCTGTTCCCCAACGCGACCTTCGTCCTGTCCCGGCGCCACTGGCCGCGCGCCTGCGACCCGCATCCGCGCGACCGCGCCAGTTTCATCCCGGAGTTGCCGGCCCTGCTCGAGGCCAGCGGCCGCATCGAATTCGTCGACGGCGACCGCACGCCTGCGCTCGGCGGTGCAGTGCGCTTCCACTACAGCGACGGCCACACGCCGGGGATGATGCTGGCCGAGATCCTCGGCCCGGACCTGCGCGACGACCAGCCGCACGGCGGCGTGGTGTTCTGCGCCGACCTCGTCCCCGGCCTGCCGTGGGTGCACGTGCCGATCACGATGGGCTACGATCGCTCCCCGGAACTGCTGGTCGACGAAAAGCAGGCCTTCCTCGAGGACAAGCTGGCGCGCGACGTGCATCTGTTCCTCACCCATGATCCCGATATCGCGCTGGCGCAACTGGCACGCGACGAGCGCGGCCGGTTCACGGCGATCCACCAGGTTGCACGGCTGGCGGCGCGACCGTTGCGCCTGGAGCGCGCCGCATGATGCCGCGCATCTCCCTGCTGTTCGCCTCGCTGCACGCGATCGTCTACGTCGCGCTGGCGATGCGCGTGGTACTGCATCGCCGGGCGACGCGCATCGGCGTCGGCCACGGCGGCGACGAGGCGCTGACCCGCCGGGTCCGGGTCCACGGCAACTTCGCCGAGTATGTGCCGCTTGCCCTGCTGCTGCTCGCCCTGCTCGAACTTTCGGGCGTCGGCGCAGGCCTGTTGTGGAGCTTCGGCGCTGCGCTGCTGGCGGGGCGCGTGCTGCACGCGATCGGACTGGGCGGTTCGGCGGGCTATTCGTTCGGCCGGTTCAGCGGCGCGTTGCTGACGTTCCTCGTCCTGCTGGCGATGGCGCTGCTCGGACTGTGGCGGACCCTGGTGGTCTACACGCTCTAGCGCGCGGCGCCGCGCGCTTCAGCCGCCGGGGCGCGGGCGGCGCGGTCGCTGCGGCGCCTGCGCCTCGAGCACGGTCAGGATCGCCTGCTTGAACTGCTCGTTGCAGGCGCGGAAGGCTTCCAGCAGGCGACGCTCGACCGGGTCGTCCACGAACTCGGCGTCGGCGGCGGGGATGCCGTCGCTCGGCGCCTGCGGGGCGCCGCGGCCGGTGGCCAGCCATTCGTAGGACACGCCGGTGGCCATGGCCAGTTCCGAAAGCCGCTCGGTGGACGGGAATACCCGCCCCTTCGCGCTTTCCCAGTTGCCCACCGCGCTGCGGCTGACGCCGAGCGCCCCGGCGAGGTCAGCCTGCGACATCCCGGCGCGCACCCGTGCGGTGCGGATGCGTGTACTGAGCTTCATTCCGTGCCTCTTTCGGTAACGCCGGGACAAGACTACGTGCCCGGGCCGAGCCGTTGGTCAGCAATACTGACACGTCAACGATACTGACGACGCTTGTCTACCTTCGTTGACAGGGGGTCCCAACCATTTGAAGGAAGGGAACATATTTTGAAGTCGTCAGCAATACTGACCTCCGGGGCCGGGTCTGGCCCATTGCGCGGCCCCGGGACATCGCGGAATGTGGCACCCGTGTGGTCGCGTCGGCTCCACGGATGGACGCCATAGGAGCAATTCCGCAGGGAAACGCTGGAAGCAAGCGCAGGTTCGGCCGGGTCGACGGCTTCGTCGACCCGGTCGGATCGGTCCTCCCCCCGCCGGGCGCTTGTGTGTCGCATTCCACCCCCCGGCTTGGTCCGCAACTTGCGCGCGTCGGCCGATGCCATGAGCATCGGCTCATGACCGACACCTTCCCGCCACTCCCCCGCGTCCTTCGCACCCTGATGCTGGCGGCGTTGCCGCTGCTGCCGGTGGCAGGGCAGGCCGGCGGCGCTTCCGCAACGCCGGCGATCCGCCTCAACCAGCTCGGGTTCCTGCCCGCCGCGGGCAAGCTCGCGGTGGTGGAAACCGTGGAGGCACGATCCTTCGAGGTGGTACGCGAGGGCGACGCCGCCGTGGTCCTGAGGGGCGACCTGGCGGAGCCCGCGGACTGGGCGCCGGCCGGGCGACGGGTGGCGATCGCGGATCTGGGCGGATTGTCCGAGGCGGGCCGCTACCGGTTGCGCGTCGAGGGCCTGCCGCTTTCCGATCCGTTCGCGGTGGGTCACGGCGTCTACTCCGATCTTGCCGCTGCCGCGCTCAAGGGGTTCTACTTCAACCGCGCCGGGACCGCACTCCAGGCGATGCACGCCGGCCCGTATGCGCGTGCGGCGGGACATCCCGATACCGAGGTCGAAGTCCACGCCTCCGCCGCGTCCACCACGCGCCCGGCCGGCAGCGTGATCTCCGCGCCCGGAGGCTGGTACGACGCCGGCGACTACAACAAGTACGTGGTCAACTCCGGGATCACCATGTCCACGTTGCTGGCGGCGTGGGAGGACTTTCCCGGATTCTTCCGGGAACGCGACATCGGCATCCCCGAGAGCGGCGACGCGGTTCCGGACCTGCTCGACGAGGCCTGGTGGAACCTGCGATGGATGCTGGCGATGCAGGATCCGGCCGACGGCGGCGTCTACCACAAGCTCACCAACCTGCGGTTCGATGGCGCGGTGATGCCGGAGGCGGCGCGCGAGCGTCGCTACGTGGTGCAGAAGGGCACGGCGGCGGCGCTGGATTTCGCCGCGGTGATGGCGCAGGCGGCGCGCGTGTACGCGGAATTCGAACCACGGTTTCCCGGGGTGCCGGCGCGGATGCGCGCCGCAGCCGAGCGCGCGTGGGCGTGGGCGCAGGCGCACCCGGACGTGCCGTACCGCCAGCCCGACGACGTGGCGACCGGCGCCTACGGCGACGACGGTTTCGACGACGAGTTCGCCTGGGCTGCGGCGGAACTGTTCCTGCTGACGGGGGAGGCAGCCTACCTGCGCGCATTCGAGCGGCACGCGGTCGAACCCGACGTGCCCTCGTGGGCGCAGGTCGGTGCGCTCGGCTGGAGCTCGCTGGCACGCCATCGCGACCGGCTGCCGGACGAGGCGATCCGTGGGCGCGTCGCTGCGGCGATCGATGCGCTGGCGCAGCGACTGGCCAGCCGTTCGCGCGAGGACGCCTGGCGCATCGCGATGGCCCCGGAGGATTTCGTCTGGGGCAGCAGCGCGCAGGCGCTCAACCAGGCGATGATGCTGGTGCAGGGATACCGCCTCAACGCGCGTCGCGACTACCTGGATGCGGCGCAGTCGCAGCTGGACTACGTGCTTGGACGCAATCCGCTTGGCGTCTCGTTCGTGACCGGGCACGGCGCGCGCACGCCGATGCGCATCCACCATCGTCCTTCGCAGGCCGACGGCATCGCCGAACCGGTGCCGGGACTGCTGTCGGGCGGGCCCAACCCGCGCCAGCAGGATCGCGACGACTGCGCGGCGGCGGGCGGTTATCCGTCGAAGCTGCCGGCACTGTCGTGGATCGACCACGACTGCAGCTACGCCAGCAACGAGATCGCGATCAACTGGAACGCGCCGCTGGTGTACGTGAGCGCGGCGATCCAGTCGCTGACGCCGGCCGAGTAGCGCACCGGATCGCGCGTGTTTCCCGGCCCCGGCGAGACCGGCCGCGGTTCGCAGGGCAGTACCAGCGGGAATGTCAGCCCACGCGCGTGCCGAAGATCCGGTCGCCGGCGTCGCCCAGTCCGGGCAGGATGTAGCCGCGCTCGTTGAGGCGTTCGTCGATGGCAGCGGTATACACCTGCACGTCGGGATGTGCGGCCTCGAGTGCACGCAGGCCCTCTGGCGCGGCGACCAGGAAAATGCCCTTGATGCGCCGCGCCCCTGCACGCTTGAGCATGTCGATGGTGGCGATCAGGGTGCCGCCGGTGGCGAGCATCGGATCGAGGATCAGTGCGTCGCGTTCGTCGAGTCGACCCGTAAGGCGTTCGAAGTAGGGGACCGGCTGCAGCGTTTCCTCGTCGCGCTGCAGCCCGACCACGCTCACCTTCGCCGCGGGGATCAGCGCCAGCACGCCCGGCAGCATGCCCAGGCCCGCGCGCAGGATCGGGACCAGGGTGATCTTGGCGCCGGCGATGCGGCGCACCGTCACCTCGCCGGCCCAGCCGGGCATGGTCGCGGGTTCGGTCTCGAGGTCGGCCGTCGCCTCGTAGGCGAGCAGGGTGCCGAGCTCGGTGACGAGTTCGCGGAAGCCCTTGGTGCTCAGCGAGGCATCGCGCAGCAGGCCGATCTTGTGCTGGACGAGCGGGTGGCGGACTTCGACGGTCTTCATCGAGATGACGGCGGGGGCGGCTGGTGCAGTGTGACCGATTTGCGACGGCGCCGGAAGCCGCGGCCTGGCCGTCTCCGGCGATCGTTGTCATCGCGCTGCAATCGAACGGACATAGCGTGCACACCCGGTATTCACACTTCCGGATCGCACCCCCCATGTCGCGTCGCCACCCGCTTCACTTCGCCATCGCGCTCGCGCTGGCGTCACCCCTGCCCGCCGCCTTGGCGCAGGATCCGCAACCCGCCACGCCCGGAATGGATGCCGTCGACCTCGATGCGGTCGTCGTCCGCGCGCAGTACGAATCGCAGGTTCGCGCGATCGACCTCAAGCGCAGCTCCGATGCGATCCAGGACACCGTCTCCTCCGACTCGATGGGCCAGTACCCGGACAAGAACGTGGGCGAATCGCTGTCGCGCCTGCCGGGAATCAGCGTCACCCGCGACCAGGGCGAAGGCCGTTTCGTCGTGATCCGGGGTCTCGATGCGGGGCTCAACAGCGTCAGCATCGACGGGATTGCGGCCGGCACCCCGGAAGACTCGGTGCGTGCCGCTCCGCTGGACGTGATCCCGTCCGATTCCACCGAGCGGCTGACGGTGGTCAAGTCGCCCACGCCGGACATGCCCGGCGATTCCATCGGCGGCATGATCCTGGTGGAATCCGCGTCCGCCTTCGACCGCGACGGCCGCAGCGTGCGCGCCAAGGCGGAGGCCAGCCACCAGAGCCTGAGCGGGGAGACCAGCCCCAAGGCCTCGTTCAACTACAGCGACATCTTCGCGGACGGCACGTTCGGCGTCGCCCTTGGACTGAGCCACCAGGACCGCGACTTCGAGTCCGACAACATCGAGGTGGAGTACGACAAGGACGACGAGGTACTGGATGGCGCCCTGGTGCCGATCGAGGTGCAGCAGCGCAAGTACTCGATCAATCGCGAGCGTACGGGCCTCAACCTCAACCTGGACTGGCGGCCCGGAGAGGGCAACAGCTACTACCTGCGCACGCTGTTCACCGACTTCACCGATGCGGAGACGCGCCAGCGCAGCATCGTCCCGCTGGGCGAGGGCGATTTCACGGCGAACGACGATGGCACCTACACCGTCGACGGCATCGACCCGGGCGACTTCAGCCGCCGCGTGCGCTGGCGTACCAAGGAGGAGGAGACCTTCACGATAAGCGCCGGTGGCGAGAACCGCTTCGGCACGGCGGTGGTGGACTACAAGCTCGGCTACACGCAGATGCGCGAACGCGTCGAGGATGAAGTGGAAGCGCGCTTCGACTACGACGCCGACGAGGACGTGTCGATCACGGTGGACGGTTCGCACCCGATCCCGCGCTACACCGTGGCCGACGATCCGTCCGGCGGCTGGCTGCGGAACGGGAACTACGAGTTCGACCGTTTCGTGGTCGCACCGATCTGGGTCGACGACGACGAGGTCAGCGCGCAGGTGAACTTTCGCTTCGACGGCGACGCAGTCAGCTGGAAGACGGGTCTGCTGGGCCGCTGGCGCGACCGCGACGTGAACATCGACGAGGCCGAGCTCCGTGTCGGACCGGACATCAACCTCGGCGAGTGGACCAGCGGATCGCCGGACTACAGCCATGGCGAGATGGGCGACGGCATCAGCTCCGGCGCGATGAACGACTACCTCCGCGCCAGCCTCGGCGACTACAGCGCGCGTCCGCAGGACGAAGCGGTCAACACCGAGATCTCGCTGATCGAGGACTACGTGGCCAGCGAGGACATCCTGGCCGGCTACCTGATGGCGACGATGGACTTCGGCAACCTGCGCGTCATCGCCGGCGCGCGCGTCGAACGCACCGAGTTCGAGGCGACCGGGAACGTCGTCGACCTCGAGGACGAGGAAACCATCGGCTCGATCACGACACGCAACGTCTCCAGCAGCTACACCAACGTGCTGCCCGGCCTGCACCTGCGCTACGACAGCGACACCGACTGGGTCTTCCGCGGCGCCTACACGAATACCATCGGTCGCCCCGCGTTCGGGGACATCTCGCCGCGCACGCGGATCAACCGCGACGAAGGGGAAGTCGACCTGGGTAATCCGGACCTCGATCCCTACGAGTCGCGCAACCTGGACTTCTCGGCCGAGCGCTACATCGGTGAGTCCGGGATCTTCTCGGTCGGCGTGTTCCACAAGGACATCGAGGGATACATCGCCGAAACCGTCACCGCCGGCAACCAGGAATACGAGGGTTTCGACGTGACCACGCCGGTCAACGGCGACGATGCCAGCGTGTCCGGGATCGAGCTGAACTGGCAGCAGCATTTCGCGAGCGGATTCCTGGTCGGTCTCAGTGCCACTTGGCTGGACACCGAGTTCAGCTTGCCGGCGGGTGCCTCGATCGACCGCATCGGCGAGAAGTTCCCGCTGCCGCGGTCGTCCGAGAACCTCTACAGCGCCCACATCGGCTACGAGAAGGGTGCGATCAGTACCCGGCTCGCCGCGGTACGACGCAGCGAGTACCTGGACGAAATCGGGGACGATCCCGACTACGACATCTGGGTCGCGTCCAACACCCAGCTCGACTTCACCGCGGACTGGAAGATCGGCGGCCGCTGGAGCCTGTACTTCGAGGCGGCCAACCTGCTCGACGAGCCGCTGGAGCTCTACCAGGGCTCGCCGGCGAACACGCTGCAGAACGAGCTTTACGGCCGCACCTACGTCATGGGCGTCAAGCTGCGGCTGTAACCGGGCTGGCGCGGGCTGGCATCCGCTGACATCGATTGTCAGCCGGATGTCAGTGCCGCAGGCCTAATGTCCCCTCGTGCCCGGCGCAACGCCGGAAGAATCCACGGGAGAACCACCATGACGACCCTCGCCACGCGCCGTGCCGCGCGTACCCTGTCGCTGCTCACGATCGCACTGGCCGTTGCCGGTTGCGGCGGAGAGCCGGCGACGGCGGCCGCCCCGGCGGCCGTCGAAGCGCCGACCGCAACGACGACCCCGTCTCCCGCGGAGCGGGACATCCCGGTGATCGGGGAAGCCTTCCTGACGGCGATGACGCCGGAAGACAACATCGATTCGCCCGCGGCCTGGTCGGCGCCGGACGGCAACATCTGGGTGATCGCGACCGCGAAGGCCACCGATACCCTGGTGGTCTACGACGGCAAGACCGGGGAGACGCTGCGCACGGTCGGCTCGCTCGGCGCCGGCCAGGGCGAGTTCGAGCGGCCCAACGGCGTGGCGGTGGCGGACGACCTGCTGTTCGTGGTCGAGCGCGACAACCATCGCGTGCAGGTGCTGCGCCTGCCGGGCTTCGAGCACGTGTCCACGTTCGCGGCGGACGACCTGGTCAAGCCCTACGGCCTGTGGGTGAACAAGGTCGGAAACGGCTACGAGGTCTACGTGACCGACGCCTACATGGCCGGCGAGGATGCCGAGGGCGAGGACATCCTGCCCGCGTTCTCCGAACTTGACCGTCGGGTGAAGCGCTTTGCGATGACGCCGTCGGGCGACGGTTTCGATGCGCGGCTGGTGTCCGCGTTCGGCGACACCGGCGAGCAGGGCGCACTGCGCGTGGTCGAGTCGATCTGGGGCGACGCGGCCAACGACCGCCTGCTGATCGCCGAGGAAGACGAAACCTACGCCAACGAGCTCAAGGTCTACGACCTGTCCGGGAATTTCGCCGGGCAGACCATCGGCCGCGACGTGTTCAAGGCGCAGTCGGAAGGCATCATGCTGAAGTCATGCGGCGATGGCGGTGGCTGGTGGATCACCACCGAACAGGGCAAGGGCCGCACCGTGTTCCATCTGTTCGATCGCGCGACGCTCGCGCACGCGGGCGCCGTGACCGGCAGGTCGGTGGCCAACACCGACGGCATCTGGCTGCATGGCTCCGCGTCGGACCGATTCCCGCGGGGCGTGCTGTATGCGGTGCACGACGACCAGGGCATGGTGGCGTTCGACTGGAACGACATCGCCACCGCACTGTCGCTGCCTGCCTGCGAGGTCCGCTGACATGTCGCATCGCGTTCGGTTCGCCACCGCGCTGCTGCTGGTGTTGCCCGCACTCGCAGCGCTGGCCGAGGCGCCGCCAGCCGCGCGCCATGTCGAACCCAACACCCTGGTGCCGAAGGGCGTGGTGCACTACGCCCCGACGGGGTTCCCCGATCGTATCGTCGCGGTCCCGATGCAGGACGCGTCGACCGGATTCTCGGTGAGCTGGCGCACCGACGCGGCCGTCGACGCCCCGGCGCTGGAAATCGTCGTGGCGAAGGACTCGCCGGACCAGTGGGATGGCGACACGCCGCCGCGGCAGGTGAAGGCCGCCACCCGCAGGCTGGCGACGGCCAACGGTGTGGCGCACCACCACCAGGCAAGCATCGACGGCCTGCGGCCCGGCACCTTGTACGCCTGGCGCGTGCAGGGCGACCGTACCTGGAGCCCGTGGCGCCACCTGCGCACGGCCGCACCGGTCGGCACGCCACTGGAGTTCCTCTACGTCGGCGACACCCAGAACAAGAACGCCAGCCTGACCACGCGGGTGATGTTCGAGGCGGTGCGCCGCGCGCCGAACGCGAACCTGGTGCTGTTCGCCGGCGACCTGGTCAGCGAAGCGGTCGACGACGACGAATGGGGCGAATGGTTCGATGCCACCGCGCCGCTCGCGACGATGGCCTTCGCGCCGGCGCCGGGCAACCACGAGTTCTTCGAAGAGCACGAGGACACGCCGCAGGAGCGCCGTGTGCTCGGCGAGCAGTGGAAGGCGCATTTCGCGCTCCCGGCGAATGGCGCCGAGGGCGTCGAACCCACGACCTACTGGTTCGACTACCAGGGCATCCGCTTCGCGGTGATCGATGGTACGTCCGCACTCGACCTGGATGCCGCTTCCACGCAGGCCGCATGGCTGGACGGGGTGCTGGCCGACAATCCCAACCGCTGGAGCATGGTGCTGATCCACCAGCCGTTCCATTCGCCGCGCGGCGAGGAGCGCAACAAGCGCCACCAGGTGTTGCGCGACGAGTTGATGCCGGTGATGGAACGCCATGGCGTCGACCTGGTGTTGCAGGGGCACGACCACCTCTACGGACGTCGCGGCAGCGAGGGCGGCGTGCCGCCGGTCTACGTGGTGTCGGTGGCCGGACCCAAGCAGTACCTCGTGTCCGACGACGCGCGCGCCACCATGTCGCCCGTGGGCGAGGACACGCAGCTGTTCCAGGTGCTGCGGCTGGAGGGCAACCGCTTGAGCTACGAGGCCCGCACCGCGACCGGCCGCCTGTACGACGCCTTCGCCCTGATCGATGAAGGCGATGCCGGCAAGCGCATCGAGGAGCGAACGGAGGGCCGGATCGGCGAGCGCGAGTGCGGTCGGTCGCAGACATTGGGCGGGCGCACGGATCGTTGCTGGGAGTGACCTGATGACACCGGGACGATGCGCGTTGTTCGCCTGGCTGATGCTGCTTTCGTCGACGCAGCCGGTGCTGGCGGTAGAGTCGATCCGCCATCCGTTCCATGCAGCCCAACCGGCCACCGCGCCGGCGGAAGTGCTGCTGGCGGTGGAGATCCCCGCCGGCAGCTTCACCAAATACGAGATCGGCGAGGAGGATGGTCTGGTCTATGTCGACCGTTTCCAGTCGATGCCGGTGGCGTATCCGGCGAACTACGGCTCGATGCCGCGTACGCTGGCCGGCGACGACGATCCGCTCGACGCACTGGTCCTGACGCGCGCACCGCTGCATCCCGGCACGTTGATCCTTTTTCGACCGATCGGCGTCTTGCGAATGCTCGACGACGGCGAGCACGACGAGAAGATCATCGGCGTTCCGGCCGACAAGGTCGATCCGACGTATGCGGCCGTACGCGATATCCATGATCTGCCGCAGATCGAGCGTGAGCGGATCGAGGCGTTCTTCCGCGTCTACAAGGACCTGCCGGCAGGGCGCAACCCGGTGGCGCTCGACGGTTTCGGCGATGCCGGCGAAGCCAGGGCGCTGATCGGGGAAGCCTTGCAGCGCTTCGTCGACGGGGCGAAGCGGCCGCCGCGCTGAAGCGGTCCCGCGCCGGCACCGTCAGGGCGCGCTCCACTCGAATCGCACCAGCGCACCGCCGAGCGGCGAGGACGACAACTTCAGCCGACCGCCCGTGGCCTCGGCGAGTTCGCGGGCGATCGAGAGGCCCAGGCCGCTGCCGCTGCCGGATTCGTCGAGCCTGCCGCCGCGCACGATGCTGTCCTCGGTCCGATCGGCGGCGAACCCGGGGCCATCGTCCTCGATCGCGATGGTGGTCCATTGCGGCCCCGCATTGCCGGCGATTCGCACCTGGCGCCGGGCGTGCCGCGCCGCGTTCTCCAGCACCGCGCCGAGGATTTCCGAAAGATCTTCCGGCTGCACCGCGAGGCGCAGGCCGGCTGGGACGTCCACGGTGAACGCGAGTTGCCCGCCCTTGTCGGTGTGCTCGATCACCGTCACCAGGCGTTCGACCACCGCCCTGACCTCGGTGTCGCCGCCGCGCGCGTCGCGGATGGTGGCCGCGCGCGCGTGCGCGAGTTCGGCGTCGATGGTGCGACGGATCGCGGCCACGGCGCGGTCGAGCCCGTCGGCGGCCTCCCCGGCGCCGACTTCGCGCGCGCGGCGGCTTTGCGCGGCGATCGCCGACAGCGGCGTCTTCAGGCCGTGGGCGAGATCGGCCGCGCGATGGCGCGCGAGTTCGAGGTCGCGCTCGCGTGCGTCGGCGAGGGAGTTGATCGCGTCCGTCAGGGGCTGGATCTCGCGCAGGCGCGCGCCTGGAAGCCGGGCGCGCGCACTGTCGCGGAGCAGGGCCAGGTCGCCCCGGATGCGGCTCAAGGGGTGCAATCCCAGTCGTACCTGCAGCCAGGCTGCCGCCGACAGCACCAGCCAGAGTACGAACAGGAACAACGCGAGTTCGCGGCCGAACTCGTCGCGCGCGACGGTCAGCGGCGCGCGATCCTGCGCAAGCTGGACCAGCACGCGGGGTCCGCGCGCGTCGGGAGTGACCTGGCGTTCGAGCACCGAGACCTGCTCGCCATAGGGGCCGTCGGCGCGGCGGAGCGTCCAGTCGCCGGTGGGCGCATGCGTGGGGGCGGGCAGGTCGGCGTCCCACAACGAACGCGATCGCGCCGCGCCCGCAGGGCTCGACACCTGCCAGTAGTAGCCGCCCGCCGGCGTCTGCAGGCGCGGATCCATCGGTTCGGGGTCGATCAGGGGCACCTGGCCCGGCCCGAGTTCGAGCGCCGCGACCAGGCGCAGTCCGTCGCGGGTCAGCTCGGTTTCCAGCCGGCGCTCGAGATGACGCTCGAACAGCAGCGTCATGAACAGCCACGCCACGCACAGCGCCAGCAGGATCGCGGCGGTGGCGCCGGACAGCAGGCGCCAGTGCAGCGAGCGCACGATCAAGGTGGCGCACCCAGCAGGTAGCCGAAACCGCGGCGGGTGGCGATCAGCTCGCGGCCGAACTTCCTGCGCAGGCGCGCGACGATCGCTTCGATGGCATTGGTGTCGCCGGTATCGGCGATACCGTAGAGATGTTCGGCCAGCTCGCCTGCGGAGACGGCGCGATCGGGCGAATGCGCCAGGTGGTCGAGCAGCCGGAATTCGAGCGGCGAGAGATGTGCCGGTGCGCCGTCGAAAGTCGCGCTCATCCGCGTGGTGTCGAGCCGGAGCCTGCCGACGGTGACGATGCTGCTGGTGCGTCCGGCCTCGCGGCGCATCAGTCCGCGCACGCGCGCGATCAGCTCGCCCACCTGGAAGGGTTTGCCCATGTAGTCGTCCGCGCCAGCCTCGATGCCTTCCACCTTCTCGGTCCAGTCGCCGCGGGCGGACAGGACGATCACCGGGAACGCACGGCCCGCCGCGCGCCAGCGGCGCAGCACCGAAAGTCCGTCGAGTACGGGCAGGCCGAGGTCGAGCACGATCGCGTCGTACTCCTCGGTATCGCCGAGGAACCAGGCGTGTTCGCCATCGCCCGCGGCATCGATCACGAAACCAGCGGCTTCCAGCGCGCGCCGGAGATCTGCCTGGATGTCAGGATCGTCCTCGACGATGAGGCAACGCATCAGTCATCCTCGATTTTCCTGACCACGCCGGTGCGCGCGTTCACGTCCACCTCCAGCACGCGGCCGGAGGCGGCAAGCACCTTCACCTCGTACTCCCAACCGTGCTTGTCGCCACGATCGAGCTCCACTTCGATGATATCGCCCGGTACGCGCTCCTGCACGATCTCCAGGATGCGGCCGAGCGGCAGGATCTCGCCGCGTTGCAGCAGCGCGCGCGCCTCGACCTGGTCGTCGTCGCCGGCAAGGACAGGGGGCGTTGAAAGGGTCGCCACCGCGGCGGCGAGCACCAGCGGGGTCGCGAGGAACGCGGTCAGGGTGGGCTTGTTCATGGGCGCCAGCCTGCCGTGGCGCAGCTGACATCCGGCTGACAGCGGCGGTGGCTTCGCCGTCAACCCGGATCGGCGATGCTGCGCCTCGACCGGCCGTGGCACGGCCCCCAGCCCCCGGGCTGGCTCCCGGGGCGCGTGCCATGCCGGTCATTCTGCGTCGGTGTAGGGCGCGTCCGGCCAGCCTTCGGGCGGATCGAAGCCGTAGTAGCCGCCTCCGCGCCTGAACCGTTCGAGGCGTTGCAGTTCGACCGGATCGGACTTGCTGTCCCAGGTCCGGGCGCCGTTGACGAGGTCGTCTGGCGTCAGGACAAGCGGATCCCACACCGCTTCGCCGAGGTCGTCGTGCAGGGTGTAGGTCAGCGTCGGCGTCTCCGCGGTCAGGTCGAAGCGCATCAGGCCGACGTTGACGCTGCGCGTCCACACGTCGCGCACGCGCACTTCGGGCGCCTGCCGCGTGTGCTTGGCGGCGGGCAGCTGCGCGAGCGGCGAGGAGCAGAAATCGTAGATGTCGTAGCCACCCTGCGCGGAGCGGGGAATGCAGTTGAGTTCGCCCATGTGCGAATCGCCGGAGATGCAGACCACGCCGCCGATCGCCTCGTCGCGGATGAAATCGAAGATCTCGTTGCGCTCGGCCATGAACACCGCCCACGAGTCGCCGCCCTCCTCGTTCTCCGCCGATGACCAGCCGCCGCCTATGGCAAGCACCTTGAACGGTGCGGCGCTGGCCTTGAGTTCGCGCTTGAGCCAGGCCTTCTGTCGTGCACCCAGCATCGTCTTGCCGGCATCGTCGGGACGGTCGGTAGGATCGCGGTGATAACGGCCGTCGAGGATGAAGAAGTCCACGCCGCCATAGTGCTGCTTGCAGTAGACGCCCGGGTTGTCGCGCTCGCCGTACGAAGGATTCGCCCAGAAGCGCTTGAACAGCTCGAGCGACTCGGCCTTGTAGGGGCTGAGGCCGTCGGAATCGTTGTAGCCGAAGTCGTGGTCGTCCCAGGTCGCCAGCTGCGGCACCGAGCGCAGCAAGGGTTCCAGCGATGGCACCACGCGTCCGCGCGCATACAGGTCGGTGATCGCGGAGGACTGGTCGCTGTCGGCGTAGATGTTGTCGCCGAGCCAGAGGAACATGTCGGGCTCGAGCGCCCGCACCGTATTCCAGATGCGCTGGTCGGGATCGTACTGGATCCGGCAGCAGGAACCGAACGCGATGCGGAACGCGGCGGCGCCCGCAGGCGCGGTGCGTGCACGATGCGGGACGAACTGGAAACGGTCTTCGTGTCCGTCGTAGCGCAGGCGGTACCAGTATTGCGTGTCGGGCTGCAGCCCCTCCGCACGCAGTGTCACGCAGAGATCCTCCGCGGACGAAGCGACCCCGGACGCGGTCTGCACCAGATGGCGGAACTCGCGATCGGTCGCGATCTCCAGCGCCACCTCGAAGGCACCGCTGGCACGGACCCAGACGGTGAGGTGGTTCGGGCCCGGCGCGCCGAGCATCGGACCCTGCAACGCGCGCGGATAGCCCAGGGCCCCCGCGATCGCCCTGGGCAACGCGAGGAACAGGCCGGCGAGTCCGCCGGTGGCAAGGAAGGTTCGGCGTCCGAACGTCATGCGAGGGGTTCCTCCGGATACAGCGCGGCATTGAGGGTGTCGACCAGGACGGTATGGATCGCGCCATTGCTGACGCAGACGTTGCCGCGTTCCAGATCCAGTGCATCCCCGGTGACCGAGGTGGCGATGCCGCCCGCTTCCTCGACCAGGATCACGCCAGGCGCGATGTCCCAGGCGTTCGTCGCCCGCTCCCAGTACGCATCCCAGCGGCCGGCGGCGACGAAGGCCATGTCCACCGCGCAGGCGCCGGTGCGGCGGATGCCGGCCACCCGGTCGCTCAGCAGCGTCATCTCGCGCGCGAACACGGGGTGGTCGGGCTTGTCGGCGAACGGGATGCCGCAGGCCAGCACGCTGCGGATCAGGCTGTTGCGCGCGGACACATGGATGCGGCGGCCATTGAGCCAGGCCCCCTTGCCCTGTTCGGCGACGAACAGCTCGTCCATCACCGGCAGGTAGGTCACGCCGGCGACGACCATGCCATCGCGGGCGAGTGCGACGTTCACGCCCCACAGCGGGCAACCGAACAGGAAATTGGTGGTGCCGTCGAGCGGATCGACGATCCAGCGCTGCGAGGCATCCGTGCCGCCGGCGATGCCGCCTTCCTCGCCGAGGAAGGCGTAGGAGGGCTGCGCCGCCGCCAGCATCGAGCGCACGGTCTGTTCGGCCTCCTGGTCGGCGATCGAGACCAGATCGGTGGGTCCGGACTTGGTCTGCACGGCGAGCTCCGGCAACTGCGCGAAGCGCCTCAGCAGGCCTCTGCCTGCGGCGTGTGCCGCCTCGACCATGGCGGTCAGTTCGCGGGATGCATCGATCGGCATGTCGTCAATCCCTCAGTTTCGTGCGCCACAGCGTCGCCGCGAGCAGCATCGACAGCACCGATGCGCCGATCCAGAACCAGATCACCGGACCGAAATCGTAGCTGCGCACGTCGCCGGCCACGGTCATGCCTTCCTGGATGAGCTTGCCGGACACGTACTCCTGGATGCCCGCGCCGATGTAGCTGAAGATGCCGATCACGCCCATCGCCGCGCCAGCCACCCGCTTGGGGGCGATGTCGACCGCGAACAGTCCCCCGAGCGACGTGACCAGCCCGGTGAGCCCGAGACCGAACAGCACCATGCCGGCGATCAGGACCGGCATGGTGTTCGGGCCGTAGAAGAACAGCAGCAGACCGCCGATCTCGAGGATCGCGAACAGCAGGTTCGCCGGTGGCCGGCGCGCGTCGAAGAACTTGTCGGAAATGAACCCGTAGGCAATCGCGCCCGCCACGCCGGCCATCGTGCTGATCATCAACACCGTGCCGGCCATCGGCAGCGACAGGCCGCGATCCTCCTGCAGGTAGAGGATGCCCCAGGAATTGATCGCATAGCGGGTCACGTAGATGGTCGCGGCTGACAGGCACAGCACCCAGATCGCGGGAATCCTGAGGATCGAAAGTTGCAATCCGAGGACGGACTTGATGTCCGGCCTCGCCTTTTCCGCGTAGAAGTCCTGCTTCCACTCGTTGACCGTGGGCAGGCCCATCGTGCGCGGCCGGTCCCGTACCAGCCAGTACATGCCTACGGCCGCGAACACGCCGAACAGCGCCGGCACGAAGAAGCCCCAGCGCCAGCCCAGCCACGCGACCACCGAGCCTACGCCGATGAAGGTCAGGCCTTCGCCGAGCGAATGCGCGGTGCTCCAGATGCCGTAGGCCCGGCCGCGTTCCCGGTTGGAGAACCAAGCCGTCATCGCCACAACGCCGCCCGGCGCGCCGAAACTCTGGAACCAGCCGTTGAGACCCCAGATGATCACCGCCGTCCACACGGCGGTGGTCAGGCCCATCGCCAGGTTGCACAACGCGGTCATCAGGAACGCGAACGCGAGGAACCGCCGCATGTTCGCGTGGTCGGCCAGGAATCCGTTGGTCAGCTTGCCGACCGCGTAGGCGTAGTAGAGCGCCGAGCCGATCATGCCGAGTTCGACCGGGGTGAAGATCCCTTCGTCGATCAACGGCTTCTTGACCACGCCCAATGCGAGCCGGCAGGTGTAGATCACGCCATAGCCCAGGGTGATCGCGAGCATCACGCGGAAGCGGTGCCGGCGGAACAACCGGTCGATGGTCGCCTGGTCGGCGGTCACCGGCAGGTCGGCTCCGGTCGCGAAGAACCTCGTCAGGGCGTTGGCCATCCAGCAATCCCTCCCCAGGGCGTCGTGGCCGGCGCGAGGGCGCCGGCGATGTGCAGCGGTACGGCGTGCGTCAGCGCATCGTGGGAATCACGAAACTCCGCTCTACTTCGGCGCCGCCCTTCGGCCAGCGCTGCGTGACCACCTTGGTGCGGGTGTAGAAGCGCACGCCGTCCATGCCGTACTGGTTGTGGTCGGCGAACCCGGAGCGCTTCCAGCCGCCGAAGCTGTGGTAGGCCACGGGCACCGGAATCGGTACGTTGATGCCGACCATGCCCACTTCCACCCGATCGGCGAACTCGCGCGCGGCCTCGCCGTTGCGGGTGAAGATCGCCACGCCGTTGCCGTACTGGTGCACAGACGGCAGCGCCAGCGCTTCGTCGAACGTGTCGGCGCGCATGATCTGCAGCACCGGACCGAAGATCTCCTCGCGCCAGGTCTGCATGTCCGAAGTGACGCGGTCGAACAGCGTGGGCCCCAGGAAGAACCCGGCCTCGTGGCCCGCCAGCGAGTAGCCCCGGCCGTCGACGACCAGTTCCGCGCCCTCGTCGACGCCGACCTGGATGTAGTGCTCGATCTTCGCCTTGTGCGCGGCGGTGATCACCGGCCCGTAATGCGCATCCGCATCGGTGGACACGCCGATGCGCAGCGCCGCGATCCCTGCGACCAGCTTCTCGCGCACTGCGTCGGCCGTCGCTTCGCCCACGACCACCACCACCGGCAAGGCCATGCAGCGCTCACCGGCCGACCCGTACGCGGCGCCCAGAATGTCGGCGACGGCCTGGTCGAGGTCGGCATCGGGCAGCACGATGCCGTGGTTCTTGGCGCCGCCCATGCACTGCACGCGCTTGCCGTGGGCCGCGCCCTGGCCGTAGACGTGCTGCGCGATGTCGGACGAGCCGACGAAGCTGACCGCCCTGATGTCGGGATGACGAAGGATCGCGTCGACGGTCTCCTTGTCGCCATGCACGACGTTGAGCACCCCCGCAGGCAGGCCGGCTTCGATCATCAGTTCCGCCAGCCGCACCGGGACAGACGGATCGCGCTCGGACGGTTTCAGGATGAAGGCGTTGCCGCAGGCGATCGCCGGGCCGAACATCCACATCGGGATCATCGCCGGGAAATTGAACGGCGTGACGCCCGCGACCACGCCCAGCGGCTGCCGCATCGAATACACGTCGATGCCCGGGCCGGCGCCCTGCGTGTACTCGCCCTTGAGCAGGTGCGGGATGCCACAGGCGAACTCGATCACTTCCAGCCCGCGCTGGAGGTCTCCGCGCGAATCCGACAGCACCTTGCCGTGCTCGGACGACAGCATCGCGGCCAGCTCGTCCATGTTCGCTTCGAGCAGGCGCTTGAACTCGAACATCACCCGCGCGCGGCGCTGCGGATTGACCCGTGCCCAGCCGGCCTGCGCCTCGACCGCCCCGGCGACTGCACGATCCAGCTCCGCCGGAGAGGCCAGCGACACCTTCGCCTGCACGCGCCCGCTGTTGGGATCGAAGACGTCGCCGTGCCGGCCGGAGCTGCCGGTGAAGGTGCGGCCGTCGATGAAATGTTCGATGCTGCGCATGCTCATGGTCCGGAAAATGGGGGAGGCGCGGCGATCCAGGCGTGGTCGGGATCGTTGCGGAACAGCCAGCGCCGCTCGGGGCCGGCCATCACGTTGAGGTAGTAGAGGTCGTAGCCGTGCGCCGCGCCGACGGGGTGGTAGCCGCGGGGCACCAGCACCACGTCGCCGTCCTCGACCGCGATCGCCTCGTCGAGCGAGCGATCGGCGGTGTACACGCGCTGGAACGCGAAGCCCTGCCGCGGCTGCGTACGGTGGTAGTAGGTTTCCTCGAGGATGCTTTCCTCGCCGGGCGTCGCGGTGTCGTGCTTGTGCGGCGGATAGCTCGACCAGTGGCCGGCGGGCGTGACCACTTCGACCACCAGCAGGCCGTCGGCGGCTTCGGTTTCCGGCAGGATGTTGCGCACGTAGCGGGTGTTGGTGCCGTTGCCGCGGACCTCGCGCGACATGTCGGCGTCGCCGATCGGGCGCGCCGCACCCGTGCCGCTCCCCGGCGCGGTACAGATGGCGAGTTCGACATCGCCCTGCGCGACGACCGCGTACGGCAGGCCGGCAGGCACGTACACCGCGCCCGGCGCGCGATCCTCGAACGGGGAAGCGCGACCGCCCACGTTCCCGAATCGCTGGTCGCCGGCCACGATGTCCGCGGAGCCGGCGACCAGGACCAGGCAGGCTTCGCGTCCCGCCTCGCCGCCTTCGTGGCGCTGTCCCGCCGTCAGTTTCACGACCTTGAATCCGACATGCGACCAGCCGGCGCTCGCCGGCGTCACGACGAGCACCGTGCCATCGTCGCCGGGCGCCTGCGGGCGGATGCGCAATCTCGACATCAGGTCAATCCCGCCCGCGCGGCCTCGGTCTTCAACGTATGCAGTCCGAGCGCGGCATACGGCTTCGGGGCGGCGATCGCGGGATCCTGCTCGGCCTCGATCACGATCCAGCCGCTGTAGTCGATCTCGACCAGAGCGCGCATCACCGCGCCGTAGTCGATGCCGCCGTCGCCGGGCACGGTGAACATGCCGCCGAGCACGCCGTCGAGGAAACTCGAACCGCCGTCGCGCAGCCGGCGATACGCCTCCGCGCGGAAATCCTTGCAATGCACATGTGCGATCCGCGCCGGATGCTGGCGGATCACCTGCAGGTAGTCGACCCCGCCGAGCGCGGCATGACCTGTGTCGAGCGTGAAGCCGACAGACGGCCCGGTGTGGCGGATGAAGGCCTCCATGTCGGACGCGCGTTCGACCACGGTGCCGAGGTGGTGGTGATAGGCGAACTTCAGGCCCTGCGAGTGGATGTAGTCGGCCACGCCGGTCATGCGCGCGCCGAACTGCGGCCAGTCGCCATCGGCGAGCTGCGGCGTGCCGGTCAGCGGAACGCTGCGATCGCCATGCACGGCGTTGCTGGTCTCGGCGAAGACGAAGACCTGGCTTCCCATCGCCTTGAGCAACTGCAGGTGGGGCTGCAGCGCGGCGATCTCGGCATCGGCGTCGCGCACCAGCAGCGAACCGCTGTACCAGCCGCCGATCAGGTCGAGGCCGTACGAATCCAGCAACGGCTTGAGCGCCGCCGCGTCGCGCGGGAACTTGCCGCCGAGCTCGACGCCTTCGAAGCCGACGTCGCGGATGTCGGCGAGGATGCTCTCCAGCGGCGTGTCGCCGCCAAGTTCGGGCATGTCGTCGTTGGCCCAGGCGATGGGGCTGACCCCGAAGCGGATGCTCATGACAGGTTTCTCTTCATGCGGATGCGTTGCTCGTAGTCGCGTCGCGCGGCGTTGACTTCGGGGCGGTCGGAGACTTCGGGCACGGCGACGTCCCACCACCAGCCGCCGGCTTCGGTGGTCTTGAGCGGGTCGGTGTCGATGACCACCATGCTGCTGCGGTCGGCGCCGCGCGCGCGTGCCAGCGCTGCGCGCAGTTCTCCGAGGTTCGCGACCTTCTCGCCATGCGCTCCGAGGCTGCGCGCATGCGCGGCGAAGTCGATGTCGGGCAGCGTCGCATGACGCGAATCGGCCAGCAGGTTGTTGAAACCGGGGCTGCCGGTGGCCTGCTGCAGGCGGTTGATGCAGCCGAACCCGCGGTTGTCGAGCAGCACGACGATCAGCTTGTGGCCCAGCATCACCGACGTGGCGAGTTCGGAGTTCGCCATCAGGTAGCTGCCGTCGCCGACCATCACCACCACGTCGCGGTCGGGTGCTGCGAGCTTCACGCCGAGTCCGCCGGCGATCTCGTAACCCATGCACGAATAGCCGTATTCGAGATGGTAGCCGTCGCTGCGGGTGGTGCGCCACAGCTTGTGCAGTTCGCCCGGCAGCCCGCCCGCGGCGCAGACCACGATGGCGTGATCGTCGAATGCCGACTGCACCGCTCCGATGACCTGGGCGTCACTGGGCAGCGTGGTGGTGTCGTCGCCGCGCGTGGCCGCGTCGACGGCGGTGTTCCAGGCCGCGACAGCGTCGCGGTCGATGCCATCGCCCTGCGAACGCCAGCCGCGCAGGGCGGCATCGAGTGTCTCGAGGACTGCGGCTGCATCGCCGACCACCGGAAAGGCGCCGTGCTTGTGGGCGTCGAAGGCCTGCACGTTGACCTGGAACAGGCGCGCATCCGGGAACAGGCTGCGCGAGCCTGTGGTGAAGTCCTGCAGCCGCGTCCCGATGCCGACGACGACATCGGCCCCGCTCGCGGCAGCGTTCGCCGCGCTCGATCCGGTGACGCCTATGGATCCGAGCGCGTTCGGATGGTTCCACGGCAACGCGCCCTTGCCTGCCTGCGTTTCTGCGACCGGCAGCCCGGTGCGTTCCGCGAACGTCGCGAGCGCGTTCCCGGCACCGCTGTAGAGCACGCCGCCGCCAGCGACCAGCAGGGGGCGCTCCGCATCGCGCAAGGCCGCGACCAGCGCTTCGAGTTCGCGCGGGTCGGCCGGCTGCCTGCGTGGATGCCAGACGCGGCGGGAGAAGAAGTCCGCGGGAAAGTCGAAGGCTTCCGCCTGCACGTCCTGGCAGAACGCCAGCGTTGCCGGCCCGCAGGTGGCGGGGTCGAGCAGTGTCGCCAGCGCTTTCGGCAGCGTATCGAGGATCTGTTCCGGTCGCGTGATGCGGTCGAAGTAGCGCGATACCGGACGGAAGCAGTCGTTGACCGATACCGTGCCGTCGCCGAAGTCCTCGAGCTGCTGCAGCACCGGGTCGGGGCGACGGCTCGCATAGACATCGCCCGGCAGCAGCAGCACCGGCAACCGGTTGACGTGCGCGAGCGCGGCCGCAGTCACCAGGTTGGTCGCGCCGGGTCCGATGGACGTGGTGCAGACCATCGCGCGGCGGCGGCGCATCTGCTTCGCGTAGGCGATGGCGGCATGCGCCATGCCCTGTTCGTTGTGCGCGCGGAAGGTCGGCAGCGCGTCGCCCGCTGCGTGCAGCGCCTCGCCCATGGCGGCGACGTTGCCGTGGCCGAAGATCGCCCATGCCCCGGCGAAGTAGGGGACTTCGCTGCCATCGACGACGACGTGCTGCGACGTGAGCCAGAGGACGGTGGCCTGGGCGGCGGTGAGACGGATGGTCTGCGGGTCGGTCGTCATGTCAGGCAGTCTCGCGGATCGCCTGCGATCGCGCCCGTTGCTTCGCGTCACGCCAGGCGTCGACCAGGACAGAGAAGCGTCGCGCCAGGTCCGCCACGGCGGCTTCGTCCGCGATCTCGCCGGCCAGCCAGCGCTGTGCGGCATCGGCGAAGATCGTGCGGCCCACCGCGAAGCCCTTGACGATCGGCGCCTGCGCGCTCGCCTCGAACGAGGCGATCAGTTCGTCCTCGGGAGCCGACAGGCCAAGCAACACCACGCCGCGGCAATGCGGATCGTTGCGGACGATGGCGTCCTCGATGTTGCGCCATGCAGCGGCCCGGTCGTCCGGTTCCAGCTTCCACCAGTCCGGACGGATGCCCAGGTCGTAGAGGCGCTGGATCGCGCGCGCGGCGGTATCGTCGGCGACCTCGCCATTGCGCGAGGCGATGATCTCCACCAGCAGTTCGTGGCGGGTCTTGCGCGTCGCATCCGCGAGGCGCAGCAACTGCCGTTCCTGTCGCTCGCGCAGGGCCTGCGGATCGTCGGGGTGGTAGAAGGCCAGGCACTTGACCACGTGGTTCGCCGGCCAGGTCGCGAGTTCGGTCGCCACGTCCGGCGAGGATTCGAACTCGAGCGGGCACGAGCCGGGTAACTCGATCGGACGGCCGATCCAGTAGGGGGCGGTAGCGGCAGCCTCGAGCGCCCGCGCGCCGTAGCGACCGTCGAGCAGCACGCCGAACGAGGGATCGCCCTTGGCGACCCGGTCCACCGCCTGCAGCGCGAGCGACTTGAACCCGGCGATGCGCCCGGGATCCGCGCCCACCTGGCTGCACAGCGCTTCGAACTGGCTGCGATGGTCCATCGCCAGAACGGTCAGCGCCGGATAGTCGCTCGCGCGCGTGGTCGCCCAGTGCAGGTGTTCCAGCGCAGCATCCTCGCGCAACCGGAATGGCCGTTCGCCACCGTGAAGGAAGGCCTGCAGCTCCTCCCACGTCGCCATCGCCGGCGAGCAGCCGTGGCGCGAAACCACGATCGCGCCGCAGGCGTTGGCCCAGGCGCAGCAGTCCTCGAGCGGCGCATCGCGCAGCCAGCCACGCAGGAAGCCGGCCATGAACGCGTCGCCCGCTCCCAGCACATTGAATACTTCCACCGGGAAGCCGCGGCCGACGACGCCGTCGTCGAGCGATGCCGGGATCGCGCCCGGGAACGCACTGCATCCGTCGGCGCCGCGCTTGCACACGAGCAAGGCGTTCGTGCGTGCACGGATCGCGCGCAGCGCGGCGAGGGTATCGGTATCGCCGCCGAGGATGTGCACCTCTTCCTCGGTGCCGACGATCAGGTCGCACAGCGGCAACACCTGCTGCAGTCGTTCGGTGACGGCGGTGTCGGCGACGAAGCGGTTCTCGCCCGCGTCCTTGCCGGTCAGTCCCCACAGCACCGGGCGATAGTCGATGTCGAACACGATCCGGCCGCCGTTCGCTCGCACGATCGCGCAGGCTTTCATGGATGCCGCGAACACCTCCGGCTGCGACAGGTGGGTACCGTTGATCAGCACCGCCTGTGCAGACCGGATGAAGTCGGGATCGACGTCGGCCTCGCACAGCGCCATGTCGGCGCAGTTCTCGCGATAGAAGATCAGCGGGAACGTGTCCGGGTCGCGGATGCCGAGCAGGACCAGCGCGGTCAGCCGTTCCGGGTCGACGGCGACGCCGCGCGTGTCCACGCCCTCGCGGGCGAGCTGTTCGCGGATGAAGCGTCCGCAGTGATCGTTGCCGACCCGCGTCAGCAGGCCGGTCCGCAGCCCCAGACGCGAACCGCCGACCGCGGTATTGGTGGGACTGCCGCCGATGTACTTGGCGAAGGACAGCATGTCCTCCAGCCGACCGCCGGTCTGTTCGCCATACAGGTCGATGCTGGAACGCCCGATCGCGATCAGATCCAACCCGTCCGTGCTCGCCATCGCCGATCGTCTCCCGCCCAGGCGGCATCCGGCCCGGTGTTTGTAAAATCTATTCTATTTTATGATCTATGGCAAGATTCATTTCATTTTTTCGCGGTCCGCTTCTTCGCCCCCAGCGTCGATGCGTTGCGGGTCGTCGTCGCCGTGGAAAACGCGTATGAGATGACCAGCGCCTGGGCCAGGCACATGGACGTGGAAAGCGAGCGGAACTTGCGGATCTCCGCCTCCCTGACCTGCAGGACCAGCGACGCCGGCTTGGCGACCGGGCTGACCGGGCTGTCGCTGATCGACAGGACCTTGCAGCGGGCGTCGACGGCTGCGTCGATCAGGTGCACCGCTTCCTCCGCATAGGGCTGGTAGCTGACCACCAGCAGCAGGTCGTCGTGGGTGATGCCGTGGATCTGCTGGCGGGTCATGCCGCCGACGCTGTCGATGAACACCGTCTTCTTGTCGACCTGGTGCAGCGAATAGGCGAGGTAGGCGGCCACCGGGAAGGAGCGCCGGAAGCCCGCGACGTAGACGGTGCCCGCCTGCGCGATCAGTTTCACCGCCTCCGTGAGCTGGCGCTTGTCGATGGCGTCGCCCAGGTGCTGAAGCGCCAGCACGTTGCCCTCGACGAATTCCGCCAGCACCTGCGAGGGATCGCTGACGCGCTTGCCGTCGACGGCCTTGCTGAACTCGCGCACGCGCTCGCCATAGCCCAGCGAGGCGTTGGCCGACAGCAGCCCGTCGCGGAACAGCCGCTGCATCTGGGTGGCGCCGTCGAAGCCGAACGACTTGGCGAAGCGCACGATCGCCGAGGGCTGCACGCCGCAGCGCTCCGACAGCACCGCGAGGGTTTCCAGCGCCACGGCGTTGGGCTCGTCGAGGATGTAGCGCGCGATCTGCTTGAGGCGTTTGCTGAGGCCGTCGTAGCGGGCGAGGATCGCGCTGCGCAGTTCCTCGGCGCTGGCGGGCGGGGTGGGATGTTCGGACATGCGGGCAGCCTCGGTCGGTTCTTCCCTGGGGTCGCAAGGAAGTGTCCGTGAAAAAATGGAATGCGGCCAGATTTCTGGAAATTCTATTGCATTCTTATCTGGAACACATATTCTATTTGAAATCGCGGCGGGAGGGTCGCATGCAACGGATCGACGTGGCCCTGGTCGGGGCCGGCCGCATGGGCCAGGTCCACGGGCCCAACGCCGCCAGAACGCCCGGACTGCGGCTGCGGTACGTGGTGGACCCGCGTCCGCACGCGGCGTCGGCGATGGCGGCCGCCACCGGCGCCGAAGCCGCCACCCTGGACCAGGCCCTGTCCGATCCCGCCGTCGGCGCCGTGCTGGTCTGCAGTTCCACCGACCAGCACCTGGCGAATGCGCTGCAGGCGGTGGAAGCGGGCAAGGCGGTCTTCTGCGAGAAGCCGATCGACCTCGACCTGCAGAAGGCGCGGGCCGCACAGCCGCGCTTCGAAGGCGCGCGCTTCGTGCTCGGCTTCAACCGGCGCTACGACCCGCATTTCCTGGCGCTCAGGCAGCGCCTGGACGCCGGCGCGGTCGGCCGGCTCGAAAGCCTGCACATCGTCAATCACGACCCGGCCGCCCCATCGGCGCATTTCATCCCCACCAGTGGCGGCCTGTTCAAGGACTTCACCATCCACGACCTCGACATGGCGCGCTGGATGCTGGGCGAGGAGCCGGTGGAAGTGTTCGCCACCGCGAGCTGCCTGGTCGATCCCGGGATCGGCCGGCAGGGCGACGTCGACACCGCGCGCACCGTGCTCCGGACGGCGTCGGGCAGGCTGTGCGTGATTTCCAACACCCGCCGCAGCGGCTACGGCTACGACCAGCGCATCGAGGCGTTCGGCTCGACCGGCATGGCGACCGCCGGCAACGTCTCGCGCGATACCGTGCAGGTGTTCGACGAGCACGGTACGACGGCGGCGCCGATCGCCTATGCGTTCCCTGAGCGCTACGCCGAGTCCTACCGCGCGCAGATCGCGCATTTCGCCGAGGTTGCGCACGGGGCGGCGCGACCACGGACGCATTACGCCGACGGCATTGCCGCACTGGTGCTGGCCGAGGCCTGCCAGCGGTCGGTGCGCGAGGGCCGTTCCATCCGATTGCAGGAGCAAAGCTGATGTCGAAAGTCGCATTGATCGGTGCCGGTCGCATCGGCCGCATCCACGCCAGGAACGCGGCGCTGCACCCGCGCTTGGAGCTGGCTGCGGTGGTGGACCCGGTCACCGCGTCGGCCGGATCGATCGCCGGTGAGTGGAACGCCCGGGTGAGCTCGCTGGAGGAGGTGCTTGCCGACGACACCATCGCCGGCGTCATCGTCGCAAGCTCGACGGATACGCACCTGGATTACAGCATCCGCGCAGCACAGGCAGGCAAGGCCGTCTTCTGCGAGAAGCCGATCGACCAGGACCTGCAGCGTGCCCGCGGCGCCGCCGGCGCGTTGCGGGAGGCGAGGCTGTTCCTGGCTTTCAACCGGCGCTTCGATCCGAACTTCCAGGCTCTCAAGGCGCGCCTGGATGACGGCGGGATCGGCAGCATCGAAAGCCTGCAGATCACTTCGAACGATCCCGCTCCACCGCCGCCCTCGTACATCGCGGTCTCCGGCGGCCTGTTCAAGGACATGGCCATCCACGATTTCGACATGGCGCGCTGGCTGCTGGGCGAGGAGGTCGCCGAGGTCTGGGCGGTGGGCAGCTGCCTCGTCGATCCGGAGATCGGCAGGTTGGGCGACGTCGATACCGCGCGCACCGTGCTGAAGACGGCATCGGGCAAGCTGTGCGTGATCTCCAACACCCGCCGCAGCGGCTACGGCTACGACCAGCGCATCGAGGCCTATGCGTCGGCCGGCATGGTCCGCGCCGACAACGTCCTCGAAAGCACCGTGCAGGTGTTCGGCGAGAACGGCGCCGCCAGCGACCGGCTGCAGAACTTCTTCCTAGATCGATACGCCGAAGCCTACAGGCGCGAGATGGATCACTTCGCCGAGATACTCGACGGCGCGACGCCGTCGGTCGGCTATGCCGACGGGGTCGCGGCACTGGCCCTGGCGGAAGCGGCAACCCGGTCGTCGAAGACCGGCGAGGTGGTCAGGCCCTGACCGACCTCCACCGCTGCGGTTCCGGCGTTCCGCGAGCGTTCAACGCACGATGCTCGACCGCGCCGGGCGGTTCGTGCCGACCTTGATCGCGCACCGGCCCCGGCCGACGCGGCAAGCGATCCCCGGCCGCCGGGGCGCGGCGGCCGTCCGCAGGCACGACACCGGACTTCTCCAGCGCGAACCACCTCTCCCTCGTGAGAACAACCGGAAAAAAAAGCGGCGGCCAGTGGCCGCCGCTGGAGGTCGCTTGCGGCGCCTCGTCGTCAGAACTTGAACTGCACGCCCATGCGTGCGGACCAGCCGTAGATTTCCTGTTCCATCGTCCGCTCGCGGCGGCCGACGTAGGCGCGCATCATGGCGTCGTTGAGGTTGGAGCCTTCCAGGAACACCGACCAGCGCGGATTGATCTCGTAGCCGAACTTGATGTCCCACTGCTTCAGCGAGTCCCAGTAGACGTCTTCTTCCGGATCGTCCTCGCTGGCCTCGTTGAGCATCGCCGAGCGGTAGGTGTAGGCCAGTCGCGCCGAGAAACCGTACTTCTCGTAGCTGACCTGCACCGATGCCACCCGGTCGGACTGGTTGACCAGCGGCACCGTGTCGGTGCGCGCCGGCAGGCCTTCGGCTTCCGAATCCACGAACGTCATGTTGGCGCCGACGCTGAAACCGTCGAATGGCGACGGCAGGAAGCTCAACTCGTACTGCGCGTTGAACTCGATGCCCGACACCGTCGCCTTCTCCGCGTTCTCCCAGCTGCCGACTTCGGCACCGGTCAGAGGCAGGCCGCCGAACACGCCGTCCTGGTCGGTACGGGTGACGGCGAAGATCGGGCTGCTGATGTCCTTGTAGAACACCGCCGCCGAAAGCACGCCGCGATTTCCGACGTAATATTCGACCGAGAGGTCGACGTTGGTGGAGTACAGCGGATCGAGGTCCGGGTTGCCCATCGTGACTTCGGGCTCGAGGCTGCCCGCGCCCTGGATCTCGACGAACGGCGCGATCGACTCGTAGTTGGGGCGGCCGATCGCGCGGGTCACCGCGCCGCGCACGACCAGGTTGTCGCCGGCGTCCCAGCGGATGTTCACGCCGGGGAAGATGTCGGTATAGCTGCGTGAACCGAACACGTTGAACGCCTGGTCGAGAGACCCGCTCTCCACGTCGAAGGCATGCGCGGCGTAGCTGCCTTCGGTGCGTTCGATGCGCATGCCGGGGATGACGGTGACGTTGCCGAACCAGAGGCGCGCCATCGCGTAGGCGGCGGTGATGGTTTCCTCGATCTCGAAGTCGCCGGCCAGGGTGGCGCTGAGCGTGCCCTCGCCGTCTTCCTCGAACTCGCCCTTGTTGGCGTCGAAGTACGCGTCGGCCAGCGATCCGCTGACCAGCGGCCCCAGTCGATAGCGGCCGCCGAAGACGGCGTCGAAGCTGCCACCGGGGACGTCGGCCATCGTCAGGCCGCCGTCGCCGTACTCCCAGGCTTCACCGTCGACGTCGTTGTTCTTGTCGCGCCTGAGGTACTTGAAGCCGACCTGGAGATCGGAGCCGTCGGTGCCGAACGGAATCACGTAGTCGGCGCGGAACTGGTACAGGTCTTCCACCGCGCGCCGCGATTCGGGCTCGAAGAAGTCCGGCTCGAAGTTCGACGGGTCGAACGCCGCATCGTCGGCGAACGAGAAGTCGTAGCTGCGCGGACCGATCGAATAGCTGCCCGAGACGTCCTCGGCCACGAAACCCCATTCGTCGCGACGCGGGTCGCGCTTGTTCGCCCGCGAGTAGGTCGCTTCGAGGTCGAGCCGGTTGTCGCCGAAGCGGAACTCGCCGCCGGTCGCCGCGGTGAAGCTGGTGGTGGTCTCCTCGCGCGTACGGATCGCGCGGACCGCCTCGGCTCCCTCGAACGTGCCGCTGGTGGCGGAACCGGGCGAAATGCCGTCCTCGTCCAGCTCGACGGCGAACGCGTCGCGCGTTTCCTGGTCCTGGTACTTCGAGTACATGAAGCGCAGGAACAGCGAGGCGTTCTCGCTGGCCTTCCAGTCGAAGTTGGCGACTGCGCCGGTACGCTGGCGGTGGGTGTTGTATTGCCGTACTTCCAGGCCTTCGGGGACTTCGTTGCCGTCGATCTCGATCCAGCCGCCCGGGTTCTGCACGTTCTGCGAGCCGATCTTGCGGTCGGAACGGTTGACCGCCAGCACCGCGCCGAACTGCCTGTCGGCGCCGAACACGCTGCCGAACGAAGCGTCGTACTCGTAGGGGTTCTCGCCGTTGATGTCGTAGCGGCCGTAGGCGGCGCGCGCCGAACCGAAGGTGCGGTTGCGATCGAACGCCGACACGGTTTCGATGTTCACCTGTCCCGCGATCGCGTTCGCATCCATGTCCGGCGTCAGCGTCTTGGAGACGGTCACGCCTCCGATCAACGCGGAAGGAATGTCGTCGAGCTTGACCTGCCGGCTTTCCGGTTCCGGCGCCGCGGCCGTCTGCCCGTTGAGCGTCACGTTGAGCAGGTCGGGCGATACGCCGCGTACCGTGAGGTAGCGGCCTTCGCCCTGGTCGTTCACCGTCGTCACGCCCGGCAGTCGACGCACGGCTTCCGCCACGTTCTGGTCCGGCAGGCGGCCGACGTCGTCGGCGCGGATCGCATCGACCTGGCCATCGGCGCTGCGCTTGTCGTCGATCGCCAGGCGATCGGCGGCGCGACGGCCGGTGACCACGATGGCGTCCAGGTCGGTGGCTTCCGACGCCGGGGTCGTGTCGCCCGTCGAGTCCTGTGCGGACGCGATGGATGGCAATACCGCGCACTGGCAGAGCACCAATGCCTTGAAAAGGGCACTTCGACGCAAGGTCCGCATGTTCTGTCCCTCCCGAGGACGAGTCGGCTGCCGGTTTCTGCAACGGAGTGAAGGCAGCGCGTGGGCGGAGATTACGAACAAACATTCCATATTTCAAGAGAAATAGAATTTTTCTTGCAAATTGGCCCCCGGCCGCGTTAGCTTGGTCGCCAATCAGACGCTACGTCGGGCGCGCTCCCCGCGCCGGAATCTCCGGGAGGAATCATGAAGAATCGCGTTTTTCTGGCCCTTGCTTGCGCATTCGTAACGACGGCGCCGGCGTGTTCGTCGGATGCTGCGCAGCAGCAGGCGCCGTCCGTCGCGGCCCATGCGGCCACTGCACCGACGACCTCGAGGGAAATCGGCAGCGCCGCGCTGGTCGGCGCCCCCGACGCCGCAGGCGAGCCCCGGATCGTGGCGACCGCCGCCCTGGGCGGACTCGAACTGTATTCGCTCGAGGGCAAGCGGCTTGGTGCCACGCCGGCCGGCGAGGCGGTGGCCGTCGACGTGGCCAGTGGCGTCCGCGTCGACGGGTCGCTCGCGACGATCGTGGTCGCCATCGACGGCAACGGCCACCGCCTGCGGTTGTTCCGCTTCGCCGACGACGCGTTGACCGACGTCGGCGCGCGCGAGATCCCGCTGGGCTTCGCGGGCGAGGGGATCTGCCTGTACCGGCATCCGCTCGATGGCGCCCTGCATGCCTTCATCGTCGGCGACGGCGGTGAAGTCGACCAGCAGGTGATCCATGGCACTGCCGACGGCAGGCTGGACGCGCGGCAGGTACGGCGGATCTCCGTGCCGTCGCCGTTGAAGCAATGCGTTGTCGATGCCCGTGCCGGCAACGTCTATGCGTCCGAGGAAACGGTCGGAATCTGGCGCTTCGATGCCGATCCGGAAGCCGACGTGTCCGCGGTGCTGGTCGATTCCCCGAGGGGCCACATCGAGGAAGAGGTCGGCGGGCTGGCGATCCACGATGGAGGCGAAGGCGCGCGCTGGCTGCTGGCGTCGAACGCGTCCGCGGGCACGTTGAACGTCTACGACCTGGAGCGCGATGCGGCCTTCATCGGCAGCGCGACGGTGTCGGGGCAGGGCGCCTCCGAGCCCCTCGCCGAACCGGGCCCGTTGTATGCGGGCAGCGCCGCGGTCGGCGCGCACTACCCGGACGGCGTGCTGCTGGTCGTCGACGAGGACGGCCCGGACGTCAAGCTCGTGTCGATCGCGACGCTGGCACAGGCGCTCGGCATTTCCGCTGGCTCCACTTCCGGGCAAGCACCCGATGAGGCGAAGCCGGCGGTCGCCGCGGTCGTCGCGGTAGCCGAAACGGTGCCGGTCGACAGCTTCGGCGACGCCGCCGACGACCCGGCGATCTGGGTGCATCCGACACGGCCGGAGAAGAGCCTCGTCATCGCCACCGACAAGAAGGCGGGCCTGTACGTGTACGACATGCAGGGCCGGCTGCGGCAGTTCCTGGCCGACGGCAAGATGAACAACGTCGACCTGCGCGATGGCTTCAGGCTGGGCGACCGCGAGGTCACGCTGGTCACGGCCAGCAACAGGACCGACAAGAGCATCGCGATCTACCGGCTCGATGCCGAAACGGGCGAGCTCGTCGACATCGCCGATGGCCCGCAGCCTACCGGGCTGCACGATCCTTACGGCCTGTGCATGTTCCGCAGCCCGCGCAACGGCGACACCTATGTCTTCATCAACGGCGACGAAACGGCGAAGAAGCAGTGGCGGCTGGTCGACGCCGGCGATGGCCGCGTGCGCACCGAGCTGGTACGGGAACTGGCGTTCGATTCGCAGACCGAAGGCTGCGTTGCGGACGACGCGACCGCCACCCTGTACGTGGGCGAGGAGGACGTGGCCCTGTGGAAGCTGCCGGCCGAACCCGATGGCGGCGACACGATGACCGCAGTCGACCGCGTCGACGCCAATCCCGCGATCAGGGACGATATCGAGGGCTTGGCGCTGTACGACCTCGGCGACGGTCGCGGCTACATCGTCGCGTCGAGCCAGGGCAACGATACCTATGCGGTGTACCGGCTCGAGGGCGACCAGGCGTACCTGGGATCCTTCGCCGTCGCCGGCGATCCGGTGGCCGGCATCGACGGCATCTCGGAGACCGACGGACTGGATGTCAGCAGCGCCAACCTCGGCCCCGGCTTCGAGCACGGGGCGTTCGTCGCGCAGGACGGGCGCAACGTGATGCCGGTGCAGAACCAGAACTACAAGATCGTGCCGTGGAAGGCGATCGCCGAAGCGCTGAACCTGGAAATGCGCAGCCCCTGACGGTGTGGTGGTGCCTGCCACGATCCGGCAGGCACCGCCAGGCCTGGATCAGGCTGCGTTCGCCTGCTGCTGCCTCGGCCCCTCGCGCAACGCCTTGCCCACCATCGACACCAGCAGTTCGAGTTCGTCGGACTGCGTGTCGAAGCGCGGGGTGAAGCGCAGCGAGTTGGCGCCGCCGTGGATCACGCCGATCCCGCGCTCGCGCAGCCATTCCTCGGTGGAACCTGCGCCGTAGCACTTGTACTGCGGCGCCAGTTCGCACGAGAACAGCAGGCCGGTGCCCTGCACCCCGGTGACCAGGCCGCCGAGCTCGGCCTTCAGCGCCTCGAACCTGGCGACCGCCTCCCTGCCGCGCTCGCGGATGTTGGCGCGCAACTCCGGCGTGATGGCGTCGAGCACCGCGCAGGCCACGTCGAGCGCGCGCGGGTTGGTGGTCATGGTGTTGCCGTAGATGCCGCTGCGGTAGAGGTTCGCGGCGCGTTCGGTCACGGCCAGCACCGACAGCGGGTACTGGCCGGCGTTGAGCGCCTTGGAATAGGTTTCCATGTCCGGCGCTTCGCAGCCTTCGAAGCCGGGGTAGTCGACGATCGACAGCACGCCATGCGCGCGCAGGCCGGCCTGGATCGAATCGACCAGCAGCAGCGAACCATGCGCCTTCGTCAGTTCGCGCGCGGCATCGTAGAACGCGCGCGGCAGCGCCCGGCCCGGATCGCCTTCGCCCATCACCGGCTCCAGGAACACCGCCTCGACGAACCAGCCGTTGGCATCCGCATCGGCGAACGCGCGTTGCAGTGCCGCGACGTCGTAGGGCTCGACCGCGATCAGCGACTCCTCGCCGCGGAAGCTGGCCAGGTGCCGCATGTAGGCCTTGCGGCTGGAGTCGGAATACAACGCGGGGCGTTCGGTACGGCCGTGGAAGCTGCCCTTGACGACGATGCGCTTGACCGCGGCGCCTGCACGCATCGCGCCCGGGTCGGTCGCCAGCTTGGTGCCGACGTCGGCGATGCGCGCGGCCAGGCCCACCGCTTCCGAACCCGAATTCAGGCACAGGAAACGCGCGAACGGGCACTCGCCGCGGGTGTGTCCGATCTCGCGGCGCATGGCGCGATCGAAGCGCAGTTGCGACAGCCCGGGGGTCATCACGTTGGCCATCGCCTGCGGTTTCGCCATCGCCTCGAGCACCGCCTGCGGTGCGTGGCCGAAGCCGAGCATGCCGTAACCGCCCGAATCGTGGACCACCGCGCCCTTGAGGGTGACGATCCAGGGTCCGCGTGCGGTGAGCGCGACGTAGGGGTTCACGGCGTCGCCGGGGTAGAAGTTCACGTAGCCGGCCTGCACGGCCTCGATCTGCGCGGCTTCGTCGAGTTCGAGCAGGTCGGCGAACTCGCCCCGGATGCGCGCGTACTCCGCCGCGGCGGCATCGATCGCGGCGCGAAGCTCGGGATGGCTCGCGGCGAGACGCTCGATCGTGGCGTCGTCGAGGCCGCTGGTGCGGCGCTGTCCGTCGTGGGCGCGCAGCGGGGCGAGGGCGTCGGTCACGGGCATCGTGCGTTCTCCTGGAAGGCGATCCGGTGCCGCCGGCGGGGCGGAAAAGGTCGCGGGTGACAGGGCCGGTCCGCGGGAACGGGCGGCGAAACCCCTATTATCTCGATCCTGTCGGCATAAGACAGGGCTGATCTGCGCAGAATTTCGTATGATTTCGTCGAATCGACGAGCGGTTTGCGCAAATCATGAAAATCACCCCGGCCGATGCCCAGCTCCTGTCCGCCCTGCGCGAGAACGCGCGCGCCTCGATCGCGCAGATCGCCCGGCGGCTCGGGCTGTCGCGCACCACGGTGCAGAGCCGGATCGAGCGGCTCGAGCGCGAGGACGTGATCCGCGGCTACACCGTGCGTGTCAACGAGGAGGTCGAGCGCGGCCACATCCGCGCCCACATCCTGATCACCGTGCTGCCCAAGCAGATGCCCGCGGTGGTGCAGGCGCTGCGCGGCATGCCCGAGGTGCGCAGCCTGCATTCGGTCAGCGGCGCGCACGACCTGGTGGCGATGGGCGTGGTGCCGGCGGTCGCCGACATGGACGACCTGACCGACCGGATCGGCGCGATCGAAGGGGTGGAGCGCACGACATCGGCCGTGGTGCTGTCGACCAAGTTCGAGCGCTAGGGCGGGCCGCGGCCCGTCCTACAATCGGGCGATGAAGAAATCGGACTTCCATTACCACCTGCCGGCGGAACTGATCGCACAGGCGCCACTACCCGAGCGTTCGGCCAGCCGGATGCTGGTGGTGCCGCCGGGCGAGGCGCCGTTGGTCGATGCGCAGGTGCGTGCGCTGGGCGACTGGCTGCGGCCGGGCGACCTGCTGGTGTTCAACGACACCCGGGTGATTCCCGCTCGGCTGTTCGGGCAGAAGCAGACCGGCGGCCGGGTCGAGATCCTGATCGAGCGCCTGTTGCCCGGCAACGAGGCGCGCGCCCAGGTCGGCGCCAGCAAGCCCCCGAAGCCGGGCGGCCGCATCGCGCTCGATGCCGGCGGCGTGGCCGAGGTGCTCGGGCGCGAGGGCGAGTTCTACCATCTGCGGTTCCATGTCGACGGCGCACTGGAGGCCTGGCTGCTCGAAGCGGGGCGGCTGCCGTTGCCGCCCTACATCCGGCGCGCGCCCGGGCGCGACGACGCCGAGCGCTACCAGACCGTGTTCGCGCGCGAGGTCGGCGCGGTCGCGGCGCCTACGGCGGGCCTGCACTTCGACGACGCGCTGCTGGCGGACCTGCGCGCGCGCGGGATCGCGTTCGGCCACGTCACCCTGCACGTCGGCGCCGGTACCTTCCAGCCGGTGCGCGAGGACGACCTGCACGCGCACCGCATGCACAGCGAGTGGCTGAACGTCGGCGCCGGACTCGTCGCGCAGGTCCGGCGCACGCGCGAGGCCGGTGGGCGCGTGGTCGCGGTGGGCACCACCGTGGTGCGCGCGCTCGAGAGCGCGATGCGCGACGGCGAATTGCAGCCGTTCGCCGGCGAAACCCGGATATTCATCTTCCCCGGCTACCGCATCCGCAGCGTCGATGCGTTGCTCACCAACTTCCACCTGCCCGAATCGACCCTGCTGATGCTGGTGTCCGCCTTCGCCGGCCGCGAGCGGATCCTGGCGGCCTACGCGCACGCGGTGCAGGCGCGCTACCGCTTCTTCTCCTATGGCGACGCGATGCTGCTGTTTCCGCAGGGGCCGTGACACGCCTGCGCCGGGCCGGCGGCTGGCGGGACTCGCGTCCAAATGAGTACAATTCTCATTCCCTTCCGGTGGCCGGCGGTGTTCGCTGGCGGCCGGGAACCCAGTACGAGGACGTCCCATGCCTGCCTTCCCCCGACTCGTCCGCCTGTTCACGCCCGTCGCGGCCCTGCTGCTTGTGGCCTGCGGCGGCAGCCCGGCTCCGGCACCGACCGCCGACGCCGAGGCCGCCGCCGACCCGGGCGAGCTCAACCTCTACACCACCCGCGAACCCGGCCTGATCCAGCCGCTGCTCGACGCCTTCACGGCGCAGACCGGCACTCGGGTCAACACCGTGTTCGTGCGCGACGGCCTGCTCGAGCGGGTGCGCGCGGAAGGCGAGCGCTCGCCCGCGGACGTGCTGATGACTGTCGACACCGGCAACCTGCTCGACCTGGTCGACGCCGGCCAGACCCGACCGGTGCAGTCGCAGGTGCTGGCCGACGCCATCCCCGCGCACCTGCGCGGCGCCGACGGCCAGTGGTTCGCGCTCTCGCTGCGCGACCGCATCCTCTATGCCGACAAGGACCTCGCGCTCGACGGTTTCACCTACGAGCAGCTCGCCGATCCGAAGTGGAAGGGCAAGGTCTGCATCCGTTCGGGGCAGCACCCGTACAACACCAGCCTGATCGCGGCGATGATCGCCCACCACGGCGCCGAGGCCACCGAGACCTGGCTGCGCGGGGTCAAGGCCAACCTGGCGCGCAAGGCCGCCGGCGGCGACCGCGACGTGGCGCGCGACATCCTCGCCGGCATCTGCGAGATCGGCATCGCCAATGCCTACTACGTCGGCCGCATGAAGAACGAGGCCGAAGGCAGCGAGCAGCGCCAGTGGGGCGATGCGATCCAGGTGATCCGCCCGACCTTCGCCATCGACGGTGGCGGCACCCACGTCAACATCAGCGGCGCGGCCGTGGCGTTGCATTCGCCCAACCGCGACAACGCGGTGAAGCTGCTGGAGTACCTCGTCTCCGACGAGGCGCAGAGCCTGTACGCGAAGGCCAACTACGAGTATCCGGTGAAAGCCGGCGTGGAGCTCGATCCGGTCGTCGCCAGCTTCGGGCCGATGCAGGTCGACGCATTGCCGCTGGCGCGGATCGCCGAACACCGCCGCCAGGCCAGCGAGCTGGTCGACCGGGTCGGGTTCGACAACTGACAGCGCGGGAATGGGGAATCGGGCATCGGGAACCGGCGAGGGGCATGACGGCGCGTGCGTGCCGGTGTCGAACCGGTGCCGCCTGATCGCGATTCCGCTCGGAGCCGCCCGGGGATGACTGCCGCCGCCAGTGCGCTGGCCATGGCGCCTGTGCGTTCGCGCGCGCGGCCCGATGGCTGGCTGCTCGCCGCGCTGGCGATCGCCGCCGTTGCGCTGCTGCCGCTGCTGGCGCTGGCCTGGACCGCGGCCCAGGGCAGCGACGCCTGGCCGCACATCGTGGCCAACGTGCTGCCGCAGGCGGCACGCAACACGCTGTGGCTGTTGCTCGGCGTCGGCGCGTTGTCGGTCGCGATCGGCACCGGCAGCGCGTGGCTGGTGACCGCCTACGATTTCCCCGGCCGCGCGGTGATGGCCTGGGCGCTGCTGCTGCCGCTGGCGGTGCCCACCTACATCGTCGCCTACGCCTACCTCGACCTGCTGCATCCGCTCGGCCCGGTGCAGGGCGCGATCCGCAGCGTGCTCGGCCATGAAGGCCCGCGCGAATTCCGCCTGCCCGACATCCGCGGCCTGGCCGGCTGCATCGTCCTGCTCGGGCTGGTGCTCTATCCCTACGTGTATATCACCACGCGCGCGATGTTCATGACCCAGGCGGCGGGCCTGCTGGAGGCCGCGCGCACGCTCGGCGCGTCGCGCGCGGCCGTGTTCCGGCGCGTGGCGCTGCCGCTGGCGCGGCCGGCGATCGCGGTGGGTGCGGCGCTGGCGCTGCTGGAAACCCTGGGCGACATCGGCGCGTCCGAATTCCTCGGCGTGCAGACGCTCACCGTCTCGGTGTACACCACCTGGGTGACGCGCAGCGACCTGCCGGGCGCGGCCCAGATCGCGCTGTCGATGCTCGTCGTGGTGGTGGCGGTGATCGCGCTGGAGCGTTCCGGGCGCCGCCGCGCGGGCTATGCCAGCGCGATGCGACCGCGGCCGATGCAGCCGCAGCGCCTGCGTGGCGCGGCGGGCTGGGGCGCGCTGGCGCTGGTGGCGTTGCCGGTCGTGCTGGGCTTCGTCGCGCCGGCCACGCATCTCGCGATCGAGAGCGGGCAGCGCATCGTCGACGGCACCGGCGTTTCGCCGATGCTGTGGCGCAGTACCTGGAACACGCTGCGGGTTGCGCTGCTGGCCACGGCCGCCACCCTGGCCGCAGGACTCGTGCTGGCCTGGGCGCTGCGGCTGGCGCAGGCGCGTCGGCGCACGCGGCTGGCCACGGCCGCACTGCGCATCGGCAGCCTGGGGTATGCGGTGCCGGGCACGGTGCTGGCCATCGGCCTGCTCGCGCCGCTGGCCTGGTTCGACGATGGCGCCAACCTGCTGTTGCGCGCCGCGGGCCTGGAGCCGCGCATGCTGCTGATGGGGTCGCTGGGCGCGCTGGTGCTCGCCTACATGCTGCGCTTCCTCGCGATCGCCGGCGGCGGCGTCGAAGCGGGCCTCGCGCGGATCGCGCCATCGCTGGACCAGGCCGCGCGCGGCCTGGGCGCCGCGCCTCGCCGCATGCTCGCGCGCGTGCACCTGCCGTTGCTGCGGCCGGCACTCGCGGCCGCGGCGCTGCTGGTGTTCGTCGATGCCATGAAGGAACTCCCGGCCACCCTGCTGCTGCGCCCGCTGGGTTTCGAGACGCTCGCCACCTGGCTGTACGCCGATGCCGCGCGCGGCGCCTACGAAGACGGTGCACTGGCAGCGCTGCTGATCGTGCTGGCCGGCCTGCTGCCGGTGATCCTGCTGGCGCGCACCGGCCTGACCTACGGGCACGAGGTGGCGCCGGCATGAGCCAGGCGATGCTGCGGCTCGACGACATCCGCGTCGCCTACCCGGCCGCCGGCGGCGAGCGCACCGTGGTCGAGCGCCTGTCGCTGGTGCTGGCAAAGGGCGAGATCGGCTGCCTGCTCGGCGCCTCCGGCTGCGGCAAGACCACCGTGCTGCGCGCCATCGCAGGCTTCGAGCCCCTGCGCGCGGGCCGCATCGAACTCGACGGACAGGTGCTGTCCACGCCCACCACGACCCTGCCGCCGGAGCACCGCGGCATCGGCATGATGTTCCAGGACTACGCCCTGTTCCCGCACCTGGATGTGGCCGGCAACGTCGGCTTCGGGCTGGCGGGGCGGCCGCGCGCCGCGCGCAACGCACGCATCGCCGAGGTGCTGGCGCTGGTCGGCCTGCCCGAGCGCGCCGGCGCCTACCCGCACGAGCTGTCGGGCGGCCAGCAGCAGCGCGTGGCGCTGGCGCGCGCGCTGGCGCCGTCGCCGTCGCTGCTGCTGCTCGACGAACCGTTCTCCAACCTCGACATCGACACCCGCGAACACCTCGCCGCCGAGCTGCGCGCCATCCTGCGCCGCACCGGCACCACCGCGCTGCTGGTCACCCACGACCAGGCCGAGGCGTTCGCCATGGCCGATGCCATCGGCGTGATGCACCGCGGCCGCATCCTGCAGTGGGCCGATGCGCAGACCCTGTACCGCGCCCCGGCCGACCGCTTCGTCGCCGGCTTCGTCGGCCGCGGCTGCGTGCTGCCGGCGGGGGCGCTGGGCCTGCCGGGCGGCGGCGAGGTGCTGTTGCGACCGGACCAGCTGGTGCCGGACGACAACGGCGCGATCCGGGCGGAGGTGCTTTCGAGGATCTTCCGTGGTCCGCAGCACGTCCTGCTGCTGCGCCTGCCGGGTGGCGAGGTGGTCGAAGTCGACGTGTCCGGGAACGCGATTCCCGCTCCCGGTACGACGCTCGCGCTGCGCCTGGTTGGTGTCCCGTTGGTGGCGTTGCCGCGCCGGGAGGTGGATGCCTCGTAGCGCGGCCTTTGGCGGATTCGTCAGTAGGGGGGCTGGTCTTTGCCAGCCGAGCTTCACGCAATCGGCGAGTCGTGTCGGCTCGGCTGCGTCCTCGACGATGGAAGGCACAACTGTCCCGGCCTGCAGTGTCATGAACCTCCCGGGACAGGTCACTCTCGGGATCCTGTCCTTCCGGTGTAGTGTCCCGCGGCATCATGTCGCGACCAGCGCGATGTGTCCCGAACGCAGTGAGGGATCTGGCTCTCCGTCGCCGCAAAGAAGATCCCTCGCTGCGCTCGGGATGACAAACCATTAGGCTCTCGCCGGTCGCCGGTCGCCGGTCGCCGGTCGCCGGTCGCCGTCCACTTTTCCATTCCCGATTTCCGATTCCCGGTTCCCCATTCCCGGTTCCCCATTCCCGGTTCCCCATTCCCCATTCCCCATTCCCGGCTCTCCCATGTCCCGCATGCAGTTCCAGCTCCTGACCACCGACGGCGTTGCGCGCCGCGGCCGGCTCTCGTTTCCGCGGGGTACGGTCGAGACACCGGCATTCATGCCGGTGGGCACCTACGGCACGGTCAAGGGCATGCTGCCGGAACAGGTGCGCGCGCTGGGCGCGCAGATCATCCTCGGCAACACCTTCCACCTGTTCCTGCGGCCCGGGCTGGAAGTGATCGCGGCGCACGGGGGGCTGCACGGCTTCGCCCGCTGGGACGGGCCGATCCTCACCGATTCCGGCGGCTTCCAGGTGTTCTCGCTCGCGCACCGCCGCAGGATCACCGAGGCCGGGGTGACCTTCGCCGCGCCCACCGACGGCTCGAAGGTGTTCCTCGGTCCCGAGGAATCGATGCACATCCAGAAGGTGCTCGGCTCGGACGTGGTGATGATCTTCGACGAATGCCCGCCGGTGCAGGTCGATGGCCAGCCGGTGGAGCGCAGCGTGGTCGAGCGTTCGATGGAACTGTCGCTGCGCTGGGCGGAACGCTCGAAGATCGCGCACGCGGGCAACGACGCGGCACTGTTCGGGATCGTCCAGGGCGGCGTGCACCATGCGCTGCGGACGCGTTCGGCCGAAGGGCTGAAGGCCATCGGCTTCGACGGCTATGCGATCGGCGGGCTGGCGGTCGGCGAGACCGAGACCGAGCGCAATGCGATGCTCGAACACACCTGCCCGCAGCTGCCCGATGACCACCCGCGCTACCTGATGGGCGTGGGGCGCCCGGAGGACCTGGTGGAAGCGGTCGCCCGCGGCGTGGACATGTTCGACTGCGTGATGCCGACCCGCAATGCCCGCAACGGCCACTACTTCACCTCCACCGGCGTGGTCCGCGTGCGCAACGCGCAGTACGAGCATGACCTGCGGCCGATCGAGGAAGGCTGCGGCTGCCCGGCCTGCGCCGGCGGCTACAGCCGCGCCTACCTGCGCCACCTCGACCGCTGCAACGAGATGCTGGGCCCGATCCTGGGCACCCTGCACAACCTCTGGTACTACCAGAAGCTGATGGCCGACATGCGCGAGGCGATCGGGCAGGGAACCTTCGCCGCCTTCCGCGAGTCATTCCACGCGTCCCTCGAAGCCCGATAGCACCCGCTCCGGCGAGGTTTCCCGCCCCCGTGGCGCAGAAACCCGCGCCCGGCGGCGCCCCGGGCCGGGGCCGTGGCATAATTCCCGGCTGTTTTCCGCGATATGGAACTGAACCGATGAACCTGCTCGACCTGCTGATCGCCCCGGCCCATGCCCAGGCCGCCGGCGCGGCCCCCCAGGGTGGTGGCCTGAGCTTCCTGATCATGCCGATCGTGCTGATCGCGATCATGTACTTCCTGATGATCCGTCCGCAGATGAAGCGCCAGAAGGAACATCGCGGCATGCTCGAGAAGCTGGCGGTCGGCGACGAGGTGATCACCAACGGCGGCATCGCCGGCGTGGTGCGCGCGATGGGCGAGAGCTTCATCTCCGTGGAGATCGCCGACCGCGTCGAGATCCGCGTGCAGAAGGGCGCGATCGCCAACGTGCTGCCCAAGGGCACGCTCAAGGCGGCCTGACCGCCCAGGTGGCGCGGTGCGGCCGGCGCCTGCCGCCCCGCGACGCCGCGTGACCGTACCGACCCTCCCGCTCCGGTTCCGGGGCGGCACGGGGGCGAGGCCCGAGGGCCGGTGCCTCCCCCTTCGCAGACGATGCCCGCAATGCTCGACTTTCCCCGCTGGAAATACGTCCTCATCCTGATCGTGGTGCTGCTCAGCGCGGTGTACGCCGTGCCGAACCTCTACCAGAAGGATCCGTCGGTCCAGGTGACCAGGAACCGCCCCGCGGCGGTAGTCGACGAGGCGCTGCTCGCACGCGTGCAGGGCATCCTGGAGGAGGCCGGCGTGCAGGCGAATTCGGTCGCACTCGAGGGCGAGCAATTGCTGGTGCGCCTGCCGGACGCGACCGTCCAGACCCGTGCCGCCGATGCACTGCGGCCGGCGCTGGGCGAGGACTACTCTGCGGCGCTGAACCTGGTGCCGACCACGCCCGCGTGGCTCGAGTCGTTCGGCGCCCGGCCGATGTCGCTGGGCCTGGACCTGCAGGGCGGCGTCCACTTCATGATGCAGGTCGACCAGAAGGCGGCGCTGGAGAAGCGCGTCGACGCCTACGCCGACGCGATCCGCACCGCCCTGCGCGAGGCGCGGATCGGCTATACGGGCGCCGAGCGCCGTCCGGACAACACCGTGCAGGTCGTGCTGACCGATCCCGCCGATGCCGGGCGCGCGCGTGGCGAGATCCTCACCGCGATGGGCGGGCTGAGCGCGGCGGCGACTCTCGGTACCGGCGCCCCGACCCTCGACGTCGATGGCAACCGCATCACGGTGCGCCTGTCCGAGTCGGAGATCGCGCGCATCGCCAGCGACGCCATCGAGCAGAACCGCAACGTCATCGCCAACCGCATCAACGCGATCGGTGTCGCCGAGCCGGTACTGCAGCGCCAGGGCGAGGACCGGCTGGTGATCCAGTTGCCGGGCCTGCAGGACACCGCCGAGGCCAAGCGCCTGATCGGCGCGACCGCCACGCTCGAATTCCGCGCGGTGACCGGCGACGAGGCGCAGGCGGCCGCGGCCCAGGCCGACAACAATATCCCCGCCGGTTCGCGCATCTACCACGACCAGAACGGCCAGCCGCTGCTGCTCTCGCGCCGGCTGCTGGTCTCGGGCGACGAACTGGTCAATGCGCTGCCGCAAACCGATCCCCAGACCGGGCTGCCGGCAGTCGAAATCACGCTCAACGCGGCAGGCGGCAAGCGGATGCTCGACCACACCCTGGAGAACGTGGGCAACCGCCTCGGCATCGTCTATGTCGAGCGGATTCCGACGGTGACGATGGTCGACGGCGAGGAGGTCCGCTCGGCGCGCACGGTCGAGCGCGTGATCAGTTCCTCGACGATCCGCGGCGTGTTCGGCAAGGAGTTCCAGACCACCGGCCTGAGCCGCGAGGAAGCCGCGGAACTGGCCAAGCAGCTCAAGGCCGGCGCGCTCGCCGCGCCGATGGACTTCGTCGAGGAGAACGTGATCGGCCCGACGCTCGGCGCCGAGAACGTGGCGCGCGGCACCCAGGCGGTGATGTACGCATTCCTGTTCACCCTGCTGTTCTTCGCCATCTACTACCGCATGTTCGGCCTGTTCACCTGTTTCGCGCTGCTGCTCAACCTGCTGATGGTGGTGGCGGTGATGTCGCTGTTCGGGGCCACCATGACCCTGCCGGGCTTCGCCGGCCTGGCCCTGTCGATCGGCATGTCGGTCGACGCCAACGTGCTGATCAACGAACGCATCCGCGAGGAGTTGCGCGCCGGCCTGCCGCCGCGCACGGCGATCGCCACCGGCTACGACAAGGCGTCGGGCACGATCTTCGACTCCAACATGACCGCCTTGCTCGCCGGCATCGCGCTGTACGCATTCGGCACCGGCCCGCTGCGCGGCTTCGCGGTGACGATGGTCATCGGCATCGTCACCTCGGTGTTCACCGCGGTCACCGTCTCGCGCGGCATCGCCACGCTGGTCTACGGCGGCAAGCGCAAACTCAAGTCGGTCGCCATCTGAGCGCCGGGAGACCCACGCCATGAAACTGTTCCCCCTGACGCTGATCCCGGCGGACACGCGCATCGACTTCATGCGCTGGCGCTTCGTCACCATCATTTTCATGCTGCTGCTGATGGCCGCCTCGGTGGTGCTGATCGCGACCAAGCAGTTCAACTACGCGCTCGACTTCACCGGCGGCACGTCGGTGGAACTGGTGTTCCAGAAGCCGGCGGACGTCGACGCGGTGCGCGGCCGGCTCGAGGCGGCCGGCTATCCCGGCGCCCAGGTGCAGACCATGGGCACCGCGAGCGACCTGATGATCCGCCTGCAGCCCAAGGACGGCGGCAGCGACGCCGAGGCGATCAACCGCACCGCCGACGACGTGTTGCGTGCCGCCGCCACGCCGGACAACGCGGCGACGATCAAGGGCCGCTCCTACGTCGGCCCCCAGGTCGGCCAGGACCTGGCGAGAAAGGGCATCTACGCGATCGTGTTCGTGGTGCTCGGCTTCCTGATCTACATCGCGTTCCGCTTCGAGTGGAAGTTCGCGGTATCGGCGATCATCACCACCCTTGGCGACGTGCTGATCGTCGCCGGCTGGTTCTCGCTGGCCGGGCGCGAGTTCGACCTCACCCTGCTGGCCGGCCTGCTGACGGTGATGGGCTTCTCGATCAACGACACCATCGTGGTGTTCGACCGCGTGCGCGAGAACTTCCGCAGCATGCGCGCCGATCCGCTGGAAGTGCTCAACACCTCGATCAACCAGACCCTGTCGCGCACCATCATCACCTCGCTGGTCGCGTTCCTGACGGTGCTGGCCCTGTACCTCTACGGCGGCGGCTCGCTGGAAGGCATGTCCGAGGCGATGATGATCGGCATCGTGATCGGCACCGCGTCGTCGATCCTGGTGGCCTGCCCGCTGCTGACGCTGGGCGTGCTGCGCGTGACCAAGCAGGACCTGCTGCCCAAGGCGCGGGACGAGGCGGCGCTGGCCAGGAGGCCGTGATGGGCGGTAGAGCCGTAATTCGTGATTGGTGATTGGAAAAGCAGGAAGGCCGCGCAATGCGCGGCCTTCTTCTTTTGGATCCGGGCGGATTATGGTTCGAGGGCCGCTTGGCGCTTTCCCGAATCACGAATTACGGCTCTCCCACCCTTCACGGCTCCAGTTCAACCGAACTCCTTCGCGTAACCCGTGGCTACGATCGCCTTCTGCAGCGCATCGGTGACCTTGATGTTGCCGGCGATCAGCTGGCGGCCGGCGGCGGCGCCGGGGATGTGCATCGGCCCGGTGGCGCCGCCCTTGAAGTCGATCACGCGGCCACCGGCCTCGCGCACCAGCAGCACGCCGGCGGCGATGTCCCAGGACTGCACGCCGGCCTCGAAATAGGCGTCGCAGCGGCCGGCGGCGACCCAGGCCAGGTCGAGCGCGGCCGAGCCGGTGCGGCGCACGTCCTCGGCATCCTTCAACAGCACCTTGATGCAGTCCAGGTGGGCGTCGACCCGCTTGCGCTCGCGCGGCGGGAAGCCGGTGGCGAGCATGGTGCCGGAGAGATCCCTGCGCTCGGCGACGCGGATGCGCTTGTCGTTGAGCTGCGCGCCGGCGCCGCGGCTGGCGATGAACAGCTCGTTGCGCAGCGGGTCGAACACCACGCCGTGCAGCGGCTCGGGCCCCTCGCACAGCGCGATCGAGACGCACCAGTGCGGGATACCGTGCAGGTAGTTGCTGGTGCCGTCGAGCGGGTCGATCACCCAGGTATGGCGGCTGGGGCCGCGGTTGCCCTTCTGCGCGCCGCCTTCCTCGCCGAGCACGGCGTAGTCCGGGCTGGCGCGCCGCAGTTCCTTGATGATCGCTTCCTCGGCCAGCCCGTCGACCTCGCTGGCGTAGTCCAGCCGGTCCTTCTCGACCACGTTGAGCGCGTCCAGCCGGTGCATGTGCCGCAGCAGGATGTTCCCGCCCGCGCGTGCGGCCTTGACCATGATGTTGACGGCAGGGGCGAGCATTGCGGACTCCGTGGGGCGCGGTCGGGTTTCGGCGGGTGGCAAAGAGCGGGCCGGCGCTGGGCCGGGCGCGCAGTTTACCATCGGCGCCATGAGCGAACTCCTGCACGCCGCCGGGCGCATCCGCATCGTCCTGGTGGGCACCCAGCATCCGGGCAACATCGGCTCGGCCGCGCGCGCGATGAAGACCATGGGCCTGCAGCGCCTGGTGCTGGTGGCGCCCGAGCGCTTCCCGCATGCCGACGCGACCGCCATGGCGGCGGGTGCGGGCGACGTGCTCGAGGTCGCGCCGCGGGTGGCGACGCTGGCCGAAGCGGTGGCCGACTGCCGGCTGGTGCTCGGCTGCACCGCGCGCAGCCGCCGGATCGCGCTGGAGGAACTGCCGCCGCGCGAGGCCGGCGCGCGCGCAGTCGCCACCGCGGCCCGGGAGACCGACGTGGCGCTGGTGTTCGGACGCGAGCGCACCGGGCTCGACAACGACGAACTGCAGCTGTGCCACGCGGCGGTGACGATCCCGGCGGATCCGGGGTACAGCTCGCTCAACCTGGCCGCGGCCGTGCAGGTGCTGTGCTACGAGCTGCGGCTCGCCATGCTGGGGCTGCAGGGGCAGGCGCCGATCCCCGTGGCTCCGCCGGAAGGTGGCGAACCGCCCGCCAGCCATGCCGAACTGGAGGGATTCTTCGCCCAGCTGGGCGACACCCTCGACGCGATCGATTTCCACAAGGGACGCGCGCCGGAGTCGGCCATGCGCAAGCTGCGGCGGATCTTCATGCGCAGCCGGCTGGACGACCGCGACGTGCGCCTGCTGCGCGGGGTGCTGGCCGACGCCCAGCGCATGGCCAGACTGGCCTCGGGCGGCGGCGAATGATCGGCTGCGGCGTTGCACGCGCGGCATTCGCTACCGGCGTCGCGGGTTTTCGGCTAGGCTCGCCGCCGTGCCCGTCCTGAACTGGAACCGCCCCTTGTCAGTGTCGTTCCCCGGTTCCGGTCGCCTGTCGTGGCTGCTGGCGTTGTGCCTGGCGCTGCTGGCGCCGGCCAGGGCGGACGACGGCGTGCTGGTGCTGGGACGGATCAGCGACAATCCCCAAGCGCACTACGAACAGCTCGAGCCGCTGCTGGATTACGTGGTGCCGCGGCTGGCGGAGGTCGGGATCCGCGAGGGTCGGGTGCTGATGGCGCGCGACGCACAGCAGATGCAGAGCTACCTGCGCCGCGGCCGCGTCGACTGGGTCACCGAAACCGCGGCTACCGCGATGGCGCTGGCCGAGCGCGCGGGGGCCGAGCCGCTGCTGATGACCGAGCGCGACGGGGTCGGCAGCTACCGCACGCTGTTCTTCGTGCGCAACGACAGCCCGGTGCGGTCTCTGGCCGAACTGCGCGGCCGCAGCATCGCGTTCCAGAACCGTTTCTCGACCAGTTCCTATTACGTACCGGCCACCGAACTGCTGGACATCGGGCTGCGGCTCGAGGTGCTGCTTTCGCCGCTGGACCGCCCCGCGCCGGACTCGGTCGGCTATGTGTTCGGCCGCTCGGAGCTCAACGTGTCGTCCTGGGTGCACAAGGGCCTGGTGGACGCCGGGGCGATGAGCAACCTCGACTGGATCAACCCGCAGCGGGTGCCGCCATCGTACCGCCAGGATTTCCGCATCCTGCGCGAGACCCCGGACTTCCCGCGGGCGCTGGAAATGGTGCGTGGCGACCTCGATCCGCGCGTGCGCGAGCGCCTGCGGGAGGTTCTCGCCGGCGCCGCCGACGATCCCGACGCGCGCGAGGCGCTGCTGCGGTTCTTCAAGACCACACGCTTCGTGCCGATCGACGCGCAGACCGCGCGCGCGCTCGAGCAGTTGCGTCGCGGCGTGTCCCGGGTGACGCGGGAGGTCGAATGAGGCGCCGCCTGGGCCTGCGCGGGCGGTTCGCGCTGGTGGCGGCCATCGCCCTGCTGGTCTCGCTGGGGCTGGTGGCGCTGGTGCTGCAGCGGCAGGACGCGATGCACCGCGACATGCAGCAGCTCAGCCTGCAGGCGATCCACGAGTTCTCGTCCAAGCGGCTGCTGTCGCACGGCGAGGCCGCGACCCTGCAACTGGCCGACTCGCTGGTCAACCCGCTCTACTACTTCGACCTCGAGGCGATCGGCTCGGCGGTGCGCAACGTGCTGCGCCAGCCCGACGTCAGCTATGTCATCGTCTACGACAACCAGGGCCAGATCATCCACGACGGCAGTGCGGACATCTCGACCTATGGCCAGGCGATGGGCGACCCGTTCGCGTTCGAGGTGCTCTCGCTCAGCGAGGCCCACGTGCAGTCCAGCGACAGCCTGGTGGACGTCGCCGCACCGATCCAGATCGGCGACCAGAGGCTCGGCGGCGTCCGCGTCGGCTATTCGCTGGCGGCGGTCAAGGCCGACGAGCAGCAGGTCGGCGGGATCATGTCCGGGCGCCTGGGCGAGATGGGACGCAGCCAGTTGCTGTGGCTCGGGCTGCTGCTGGCGGCGATGGTCGCGCTGCTGGTCGCGATCGGCTACGTGCTGCAACGCGCGCTGGTGTCGCCGGTGCGGCAGCTGGCCGATGCCGCGCGCGAGATCGAAGCCGGCAACTTCGAGGCGGAAGTGCCCGCCAGCCGCCGGAACGACGAAATGGGCGACCTGATGCGTGCGTTCGCGCACATGCGCGACAGCATCGTCCGCCACGACCGCGACATCCGGCGCATGGCCTACACCGATGCGCTGACCGGCCTGTCGAACCGGCTGGCGTTCCGCGAACTGCTCGACCAGCGCGTGGCCGAAGGCCACGGGTCGGCGCGGCAGCTGGCGCTGCTGTTCGCCGATATCGACGATTTCAAGCGGGTCAACGACACCATCGGCCACGATGCGGGCGACGAGGTGCTGATGCAGTTCTCCAGCCGCATCCGCGACGTGATCGACCTGCATGGCGGCGCGGGCGCGGAGCTGGCGCGTTTCGGCGGCGACGAGTTCGTGGTCCTGCTGCAGGGCGGCGCGGGCGGCGACGACATCCGCATGCGCGCCGAGCGCCTGGCCGAATCGCTGGTGTGCGAACTGGGCAGGCCGATCGCGGTGCATGGCCGCCAGGTCTTCCTCGGCATCTCGATCGGCATCGCGTTGTTCCCGGACGACGCGACCGATGTCTCCTCGCTGATGAAGAACGGCGACATCGCGATGTACCAGGCCAAGGTGGCCGGCAAGAACTGCCACCGCTTCTACAGCCGGGTGATGGACCAGGCGGTCGAACGCCGCGTGCGCATGGAGCAGGACCTGCGCGGCGCATGGGAACGCGGCGAGCTGAGCGTGGCCTACCAGCCGGTCTACCGCCTCGACGACGGCCGGCTCGCCGGCGCCGAGGCGCTGCTGCGCTGGCGGCACCCCGTGCACGGGCCGGTCGCGCCGTCGCTGTTCATCGACGTGGCCGAGCAGAGCGGCCTGATCGAGGTCATCGGCCCGCAGGTGCTGCGCGCTGCCTGCATGGACGCGCGTGGCTGGCAGCGCGACTTCCCCGCGGCACGTGGCCTGTTCGTCTCGGTCAACGTGTCGGCGCGACAATTGCGGACCGGGGACCTGGCCGCGCAGGTCGAGGCGGTGCTGCGCGAAACCGGACTGGCACCGCAGCACCTGCACGTCGAACTGACCGAGACCGCGGTGATCGGCGACGAGGCCCGGGTGAGCAGCCTGCTGGCGCGACTGCGCAACGCCGGGGTGAAGGTCTGGCTCGACGATTTCGGTACCGGATTCTCCGGCCTGAGCCACCTGCGGCGGGTGCCGGTGGACGGGGTCAAGATCGACCGCAGCTTCATCGCCGACGTGCTGCGGGACCCGGACGACCTCGCGCTGACCACCGCGATCATCGCCATGGCGCACTCGCTCGGCATCCATGTCGTCGCCGAGGGCGTGGAAAAGGAAGGCCAGTACGCGTTGCTGCGCGAACGCGGCTGCGACATGGCCCAGGGCTTCTGGCTGGGCCACCCGATGCAAAACCAGGAATTCACCCGCCTGCTGGCGTAGTCCGCCCCATGCCCCGGTGACGTTTGCGGTCGAGGGATACGCTGCGGCGCGCAGGCACCTGATGGTGGTTCGCGCCACCGGCCGCCGCGGGCCTGCTCAGGCGAACAGGCCGCCGATCCACTGCGATGCGGCCGTGGCCAGCGCACCGCTGAGCACGCCGAACACCACGATCGCCGCGATCCCGGCGCCCCAGCACAGCAGCATGAGTCCACCGTCGCGCTCGAGCAGGGCGAAGGCATAGACCAGCAGCAGCGCGCCGAACGCGTAGTTGGTGAACGGGATCGGGAGCGCCAGCAGGATCCCGAGCAGCACCAGCAGCAGGCCGGTGAACATGGAGGCGGCGCGGTGCTCGATGACCCCGGTCAGGCGTGGCTTGACCAGCTTCTCGAGCCGGCCCAGCCACGGCCCGAGCGTGCGATCGAAGGCCTGCAGGCTCGCGCGCCGCGGCCCGCGCCGGGCGATGAACCGCGGCAGCCACAACTTGCGCATGCCGACCAGCAGGTGCACGCCCACCAGCACCGTGAGCGGCCCGCCGATCGCGCCGCCGACGCCCGGAATCGGGATGAAGGCGGGCAGGGTGGACACGAACAGCAGCATCCCGAACACCTGCCGGCTGAGCCCGGCGAGGATGTCCTCCAGCCGCAGGTGGTCGTCGGGATCGCCGGTGGCGAGGGCGTCGAACAGCTCGCGCGTGCCGAGGGTGCCCGCAGGCGCGCGCCGCGTGGACTCCGGGTCGTCAGCGGTCATGGCCCACGGCATCCCCGAGGCGCTGCAGCAGCAGCTTGTCGATGCGTGGTCCGTCCAGGTCGACCACCTCGATCCGCCAGCCGTTCCAGTCGAAATGCTCGCCCACGTGCGGGATCCGCCCGAAGTGCGCGATGACCATGCCGGCCGCGGTGTGGTAATCGTGTTCGTCCTCGGCCGGAAGGGTGCCGCCGCCGAGCAGTTCGCGCGCGGTTTCCACCGAGATGCCGCCGTCGACCAGCAGCGAGCCGTCGTCGCGGGTGGTGATCTGCGGGATCGAATCGGGGCCGTCGCCACTGAGCTGGTTGCGCCCGATCACCGCTTCCATCACGTCGTTGACGGTCACCAGGCCGGTCACGTCCCCGTATTCGTCCACCACCAGCGCCAGCGACTGCTGTTCCTCGCGCAGGATCTCCAGCAGCTTCAGCGCCGGCGTCGACTCGGAGACGAACAGCGCCTCGCGCAGGTACTTGAACAGATCGAACTCGCGCTCCTCGAGGCGGTCGATCAGCGACTTGATCTCGAGCACGCCGGCCACTTCCGCGTCGCTGCCGCGGTACACCGGATAGCGCGAGAACGGCGTGGCGCGCATGGTCGCCAGGTTCTCCTCGAAGCCCTCGGCGATGTCGAGCCAGGCGATCCGCGTGCGCGGCGTCATCAGGCTGGCCGCGGTGCGGTCGCCCAGGCGCAGCACGCGGTTCATCATGTTGCGTTCGTCGGCGTCGATCACGCCCTGCTCGTGGCTCTCGCTCACCAGCAGCCGGATCTCCTCCTCGGTGACGTTCGCGGCCTGGCTGTGGTTGAGCCGCAGCAGCCGCAACATCCCGCGCACCGATGCGCTCAGCAACCAGACGGCCGGGGTCGCGATCCGCGACAGCCCGTGCATCGGCGGCGCGACGAAGGACGCCACCCGCTCCGGGGCCAGCAGCGCCAGGCGCTTGGGCAGCAGCTCGCCGAGCACGATGGTGAGGTAGGTGATCAGGCTGATCGCCAGCACCGTCCCGACCACCTGGGCCACGCTGCCTTCGAAGAACGGCATCCCGGTCCCCATCGAAGGGAACCATTCCAGCAGCCGGATGCCGATCGCGGCGCCGATGGCGTCGCCGCCGAACATGCCCGTCAGGATCCCGATCAGGGTGATCCCCACCTGCACCGTCGAGAGGAAGCGCTCGGGGTGTTCGGCCAGTTCCAGGGCCTTGCTCGCGCCGCGGTGCCCGGGGGCCAGCTGCCTGAGCCGCTGCTTGCGCGAGGTGACCACCGACATTTCCGACAGCGCGAAGAACGCGTTGCAGGCGATCAGGACCAGGACGATGACGAACTCAAACACCGCCGCGTCCTTTCCGACGGAAAGCCGTGGCGGGAGTCAGGCGCGGGGGGCGACCGCCGGAAGGCGGTCGGGGGGGCGGTCTAGGGTCGTCGTCCATGGGGCGGCGGCGCGTCACGGGCGCGGCAGGCCATCATAACATTCCGCCCCGGCGCCAGCCCCGGTGGCCCGGCGATTGCGTCGGATTGGCGACAGACGTCATCGAACCGTCATAATTCCCGCCCGATGGCCGTCCACCCCGCGACGGCGGGACCGCTCCCGATGTTTTCCTTGCAAACCATCTTCGGCCAGGGCAACCAGTTCTACACGCTGCTGGAGGAGGCCGCGGTGGCGGCCCACGACAGCACCAGGGCGCTGCACGAGATGCTCCGGGAGGCCGACCGGCAACCGGCGCTCGACGCCTTCAAGCTGGCCCGGCTGCGCGAGCGCGAGGCCTCGAACAAGATCAGCCAGGCGCTGGTGGACAGCTTCATCACCCCGATCGAGCGCGAGGACATCGAGGCCCTGGGCTCGGCGCTGTACAAGATTCCCAAGCAGGTCGAGAAGTTCGCCGATCGCTATTCGCTGGCCACCCGGCACCTGGAGCACATCGACTTCGCCCCGCGCGCGGCCATGCTCGAACAGGCCGCGGAAGTGGTGGTGCAGATGGTCAAGACCCTGCGCACCATGAAGCTGGAGCCGATGAAGGCGCTCAACGACCGCCTGCGTTCGCTCGAGAACGAGGCCGACCGGCTGATGCTCGAGCTGTACCGCGACATCTATTCGGGCAAGCTCGATCCGTTGCAGATGTTCCTGCTCAAGGAATTCTTCGAGATCCTGGAGAAGGCGATCGACCGCTGCCGCGAAGCCGGCGTGGTCGCCTTCGAAATCGTGCTCAAGAACTCCTGACCGGGCCGCGCCGATGCTGACCCTGGTCCTGATCGTGGTGTTCACCGCGCTGGTGTTCGAATACATCAACGGGTTCCACGACACCGCCAACTCGATCGCCACCGTGGTCGCGACCAAGGTGCTTTCGCCGATGCAGGCGGTGGGCATGGCCGCGTTCATGAACCTCATCGGGGCGCTCGCCGGCACCGCGGTGGCCAAGACGATCTCCTCGGGCCTGATCGATGCCGGCGTGATCGAGGTCGGCTCGCAGCTGATCCTGTGCGCGCTGGTGGGCGGCATCACCTGGAACCTGATCACCTGGTGGTTCGGCCTGCCGTCGTCGTCCTCGCACGCGCTGATCGGTGGCCTGCTCGGCGCCGCCCTGGCCGCGGCGGCCAACGATTTCGACGTGGTGATCTGGTCCGAGCCCAGCGAACCGCTCTACCGCAGCGCCGGCGTGCTGTGGAAGGTGATCATGCCCATGGTGTCCTCGCCGGTGCTGGGATTCGTCGCCGGCTTCCTGATGATGGGCGTGCTGTTCTTCGTCATCTCGATGATGATGCGCGGCGGCGGCTGGCTGGCGCGACTGGCGCGGCCGCGCTGGGTCAACGGCTTCTTCGGCAAGGCGCAGATCGTCAGTGCGGCCACGATGGGCTTCGCGCACGGCATGAACGATGCGCAGAAGACCATGGGCATCGTCGCCCTGACCCTGGTCAGCGCGCAGGCGGCCGGCACGCTGGACGTGCTGCCGCCGTGGCTGGCGTTCCTGCATCCGTCCGAGGCCGCGCTGGCCGAGGGCGACATCGACACCTGGATCAAGGTCACCTGCGCGCTGGTGATGGCCGCCGGTACCGCCGCCGGCGGCTGGCGCATCATCAAGACCCTCGGACACAAGCTGGTCAAGCTGCATCCGATCCACGGTTTCGCCGCCGAGACCAGCGCCGCGTCGGTGATCCTGGCGGCCTCCTCGCTGGGCATCCCGGTCTCGACCACGCACAACATCTCGGCCGCGATCATGGGCGTGGGCACCGCCAAGCGCCTGAACGCGATCAAGTGGACCGTGGTCCACAAGATGATCTGGGCGTGGATCCTGACGATCCCGATGTCGGGCGGGATCGCCTACCTGCTGTTCCGGCTGATGCGGAACATGGGGTGGGCGTGAACGGCCGGGATTGGGAATTGGGGATTCGGGATTCGGAAGAGCGGGGCAACCGCACGCTGCAGTTTTTCCAATCCCTAATACCCAATCCCCAATCCCGGCTTCAAAGCAGATCGCCCTCGGCCGACAGCGCGCGCTCCAGGCGGTCGCCCATGCCGCCGACTTCCAGCAGCACCCGGCCGATCTCCGACGCGGTCAGGCCCTCGTAGGGGCGGTTCTCGCACAACTGCAGGTACGGAACGCCGTCGAGCTCGCCGATCGCGAGGTAGCCCACGCGCGAATTCCAGTTGAACGCCAGGGCACGGCGCGCGTCGATGCCGGTGATCGGCGCGATCACGGTGCTGGTGCGCAGGTAGTTGCGACCGTCGTCGTCCTGCAGTTCCGACAGGAAGATCGCCTGGTGGCGGCGGCCGCCGTCGAGCGAGAGTTCGACGCAGACCACGTACGGCTCCTGCATCGTGACCCGGAAGTCGCCGGCGAGGAGGTGACGGCGGACCTGTTCGAAGTTCTGCATGGCACGGGCATCGCACGACGGGAAGGAGGGATATCCTAGTCGCCGATGGCCGCCCTGTCTGCCGATGCTTCCGCCGCCGCGCGGATCCTGGCCGCGATCCGCGACGTGCCGCACGGCGCGGTGGCCGGTTACGGCCAGATCGCGCGGCGCGCGGGGCTGCCGGGGCGGGCGCGGATGGTGGCGCGGCTGCTGGCCGGCAACGACGACCCGACCCTGCCGTGGCACCGGATCCTGCGCAGCGACGGCCGGATCGCCTTCCCCCCTGCATCGAAAGGCCATCGCGAGCAGGCGCGACGGCTGCGTGCCGAGGGGGTGGTGGTGGCCAACGGACGCGTGCGCATGCCGCGCAGCGACCACGAGGACCTCGACGCCGCACTCTGGGGCCCGGAAGGGGCCTGAAGGCGTGTTGCGGTCGCCGGTGGGCAGGCCGCGTCGACCTGGTGCTCGCGCTTCCGCCGTTATCATGGGCGCAGTGCAGGAGCGCCGATGTTCACCAACCTTCCCCCCGTCACCAAGGCCTTGCTGATCGCCAACTGCGCGGTGTTCGTGCTGCAGCTCGTGCTGGGCCCGGCGCTGGACGCGCTGATGCTGTGGCCGTGGCTGCCCGCTGAGCTCGCCCCGTACGCGCCCCATGGCTTCATGCCCTGGCAGTTGCTGACGCACGGCTTCATGCACAGCCCCAGCAACGTCGCCCACCTGCTGTTCAACATGCTGGCGCTGCTGATGTTCGGCGCGCAGCTCGAGTACAAGTGGGGCCAGCGGCGTTTCCTCACCTATTTCCTGGTGTGCGTGGTCGGCGCGGGCCTGTGCCAGCTGGCGGTGGTGTCCTGGGGCGTGCGCAACGGTGGCGGCGTGTATCCCACGGTGGGCGCGTCCGGCGGCGTGTTCGGCCTGCTGCTGGCCTACGGCATGCTGTTTCCGAACCAGCGGGTGATGCTGCTGATCCCGCCGGTGCCGATGAAGGCGCGCACGCTGGTGATCGTCTACGGGCTGATCGAACTGGTGCTCGGCATCACCGGCACCCAGTCCGGCGTGGCGCACTTCGCGCACCTGGGCGGGATGCTGTTCGGCTGGCTGCTGATCCGGCACTGGCGCGGGCAGCCACCGTTCGGTGGCCGCCGCGTGCGCCGGGTGGTGTAGCCGCGCACTGGAGCGTGTCGCGTTCGGCCAGGGCGGGACTGACGCTGGCAACGGGGCGCGCCCGGAGGCGCGCCTGCCGTCTTCCGCCGGCTACCGCCAGATCGAAACCTGCTCCTCGGGCTTGCGCAGCATCGCGTTGCCGGCCTTGCACTTGAAGGTCTCGGCGAACGCGGGCAGGTTGACCAGGGGCCCGTTCGCGCGCCACCTTCCCGGCGCCTGTGCGCGCGTGGCTACCGCCTGGGCCGCGGTTTCGGGCGACAACTGTTCGCGCCACAGCGCTGCCCACGAACGGAAGAACGATTCGCGACCCTCGTCGTCGAGTTCGGGCTGCGCGTTCGCGAGTGCGTCGAGCGCCAGTTCGACTGCGGCCAGGTCGGCCGCGTTCTCGTCGCGGGTCAGGTTGCCGTCGACCTTCAAGGCGTTCGTCGCGGGGTAGTCGTAGGTCGAGTACTGGGCGGCGAGCTGGTTCGTGCGCGCACCGAACGCGGCCTCGTCGGCCGGGGTCCACCAGCTGCGCACGTTGCCGGCGGCGTCCACCAGCTGTCCCCTGCTGTCGATGGCGCGGCTGAGCTCGTGCCCGACCAGGGCGCCGAAGCTGCCGTACTGGGCGGCGGTCTCCTGCTCCATGTCCAGCACCGGCGCCTGCAACGCCGCGGCCGAGACGATCAGCCGGTTGTGGGCGAGGTCGTAGGCCAGCGCCGGTTGCTGCGGCAGCACGTCCCAGCGGCGCTGGGCGTTGCCGATGCCGATGCGGCGCATTTCCTCGCGACGATGCCAGGTCGACGCGATCAGCATGTTGCTGCCGAAGCTGGAGCGGCCCATCGGCTGCACGGTGTAGTCGATGTCGCGCTCCGGGGCGCCGATCTCGATGGTCAGCTTCTCCAGCTTGGCGCGGGCCTCGGCGCGCGCGGCGTCGGACATCCAGCTGTTGCGGTCGACCGCGCGGGCGAGGGCGGCGCGAACGTCGGCCGCGATCGTCCCGGCGCGCGAGCGCGTGGTCCCGGGCAGGTAGCGCGCCACGTATTCGCGCGCCAGCATCGGGCCGGCGGCGCGGTTGATCGCATCGAGCACCTGGACGTCGCGCAGCGGCGGCGCGGTCTGCCCGCGCAGCACGCGTCCGTGGAACGAGAAATGCGCGTCGCGGAAATCCTTCGCCAGGTACGGCGCCATCGCGTTGCCGATCTGGTAGCGCAGGTAGGCCTTCCATTGCGCCGGCTTGAGCGTGCGGACCAGTGTGTCGACCTGGGTGAAGTAGTCGGCGTGGGCCATCGAGACGCTGTCGTCGCTCACGCCCTGCGACTGGAGGTAATTGCCCAGCTGCAGGTTGCGGAACTGCTTGGCCAGTCCTTCGGTCGGCACCAGGGCGTAGTTCTCGCGCGGGTCGCGCAGCGCGGTGATCGGGCGCGATGCGCGCGCGATGCGCGTCTCCAGGTCGATGACCTGCGCCATCTCCGTCTTCAGCTGTTCCTGCGGCGTGCCGGTGAGGGCGAGGATCTTCTCCACGTACTCGGTGTAGCGGCCGAGCAGGGCGCGGGTGTCGGCGTCCTCGCGGGTGTAGTAGGCCGGGTCGGGCAGCGCCAGGCCGCCCTGCGAGAAGTAGCCGACGTGGCGGTCGAGGTCCGCCAGGTCGAGGTCCGCGGTGAAGTTGAACACCACCGGGATGCCGACCTGGTGCAGCGCCGCGATCGACGGGGCGATGTCCTTGCTGCGCTTGATCGCGTTGATGCGCGAGAGCAGGGTGGCGATCGGCTGCGCGCCGTCGCGTTCCAGCGCGGCCTCGTCGATGCCGCTCACCCAGAAGTCGCCGAGCAGCTTCTGCACGTCGTTCTGCGGGTTCAGCACCGCGTCGTCGAGCAGGGCGCGCTGCTGCAACAGGGCGCGTTGCTGCATGTGCCCGAGCGCCGACACGCTGCCGCTGCCGCTGACGATGGTGTTGGCCGTCAGCCAGTCCTTGTTGACGAAGCCGTAGAAGTCGCTGCAGGCGGTGATCGCCGGCGCCGCCGGCTTGCTGGAGCGGCGCTTGCGCTGGGCGTCGGCATCGGGGGACGCCAGGGCCAGGACGAGGCTGGCGGCAAGGGCGACGGCAAGCGGCTTGTGGATCGGCATCGAGCGGGTCCGGGACGGGAACTGGAAGCTGCGGATTCTAGCAAGCCGGCCGGCGCCGCCTTCACCCGGTGACGCGGCGCGCGTCACGGAAACGTCCTGCCTGAACGAAGAAGCCCGGCGTGCGCCGGGCTCCTGCGTTCAGGGCAGCGGCGGTTGCTACCAGATCACGACCTGGCGGTCGCCGTCGCGCACCATCGCGTCGCCCGGCTTGCAGCCGAACGCCGCCGCGAAGGCCGGCAGGTTGGAGGGCGCGCCGATCGCCCGGAACTCCGCCAGCGCGTGCTCGTCGGTGACCAGGCGCTTGCTCAGCTCTTCCGGCGTGAAGTTGCGGCGCCATACCGTGGCCCAGTTGAGGAAGAAGCGCTGGTCGCGGGTCAGGCCGTCGGTCATCGGGTCGGGCGTGCCGGCGGTGGCCTTCTTCATCGCGTCGTAGGCCGTGGCCAGGCCGCCGAGGTCGCCGATGTTTTCACCCAGCGTATGGGTGCCGTTGAGTGCGCGGCCATCGCTGGTCCTGTAGCCATCGAACTGCGCGACCAGCTTGCCGGTGCGCTCCTTGAACGCGGCCGCGTCCGCTTCGGTCCACCAGTTCTCGAACTTTCCTGTCGGGCCGAAGCGGCTGCCCTGGTCGTCGTAGCCGTGGCTCATTTCGTGGCCGATCACCGCGCCGATGCCGCCATAGTTCATCTCGTCGGTCGCATCCGGATCGAAGAACGGCGGCTGCAGGATCGCGGCCGGGAACACGATCTCGTTCTGCAGCGGGTTGTAGTAGGCATTGACCATCTGCGGCGGCATCGCCCACTCGGTCTTGTCGACCGGCTCGCCGATCTTGCCGATCTGCCACCTGTAGTTGAATTCCTGCGCGGCCAGCACGTTGTCCAGGTAGCTCTCGCGCCCGGTTTCCAGGCCGTTCCAGTCGCGCCACTTGTCGGTGTAGCCGATCTTGGTGGTGAAGGCGGCCTGCTTCTCCAGCGCCTTGGCCTTGGTCTCCTCGCTCATCCATTCCAGGTTCTGGATGCGCGCCTTCAGCGCCTCGCCCAGGTTGGCGACCAGCGCTTCCATCTTGGCCTTGGACTCGGGCGGGAAGGCGACCTTCACGTACAGCTGGCCCATGGCCTCGCCGACCTGGCCGTCGATCGTGCCGAGCACGCGCTTCCAGCGCGGTTCGAGCTCCTTCTGGCCGCTGAGGGTCCTGTTGTGGAAGTCGTAGTGCTGCTGCACGAAGGCGTCTGACAGGTAGGGCGAGGCGCCGTCGACGACGTGGAAGCGCAGGTAGCTCTTCCACTGGTCGACCGGCACGTCTGCCAGCATCGCGTCCACCTCGCGGAAGTAATCCGGCACCGAGACCGAGAAGGTCCCGGGCTGCTCGACACCCTGGGCTTCGAAGAACTCCGTCCAGGAGAAGTTGGGCGTCAGCTTGTCGGCATCGGCCACCGGCATCGGGTTGTAGTAGAGCGACACGTCGCGCGAGAACTCGGCACGCGACTTCGATGCGGCCGCGAGCCGGGTCTCGAACGCCAGCACGTCGTTCGCCTGCGTCGCCGCCTCGGCGGCGGGCACGCCCGAGAGCTCGAGGACCTTGGCAATGTGCGCGACGTAGGCATCGCGGATGTCCTGCTTGTCGGCATCCTTGTAGTACGGCGTGTCGGGCAGGCCGAGTCCGCCCTGGCCGGTGGCGGCGATGTTGATGCTGGAGTCCTTGAAGTCGGGCATCGCGCCGACACCGATCAGGAAGCCCTGGCCCTTCGCGGCGGTCTCGCGCAGCCAGGCCACGATGCCGGCGCTGTCGGACAGCGCGTCGATGCGCGCCAGCTCGTCCCGGAGCGGTTCGATGCCCTGGGCGTTGATCTTCGCCTCGTCCATGCCGGTGGCCCAGAAATCGCCGACCAGCTTCTCGACCCCGGTGGCGTCGGCATCGGCGGCGGCCTGTTCGGCGAGCTGCTGCTGCACCGCCGTGGAGCGCTCGTCGAGCATCTCGAACGCGCCCCAGCTGGTGCGGTCGCCCGGGATCGGGTTGGCGGCGAGGAATTTCGCGTTGGCATAGCCGGCGAAATCGGTGCAGGCGTTCTTCGAGGTGTCGAGGTCCTCGACCTGGAACTGGTTGAACGGGGGCAGCTTGCTCTCGTCGAGGGTCATCTCGCGCGCGGCGGGGGCGTCGGCCGGCGCGGTGGCGGTGGCCGCGGCCGGGGCGGACTCGCGCTGGCAGGCGCTCACGGCCAGCGTCACGGCGAGGGACAACAGCAGCAGTCTTGGGGTGGTGGGGCTCACGGGCATCTCCGGTGTCGATGGAACGGCGACGACGGAAACCGCCGGGGCCGGCTGCGCGGCACTGTACGCCCGTGCATGCGGGGGTCGAAGGTGTCGAAGGTCATGCCGCCGCGGCGCGGCATTCACACGCCGCTGCGATTGCGTGCAGAATCAGCCGTTTGGCGAGGGAGACCGGCATGCGGGTGCATTTCCACGGCGCGGCGGGCGAGGTCACCGGTTCGATGCACCTGGTCGAGGCCGCGGGAAAGCGGGTGCTGCTTGACTGCGGCATGATCCAGGGCGGCAGCGCGAACGAAGCCCGCAACTTCGATCCGTTCCCGTTCGATCCCGCTTCGATCGACGCGCTGGTGGTGAGCCACGCCCACATCGACCACATCGGCCGCATTCCGCGGCTGGTCTGGCAGGGCTTCCGCGGGCCGGTGTTCATCCAGCGGGCCGGCGCCGACCTGATGCCGATCATGCTGCTCGATGCGGCGTCGCTGGCCGAGAATGATGCCGACCGCGAGAACCGCAGGCGCCGCGCCGGCGAGCCCGAGGCGATGCCGCTGTTCACGCGCGACGACGTGCACGACGTGCTCGCGCTGCTGCAGCCGATTGCCTACGACGCGCGCACGCAGATCCTGCCGGGGGTGGAGATCGCATTTCGCGATGCCGGCCACATCCTCGGTTCATCGATCGTCGAATTGTGGGCCGACGATCGCAAGCTGGTGTTCTCCGGCGACCTCGGCCCCCGCGGCACGCCGATCCTGCGCGACCCGGTGCAGGTGCGCGAGGCCGACCTGGTGCTGATGGAATCCACCTACGGCGATCGCAACCACCGCGACCGCATCGACACCATCCACGAATTCGGCGAGCTGCTCGAGCAGGCATGGAACGGGCGGGGCAAGGTGCTGATCCCCGCGTTCGCGGTCGGTCGTTCGCAGGAACTGCTGTACTGGTTCGCCCGATACTGGGACGAGTGGAAACTCTCGCGCTGGCGGATCTTCCTCGACAGCCCGATGGCGGCGAAGGTGGTGTCGGTGTACGACCGCCACCAGCGTCTGTTCGATGCCGAGGCGCAGAAGGTCTGGAAAGACCACCCGACCCCGTTCAACCTGCCCAACCTGCACATCACCGCCTCGACCGAGGAATCGATCGCGATCAACCGCATCGAGAACGGCGCGATCGTGATCGCCGGCAGCGGCATGGCCAACGGCGGCCGCATCCTGCATCACTTCCGCCACAACATCGACCGGCGCGACACCCATGTGGTGTTCGTCGGCTACCAGGCCGAAGGCACGCTCGGCCGACGCCTGGTCGACGGCGCGAAATGGGTGCGCATCCATGGCCACGACCACCGCGTGGGTGCGCGCATCCACACCATCGGCGGCCTGTCGGCGCACACCGACCAGCGTGGCCTGATCGAATGGTACGAAGGTTTCGAAGGCAAGCCTCCGCTGGTGCTGGTGCACGGCGAGGACAGGGCCCGCGAAGCGCTGGCGGGCGAGCTCGGCGAGCGCGACGGCATCGACGTGCGGCTGGCGCGTCCGGGGATGGTCGTCGAGGTCTGATGGCAGTCCGGCCGCATGACGACCGGCACCCTGACCAGTCACATGTGCGGGCGCGGCGTCGTCCCCGTTAACATCCATGCAGCCGGGCATGGAGCCCGAGGGGACGTTCGATGCTCGCGATCCGCGACCTGTGCAAGACCTACGCCAACGGCGTGCATGCGCTCGACCACGTGAGCCTGGACATCCCGCGCGGGATGTTCGGCCTGCTGGGACCCAACGGCGCCGGCAAGTCCTCGCTGATGCGCACGCTGGCGACGCTGCAGGAGGCCGACAGTGGCAGCGCCACGCTCGAAGGCGCCGACGGCACGCCGATCGACGTGCTTCGCGACAAGGACGCGGTGCGACGCCAGCTCGGCTACCTGCCGCAGGATTTCGGCGTGTATCCGAAGGTCAGCGCCGAGGACCTGCTCGAGCACTTCGCGGTGCTCAAGGGGCTCACCGCACGCGCGCAACGACGCGAGGTGGTCGACGGCCTGCTGAAGCAGGTCAACCTGTGGGATGCGCGCAAGCGCAAGCTCGGCGGCTTCTCCGGCGGCATGCGCCAGCGCTTCGGCATCGCCCAGGCGTTGCTCGGCAATCCGCGGCTGGTGATCGTCGACGAGCCGACCGCCGGACTCGACCCGGAGGAGCGCAATCGTTTCCTCAACCTGCTGGCCGACATCGGCGAACAGGTGGCGGTGATCCTGTCGACGCACATCGTCGAGGACGTGACCGACCTGTGTCCGACGATGGCGATCATGAACAGGGGCCGGGTGCTGCTCACCGGCCGGCCGGCCGACGCCATCGCTGAACTGCGCGAACAGGTGTGGCGCAAGCAGGTGAGCAAGGAGGCGCTACCGGGTTACGAGGCCAGCCACACCGTGCTGTCGACGCGGCTGGTCGGTGGACAACCCGTGATCCACGTGTTCAGCGGGCAACGCCCGGAGGAAGGCTTCGAGCGTATCGATCCCGATCTCGAGGACGTCTACTTCCGCCAGTTGCGCCTGCAGCGCCAGGCGGCCTGAGGCGCCGCGCATGATCCTCGAATTCTTCCGTTTCGAGTTGCGCGAACAACTGCGCTCGCCGCTGCTGTGGTTCCTGGCGGTGCTGTTCGCGCTGCTGGGCTTCGGCGCCGCGGCCAGCGATGCGGTACAACTCGGCGGCGGCATCGGCAATGTCCATCGCAACGCGCCGATCGTGGTCGCGCAGTGGCTGACGGTGTTCACCCTGCTGGGCATGCTGATCGTGCCGATCTTCGTGAGCGCGGCGCTGCTGCGCGACTTCGAGCAGGGCACGGCGGAACTCTTCTTCGCCAGTCCGATCCGCCGTCGCGACTACCTGATGGGTCGGCTGGCGGCGGCGATGCTGGCGAGCGTGGTGGTGTACCTGGTGATCGCGCTCGGCATCTTCGTCGCCCAGTTCATGCCCTGGATCGACGAGGCGCGGCTGGGGCCGGCGTCGCTGCGGCCCTACCTGTGGGCGTTCGCGGTGATGGTGCTGCCGAACCTGGCGTTCACCGGCGGCCTGCTGGCGCTGCTGGCGGCCCTGACGCGTTCGATCCTCTGGGTCTACCTGGGCGTCATCGGCTTCTTCGTGCTGTACGGCGTCAGCGCCGCGCTGATGCGCGACCTCGACAACGTCTGGCTGGCGACCCTGCTAGAACCGCTCGGCATCCGTGCCTTCGCGCGTACGATCCGCTACTGGTCGGCGGAGGAGCGCAACACGGGGCTTCCGGCCCTGGCCGGCTACCTGCTGGCCAACCGCGCGCTGTGGATTGCGCTGGGGCTGGCGCTGTTCGCCGCCACGTTCGCGCTTTTCCGCACCGAGCGCACCGGCACCGGGCGCGGACTGTGGCGTCGCAAGGCCCGCAACTTGATGCCCGCCGAGATCCCGCCGCCGACCGTGCCGGCGCCTGCCCCGCCGCGGGTCGCACCGTCGTTCGGCCGCGGCACCGCGCTGCACCAGTTCCTGCACCAGGTGCGCTTCGACACGTCGGGCGTGCTGCGCAGCGTGCCGTTCCTGGTGATGCTGGCGTTCGGCCTGGCCAACTTCATCCCCACCGCGCTGTCGATCCAGTCGATGTACGGCACCGACGTGTACCCGGTGACCTCGCGGATGCTGGATGCGCTGCGCGGCAGCTTCAGCTTCCTGCTGGTGATCATCGTCATGTTCTACGCCGGCGAACTGGTGTGGAAGGAACGCGCGGCGAAGATCCACGAAGTCACCGACGCCGCCCCGTTCCCCGGCTGGGTGCCGCTGGCCGCCAAGTTCTGCGTGATCGTCGCGGTGGTGCTTCTCTTCCACGCGATCGGCATGCTCGCCTCCATCGCGATCCAGCTGGCCAAGGGGTTCACCGCGATCGAACCGGCGCTGTACGGCAAGGCCCTGCTGCTCGATTCGGTCCCGTTCGTGCTGATGGGTGGCATGGGGCTGGTGCTGCAGGTGCTGGCGAACAACAAGTTCATCGGTTACGGCCTGCTGGTGCTGGTGGTGCTGTCGCAGATCGTGCTGGGCGTGCTCGACTTCACCCACAACCTGTACACCTTCGGCAGCTGGCCGAATGCGCCGTATTCGGACATGAACGGCTACGGCCACTTCCTCGCGGGGCAGCTGTGGTTCCAGGGCTACTGGGGCGTGCTGCTGCTGGCGCTGCTGTTGCTGAGTGCCGGGCTGTGGGTGCGCGGGGTCGACCAGGGCTGGCGCCAGCGCCGGGCGCAACTGCGCGCGCGCATGCGTGGCGGGCTCGGCGTGGCCTTCGTCGCGGCGCTGGCGGGGTTCGCCGGCATCGGTGCCTGGCTGTTCTGGAACACCAATGTCCGCAACGAGTACATCTCGCCGGAAGGCCAGCTCGACCTGATGGCGCGTTACGAGAAGGAGTACAAGCAGTACGAGCAGCTGCCGCAGCCGAAGATCGTGGCCAGCCGACCGCTGGTCGACCTGCGGCCCGAGAGCCAGTCGATGACGGCCGATGTGGCCTACACCGTGCACAATCCGCACCGCGAGCCGATCGCCGACGTCCACCTGCAGGTGGACGACGACGACACGCTCACGTCGGTCGACCTCGGCGGGCAGGCCCTGGCCGCGCACGACGCGCCGCTCGGCTACCGGATCTACCGCCTGTCGCGCCCGCTGCAGCCGGACGAGCGGCGCGAGTTCCGCTTCCGAATGGAGTTCCGTCCCAAGGGCATCACCAATTCCCAGGCGCAGACCCGGTTCGTCGACAACGGCAGCTTCTTCAACAGCAGCCTGTTCCCGTCGTTCGGCTACAACCCGCGTGCCGAGATCGAGGATCGCAACGACCGGCGCAAGCGCGACCTCGGCGAGCCGCGGCGGATGCCCAGACTGGAGGACGAGGCCGCGCGCGCCAACACCTACCTCGGCGACGACGGCGACTGGATCGATTTCTCGACCACGGTCTGCACCGCACCCGACCAGGTGGCGCTGGCGCCGGGCTATCTCGAGCGCGAGTTCATGCGCGACGGACGCCGCTGCTTCAGCTATTCCATGGACCAGCCGATGCTCGACTTCTACGCCTTCCTGTCGGCGCGCTGGCAGGTGAAGAAGGGCGTCTACAAGGACATCCCGATCGAGGTGTACTACGACGCCAGGCACCCGTTCAACGTGGACCGCATGATCGAGGCGACGCAGAAGTCGCTGGGGTATTTCGAGCAGAACTTCACCCCATACCAGCACCGCCAGTTCCGGATCATAGAGTTCCCGGGCTATGCCAGCTTCGCGCAGGCGTTCGCCAACACGATCCCGTACTCAGAGTCGATCGGATTCATCACCGATCTGCGCGACCCGGACAATATCGACTACGTGTTCTACGTCACCACGCACGAGGCCGCGCACCAGTGGTGGGCGCACCAGGTGATCGGCGCCAACGTGCAGGGCGCGACCATGCTGTCGGAGACCCTGGCGCAGTACTCGGCGCTGATGGTGATGGAGCAGGAATACGGGCGCGCCAACATGCGGCAGTTCCTGCGCTACGAACTGGATCGCTACCTGGGAGGACGCGGAGGCGAGCGGATCGAGGAATTGCCGCTGTACCGCAACGAGAACCAGCAGTACATCCATTACCAGAAGGGTGCTCTGGTGATGTACCGGCTTCGCGAAGAACTCGGCGAGGCCGCGGTGAACCGCGCGCTGCGCCGCTTCCTGCAGGACAAGGGCTACCAGCGGGCGCCGTTCACGACCTCGCGCGAGCTGGTGGCCTACTTCCGCGATGAGGCCTCGCCCGCACAGCAGGCGCTGATCACCGACCTGTTCGAGAAGATCGTGTTCTACGACAACCGCGTGGTCGAGGCGACGTCGAAGCAGCGTGCCGACGGCAGGTACGACGTGACGCTGCGCCTGCACGCGGCCAAGCGCGAGGCCGACGGCAAGGGCAGGGAGACGCCGGCGGAACTGGACGACTGGATCGAGATCGGCGTGTTCGCGCGCGGCCCATCGGGCAAGGAGCGCGACGAGAAGGTGCTCTACCTGGAGCGTCACCATGTGACCACGGGGGATCCGGTGGTCACCGTGACCGTCGACGAGGCGCCGTTCGAGGCCGGGTTCGATCCGTATAACAAGCTGATCGACCGGGTGGCCGACGACAACCGAAGAAAGGTTGCGATGTAGCGGACCGCCAGCGACTGCGACGCCTGTCGGCGTTGGCGGGCGATCAGCCGCCCGGTGGCGCCGGCGCCTGCGCCCCGGCTTCGCCGTCGATCCGTTGGCCCTCGCGACGCGGCGTGGTGAACGGCGTCGGCTTTGGCGCGTTGCCGGTGTTGTTGATCAGCAGGGGAATGCCGGCGCGGGTGTCGTTGCCGGCGATCTCCAGTTCGAAGCGTTCGGCGTCCAGCCTGCGCACCTGTTCGGCGATGCGCGCGGCCTCGTCGACATCGATGCCGATCTCGCGCAGGGCGGCCTCGCCGAACGCCACCGCCGATTCGAAGGTCTCGCGGATCTGGAAGTCGACGCCGGCGTTGACCAGTTTCAGCGAGTGTTCGCGATCGAACGAGCGCACCAGCAGCTTCGCCTGCGGGAAGTGGTGCTTGGCCAGCTCGACCACGGTGTCGGCCGCGGCGCGGTCGTCGATGCACACCGCGATCGCGCGTGCGCTGTGCGCCCCGGAGGCGTGCAGCACGTCGAGGCGGCGGCCGTCGCCGTAGAACACCTTGAAGCCGAACTGGGCTGCGCTGGTGATCATCTCGATGTCGGTGTCGATGATAGTGACGTCCACGTCGCGCGCCAGCAGCGACTGGCTCATCACCTGGCCGAAGCGGCCGAAGCCGATGATCAGCACGCTCCCGGTCTGGCCCTCGACGGCTTCCACGCCGTCGAGCGAAAGCGACTCCTTCGGCGCCAGCCTGCGCATGGCCAGCACCACCAGCGGGGTCAGTACCATCGACAGCACCACGATCGCGGTCAGGTTGTCGTTGACCTCGGCATCGATGATGCCGGCGGTTTCCGCCGCCGCATAAAGTACGAACGCGAACTCGCCGCCCTGCGCCATCAGCGTGGCGCGGTCGAGCGCATCGCGATGGCTGCTGCGCAGCAGCCGTGCTATCAGGTAGATGCACGCCGCCTTGACCAGCATCATCGCCGGGACCGCGACCAGGATCAGCGTCCAGTTCGCGCGCACCACCGCGAGGTCGAGCGACATCCCCACGGCGACGAAGAACAGCCCGAGCAGGATGCCTCGGAACGGTTCGATGTCGGCTTCGATCTGGTGGCGGAATGTCGATTCCGACAGCAGCACGCCGGCGATGAACGCGCCCATCGCCATCGACAGCCCGCCCATCTCCATCAGCACCGCCGCGCCCAGCACCACCAGCAGCGCGGCGGCGGTCATCACCTCGCGCGCCTTGGCGGCCGCCAGGATCCGGAACAGCGGGTTGAGCAGGAACACCCCGGCGACGATCAGCGCGGCCAGCGAAGCCACGGCGATGCCGAAGCCGACCAGCCTGGGCGGCGCGTCGGGATCGACCGGTGCGTGCGACATGAACGCGACCAGCGCCAGCAGCGGCACGATCAGCAGGTCCTCGAACAGCAGGATCGAGACCATGCGCTGGCCACGCGGGAGCGCGATGTCGCCGCGCTCGCCCAGCAACTGCATGACGATCGCGGTCGAGGTGAGCACGAAGCCGGCGCCGGCGATGAATGCCACCTGGGGCGACAGCCCGAACGCGAGGCCCACGCCCGTCAACGCCAGGGTGCAGGCCGCGATCTGCAGCGCGCCCAGCCCGAAGATCTGCCGGCGCAGGCTCCACAGGTGGGAAGGACGCATCTCCAGCCCGACCACGAACAGGAACATCACCACGCCCAGTTCGGCGAAATGCAGGATCGATTGCGGGTGCGAGAACCAGCCCAGGCCGAACGGCCCGATCACGAGCCCGGCGGCCAGGTATCCCAGCACCGGGCCCAGCCCGAGCTTGCGGAACAACGGCACCGCGACCACGGCGGCGCCCAGCAGTGCGACCGCCGCGATCAGGTGGTCGGGGTCGGCGCCGGCGGCCACGTCTTCAGCGCCTGCGCGTGGGCGCTGCGAGCGAGAGCAGCAGGAAGCCGCCGACGATCGCGACGTTCTTCATGAAGTGCAGCAACTGCGCGCTGCGTGCCGGCTCGGCCAGCGACCAGAACGGGTGCGAGAGCACGGCGTCGGCCACCATCAGCAGCGCCGCCAGCAGGGCGGTCCAGCGCAGTTTCCAGCCGGCCGCCATCAACAGGCCCAGCACCAGTTCGGCGGCACTGAAACTCAGGGTGGCGCCGCTGGTCGGCACGCCCTGGTAGGCGTTCCACAGGCGCCAGGCCCCCATCACGATGAACACGCTGGCCAGCAGCAGGCGGGCGAGGGTGGTGCCGGGGTTCGACGACGGCGAACGGAAGGACATGCGGCGCTCGGAGGGCGGGACCCGCATAAGGGTGGCATAGCGCCCCGGGCGCTTCCACCCTTCCACCCGACCGAAACCGCCCCGGGCAGCTGGCGCGCCGGGGACGTTGCGCACCTGCGTGGCCTGAAGCGGAGCCGCCGGGGCCGCCGCCGCAGCGACCCCAGGGTGAACGCCAGGAGGGCGGGTGCGCCGGCGGCTGGCGCGACGGCGCCCGAATCCGTACAATGCCGGCGTTTGCAAAACGGCTGCCCGCCGCGTTCCGACGCGGCACACGATCCTGGCAGGCCGGCCACGGGCTCCACCCATGGCGTCCTCTCCCGCACGTCTTTCGTCGCGCAGACACGGTCCGGAATCTCCGGTCGCCGTCAAAATTTTGCCCGCAACGCGGATCTGGATGGTTCCGGGCAAGCCAGTCGAAGGCGCTTCTTCGATGTCCGTGTCCACGCCGTGGCTTCACGGCGCGGAGCGCGGTTGGCTGCCACGGAGTACTTTCCCAATGACGTTCGAATCCCTCGGGCTCTCGCCCGCGTTGCTGCGCGCGCTGTCCGATTCCAACTACACCACGCCCACCCCGATCCAGGCGCAGGCGATTCCGCCGGCGCTCGCCGGCAACGACATCCTCGGCGCGGCCCAGACCGGCACCGGCAAGACCGCCGCGTTCGGCCTGCCGCTGCTGCAGGCGCTGGCCAGGGAAACCCCGGCCAAGGGGCCGCGCAAGGCGCGCGCCCTGGTACTGGTGCCCACGCGCGAGCTGGCGGTGCAGGTCAGCGACAGCCTCAAGACCTACGGCCGCCACCTGCGGCTCAACGTGACCATGATCTTCGGCGGCGTCGGCATGCAGCCGCAGATCGACAACCTGCGTCGCGGCGTCGACATCCTGGTCGCCTGCCCGGGCCGCCTGCTCGACCACCTCGACTCGGGGCACGCCAAGCTCGACGGCGTGGAACTTCTGGTGCTCGACGAAGCCGACCGCATGCTCGACATGGGCTTCCTGCCGTCGATCAAGCGGGTGCTCTCGCGCGTGCCCAAGCAGCGCCAGACGATGCTGTTCTCGGCCACGTTCGAGCCGCGCATCCGTGCGCTGGCGATGGAACTGCTCGACCGCCCGACCGAAGTGCAGGTGGCCGCGCAGAACACCATCGCCGACACCATCGTGCACCGCGTGCACCCGGTCGACGCCTCGCGCAAGCGCGACCTGCTGGTCGAGATCCTGTCGACCCGCCACACCGACCAGGTGCTGGTGTTCGGCAAGACCAAGCACGGCTGCAACCGGCTGGCCGAACAGCTCGAGAAGGCCGGCCTGCCGGCGCTCGCGATCCACGGCAACAAGAGCCAGGCGCAGCGGCAGAAGGCGCTGGACCAGTTCAAGTCGGGCAAGGCGCGGATCCTGGTCGCCACCGACGTGGCCGCGCGCGGGCTCGACATCCCCAACCTGCCGCTGGTGATCAACCACGACCTGCCGATGGTCGCCGAGGACTACGTGCACCGCATCGGCCGCACCGGCCGCAACGGCCTGCAGGGCGAGGCGCTGTCGCTGGTGTCGCCGGAAGAGGGCGGGCTGCTGCGCGACATCCAGCGCATGCTCAAGGCCGACATCGCGATGGAGACCGTGCGCGGCTTCGAGCCGTCGCAGGCACTCCGTCTCGACGGCAACCAGCCCGGTCGCCGTGGCAGCGGTCCGAAGCCCGCCGGCGGCCAGCGTCCGCCGCGCAAGCCCGCGCATCGCGCGCACGGCAAGCCGCAGGACCGCGGCGCGCATGCGCATGCCGGTCCGAAGCAGTCGCGCGGCGGCGATCGCCGCGGCGGACAGGGTGCCGGACGCTCGCGCGACGGCGGCAGCGTCCGCGCCTGACGCCGCACAGAGGTAAGAGAGTCTTCTCCCAACCGGGGGAAGCTCTGCGTCTGTTCGTGGACCGGGGGCCGGGTACGGATGCCCTTGGGTCCGAATGTCCCCCGGCGACGGCCTGCGGCCGTCGCCTCCTCCTTGATTTCGCACCCAAGGGCATCCGCACCCGGCGTGCCGGACTGTTGGCGTTCAAAGCGCGCAAGCCTGAGTACCTGGCTGGCGCCTGGCGCACGCGCCCGCAAGTCGAGCCTCGTCGTGGCCGGTAGCCCTTTGCGGCGAAATCAAGGGGGAGGCATCCGCGTGCGGCGGATGCCGGAGGACATTCGCCGCAAAGGGCTGCCGGTCGCGGCGAGGCCCGTCAGGTCGCGATGACCTGGGGCAATGCGAAGCGGTGGGGTAACAGTCCCTCTTCGCTCCTGCCACGACCGACCCTTTCCGGGAGTTGGGCGAAAAACCGAAAAAATGCCCCTTCCTTGCGGAAGGGGCAGCCGGGGGGGCCGCGGTCAGCGCGGCAACCGCAATCTGGTCCTGTGGAAATCGCTGGGCGCGCCGGCATCGCGGGCGAAGAACAGCTCGCCGCGCTCCCACAGCACGGTGGGATGGAACTCGTCGGCGGCGGTGTTGACGCAGGGGCCGAGGTTGACGCCGGCCGAGAACCCGCCGCGACCGAGCCGGCTCACGTAGAGGTCGCCCCAGCCGTACCCTTCGTCCTCGAGCCCGTCGTCGGGACGATCGAGGCGCACGAACAGCAGGGTCTTGCCGTCGGGTGAAATCTCCGGGTTGAACTCCCAGCGCTGCGCTGTGTTCACGCCCGGGCCGACGCGTTCCGGGGCGCCGTAGCTGCCATCCCAGCGTCGTTTGCTGCGCCAGATGTCGACGTCCTCGGTGGGGACCGGAGCCTTGACCCGCGCGAAATAGAGATTGCCGTGCAGGTCGACGCTGGGATACAGCTCGTCGTAGCCGTCGGCGTTGACCTCGTTGCCCAGGTGCACCGGTTCGCTCCAGCCGTTCCAGGTGCGGCGGACCATCCACAGGTCCATGTCGCCGCGCGGCTGTCCGTCGACCGGGCGCATCGACGAGAAGAACATCGCCGTGCCGAGCGGGGTGACGAACGGGTCCATGTCGGCGTATTGCCCGGAGAACGGCACCACCACCGGCGTCGACCAGTGGCCGCCGGGCAGCCGGTGCGAGGTGCGGATCTCGGCGCGCTCGCGCGTGCCCGGCCACCAGCCCTCGCTGTGCGACCAGTAGGCCTGCAGCCGGGTCGGGGTGAACGACAGGCGCCATTGCCAACTGCCCTCCACCGAGATCACGCCCGGCGCGAAGACCTCGACCGGCGGGCAGCCGTGCCGGTTCGCTCCTGCCGGTCCGTCGGCATGCGCGCACGCCGCAGCGGCGATCGAGAACACTCCTGCCATCATCGCCATGCGCTTCATCGCGTCGACTCCTGGTTCCGGCTGGGAGCCCGATTTGGCGTCCCGGCGGCCGGGCGCGCAAACGGCTTGTGACGAAGCGTCCGCAGGGCGTGACGAACGACATGCCCGCGGTTGCGGACGCCGCGCCGACGCTCCAGCATGCGTGGCATATGCGCGATCGCCCCTGGCCCATGCTGCCGATCGTCACCGCCTGGTGGACGCTCTACGGCGTCGCCTCCACCAGCCAGTGGCTGAGCATGGAGGGCGCCGACGGCGAGGTGATGCCGTTGCGGGAAGCGGCCACGCTGGGCTTCGCCTCGGCATGGTTGTGGATCCCGATGACGATGCTGCTGTTGTGGTGCGTGCGGCGCTTCCCGATCGAGCGCGGGAAGGCCTGGCGCTCGACCCTGGCCACGCTGGCGATGGTGCTGCTGCTGGTGCTGTTGCGGGCAGCGGCCGTGATCGTGCTCAACCCCTGGGTGGGCTGGTACCACGCGCCGCCGCCCTACGACGAGGTGCTGCTGGCCAGCCTGGGCAACAATTTCCTGCTGCTGTGGTTGATGGTCGGCGCGGCGCATGCGTTGCTGTACGCCGCGCGCGCCCGCCAGCGCGAGCGGCAGGCCGAACAGTTGCAGGCGGCGCTGGTCGAGGCGCGCCTGCAGGCGCTGGCCTCGCAGCTCAATCCGCACTTCATGTTCAACGCGCTCAATTCGATCGCCGAGATGGTGCACCACGACCCGGACGCGGCCGACCGCATGCTGGTGGCGCTGGGCGAACTGCTGCGCAGCAGCCTCGACCACCAGGCGCGGCCGCTGGTACCGCTGCACGAGGAACTCGCGCTGCTGCGCCACTACCTCGACCTCGAGAAGATGCGGCTGGGCGAGCGCCTGCGGGTGGACTGGGCGATCGAGCCGCGCCTGGACGAGTTGCCGGTGCCGCCGCTGGCGTTGCAGCCGCTGGCCGAGAACGCGATCGTGCACGCGCTGTCGCTGCGGATCTCGCCGGGCCGCCTGTCGGTGCAGGCGCGCGCGGATGAAGATGCGCTCGAGATCGCGATCGCCGACGACGGCGGCCACCGCGAGTCGACCGTGCACCATGGCAATGGCCTGGCCAACCTGCATGCGCGCCTGCGACACCTGTACGGCGAAGGCGAATGGCTGCGCCTGGAGGCCAACGACCGCGGCGGCACCACCGCGCGATTGCGGATGCCCAGGCGCGCGGGCAGCACCGGAGTCGCGGCATGAGCCGGGCCCTGCGCGCCGCGATCGTCGACGACGAACCGCTGGCCAGGCTGCGGCTGGCGCGGATCCTGGAAGAAGTCGACGGGGTGCGGATCGTCGGCACCTACGGCCATGGCCATGCCGCGCTGGAGGGTCTGCCCGGCGCGCCGGCGGACGTGGTGTTCCTCGACATCCGCATGCCGGAAATCGACGGTTTCCAGCTGCTCGCACGCCTGCCGCGAGCCGCGCGCCCGCTGGTGGTGTTCGTCAGCGCCTATGGCGAACGCGCGCTGGAGGCGTTCGACGTCGAAGCCGTCGACTACCTGGTCAAGCCGCTTTCGCCCGCGCGCGTGCACGACGCGGTGGCGCGCGTGCGTGCCCGGCTCGAGCATCTCCCCTCGCGGGCATCGCCCGCCGCGGGCGATGCGGCCGGCGGCATGCGCTACCTGCAGCGGCTGGCGGTTCCGGATGGCGCACGCCTGCGCATGGTGCCGGTGGAGGAGATCACGATGCTGGTGGCGCAGGGCAACTACGTCGAACTGGTCCTGGCCGGCCGCAGCCTGCTGCTGCGCGAAACCCTGGGCTCGCTGGTGGAACGGCTCGATCCCGCCCGCTTCGTGCGCATCCATCGCTCGCGCGCGGTGCGCATCGACCTGATCGAGCAGGTCGAGCCCTGCGGCGCCGGCCAGTACTGGATGCGGCTCAGGGATGGCAGCTGCCTGACGTCGGGCCGAAGTTTCCGCAAGCCGCTGCGCGAGGCGCTCGGCATCGCCGGCTGAACCGCGGGAAGCCGCGCAGGAAGCGTGCCGGGTGGATGCGCCGATGCGGGCCTGTGCTCAGGCCGCGGAAGCGCGCGTGCGCAACTCCTGCGCCCGCGCCGCGCCGAGGTAGGTCGCGATCGCGCGCCGCATCACGTACAGCAGCGGGATCAGCGCGATCGCCGCGGCCATCTTCCAGACGTAGTTGACGCTGCTGACCGCGAGGAACAGCGAGGTCGGCCACTGCTGCGGTCCGAGTACGAAGGCGATCCAGATCACCACGAAGCTGTCGACCAGCTGCGAGACCGCGGTCGATCCGGTGGCGCGCAGCCACACCATGCGCTCGCCGGTGGCGCGGCGGATGCGGTGGAACGCCCGCACATCTATCAGCTGCCCGATCAGGAACGCCACCACCGACCCGGCGATCGTCCACAGGCCCTGGCCGAACACCGCCGCGAACGCGGCCTGGTAGTCCGGCACGCCCTGGGCCTGCGCCGCCGTCATCCACCAGTCCGCCGGCGCCAGCGCGATGGCGACGAACGCGAACACGAATCCATACAGGATCAGGCCCACCGCGATCCACGAGATCAGCCGCACGCCGCGGCGGCCGAAGTACTCGTTGATGACGTCGGTGAACACGAACACCACCGGCCACAGCAGGGTGCCGGCGGTGAAGCTCAGCGAGCCACTCTGGCCGAACAGGTTCCATTCGCGCGGCGCGATGCCCAGGGTGTCCTCGAGCGCGAAGATCTTGACGCCGATGAACTGGGCCAGGACCGCGTTGACGCAGAAGAATCCGGCGAGCGCGATGAACAGCCGCGTGGCGCGGTCGTCGAGTGGATGCGTCGGTGGCGCGGCGGGCGTTTCCATCCGTCGCCAGTGTAGCGGCGGGTGCACGCCGCGACGAAACGACCGCTAGTCGAACAGCACCACCTGCCGGATCGCCTCGCCGCTCGCCAGCCGGTCGAAGCCCGCGTTGATCCCGTCCAGCGCCAGCGTATGCGTCAGCAGCCTGTCCACCGGCAGGCGGCCGGCGCGGTAGAGCGCGACATAGCGCGGGATGTCGCGCCGCGGCACCGCCGAGCCCATGTACGAGCCCTTCACCGTCCGCTCCTCGGCGACCAGGCTCACCGCCGGCACGCTGAACATGCGGTCGGGTGCGGGCAGGCCGACGCTGATCGTGCTGCCGCCGCGTCGGGTCGCGGCGTACGCGGTGGCCAGCACGTGCGCGTGGCCGGCGGTCTCGATGCTGTAGTCCGCGCCGCCCCCGGTCGCCTCGCGCACCTGCGCCGCGACGTCGCCTTCGCGCGCATCGATGCAGTGGCTGGCGCCGAGTTCGCGTGCCAGCGCCAGCTTCGCCGGCACCACGTCCACGGCGACCAGTGGCCACGCCGACGATGCGGCCGCACCCAGCAGCGCCGACAAGCCCACGCCGCCGAGCCCGAACACCGCGACGGATTCACCAGGACGCACGCCGGCGGTGTTCACCACCGCACCCACGCCGGTCATCACCGCGCAGCCGAACAGCGCGGCGATCTTCGGCGGCAGGTCGGCATCGACGCGCACCGCCGAATGCTCCGAGACCACCGCGTACTCGGCGAACCCTGAAACCCCGAGATGGTGGTGCAGCGGGGTGCAGCCAGCATCGTGCAGGCGCATCGCGCCGCCGAGCAGGGTCCCGCGCGCGTTCGCCGCAGCACCCGGCTCGCACAGCACCGGGCGGCCACAGGCGCAGGGAGCGCAATGCCCGCACATCGGCACGAACGAGAACACGACGCGGTCGCCGACGCGCAGGGTCGACACGCCGTCGCCGGCCTCGACCACTTCGCCGGCCGCCTCGTGGCCCAGCAGCATCGGCATCGGCCGCGGGCGCGAGCCGTCGATGACCGACAGGTCGGAGTGGCACAGCCCCGCGGCGCGCACCCGCACCCGCACTTCGCCCGGCCCGGGTGGCTGTGCGACGACGGTTTCGATCGCGAGCGGACGCGAGTCGGCGTAGGGCGCCGGGGCGCCCATCGTGCGCAATACCGCGGCGCGCATCGTGGTCACGGTGGCGGTTCCACCACAAGCGCCTGCAGCGCGGCGCGGATGCGGTCCGGGATCGGTGTGCTGCGCCGGCTCCGGCGGTCGACGAACACGTGCACGAACCACCCCTCCGCCGCCGGCCCGGCTTCGCCGGCGCGGAACAGGCCGATGCCGTAGCGCACGCTGCTGTTGCCGAGCTTCTCCACCCGCAGTCCGGCGTCGACGCTGCCGGGAAACGCGAGTTCGCCGAGGAACCGGCAATGCGATTCCGCGCACAGGCCGATCGCGTCGCCGCGGTGGATGTCGAGCCCGCCCTCGGCGATTAGCCAGGTGTTGATCACCGTGTCGAAGTAGCTGTAGTACTCGACGTTGTTGACGTGGCCGTAGACGTCGTTGTCCTTCCAGCGCGTGGGAATGGCGAGGAAGTGGCGGTAGCCGTCGCGTGCGCTCATCGCGGTTCCTCGCCGGCCACGCGTGCCGGTGCCTCCGCCGGCGCGGGCGCCTTCGGGTCGCGCCCGACCAGCAGCCACCAGGCGGCGACCGCCAGCGCCAGCGCGATCCACGGATCGAACAGCGACAGCGCCACGCCTCCCAGCACCGCGCAGCCGCGCTCGGCATTGGTCCGCGGGATCGCCATGCCGATGTAGGCGCAGGCGAAGCCGGTGGTGACCAGGGTGATGGCCAGGGCCACGCCCATCAGCGGCTGCAGGCCGGTCAGCAGCGGCAGCAGGAAATAGATCAGCGGCAGGCCCATCAGGTAGTAGGAGATCAGGCCGCTGTGCAGGTCGCGCATCGCGCCCGGGCCTTCGCGCCAGCGCGAGGCGACCACCACGTGCACGCCCGCCCACAGCGAGCCCTGGGCGGGGAAGAACGGCACCACCAGCGCCGACCCGAAGTTGCGCAGCGCCAGCGCCAGGTGCGAACGCCTCGGATCGATCCGGATCGGATCGTCGGGACGCGCCGGCTGCGCGTCGCGCAGCACCGCGTCGCCGGTCACCCAGTCGCCGAACTGGATCACGTAGGTCAGCAGCACCAGCGGCACCACGTCGAGAAACATCGACAGCGGCGGCCAGCCGATCGAGAACGGCGACATCTTCGCCACCGCATCGCCCACCGGCGGCCACAGCCAGCCCCATTCGACCTCGTAGCGCACTTCGCCGACCAGCGGGCCGACGATCGCCGCGGCGAGGAATCCCGGCAGCAGGCCCAGCGCGGTCACGCGCCGCAGCCAGGGGTGGCGCGCCTGCAGCCGGTGCACCGGCGCCGAGAACACCAGCACCAGGCACAGCGCGCAGGCCAGCAGGATCGAAATCGGCTGCTGGTGCAGGAAGCGCGGCGCATCCGTGACGAAGACCTGGCGGAATGCGGCGAGCGCCGAACCGATCAGGATCGTCGCCCGCAGCGTCGGCGGCAGCCAGGCCATCAGGCGGGGCCCGGCCCGGGTGACGCCCAGCGCGAACACCAGCAGCGCGTAGGAGATCGAGAGCGCGGCCATGGCCTGGAAGCGCAGCTCGGGCGTGTCGTAGCGCGCCAGCACGAAGGCCAGCACCAGCGGCAGGGCGGGCGTGGTCCAGCCCGGCGCGTAGGGGTCGCCGAAGACCCACAGCGCGATCACCAGGAAGGTGCTGATCAGCAGCGAGGTGGCGATGCCTTCCTCGAAGCTCATGCCGAAATAGCCGGTGAGGATCGGCACCAGCGCCAGCCCGGTCGCAGTGGCGACCAGCGTGCCCTGCAGCAGTTCCGGCCAGCACGGCCTGGTATGCAGGAACGGCAGGCGGAAGGTGAAGGGCCCCCAGCGCCAACCGCCGTTCTCGACCACCGGCGGACCGCCGCGCGAAGCGCTCACGACGTGCGCCCGTCTTCGGCTTCCTGCAGCGCCCGCCACTGCACCTTGCCGGTGGCGCTGCGCGGCAGGGCGGTGCGGAACTCGATCGCGTGCGGCACCTTGTACGCGGCCATGTGCCCGCGCGCCCATTCGATGATGTCGGCTTCGCTGGCGTCGTGGCCTTCGCGCAGTACGACGACCGCCTTTGCGCTCTCGCCACGGTGCGGATCGCGGGTGCCGATGACGCAGGCCTCCTGCACCGCCGGATGCCCGTAGAGCAGCGCTTCGACTTCGGCCGGCCAGATCTTGAAGCCGGAGGCGTTGATCATGCGCTTGAGCCGGTCGACCATGAAGAAGTAGCCCTCCTCGTCGACATAGGCGAGGTCGCCGGTGCGCAGGAAGCGCTTGCCGTCGATCTCGACGAACGTCTCGCGGTCGTCGCCAGGGCGGCCGTGGTAGCCGAGCATCACCTGCGGTCCGCAGGTGACGATTTCGCCGACCTCACCCGGCGGCAGTTCCTCCAGGGTCTGCGGATCGAGCACGCGCGCGTCGGTGTCGAAGATCGGCAGGCCCAGGCATTGCGGCTTCGGCCGGTGCACCGGGTTGAGGTGGGTGGGCGCCATGGTTTCCGACAGGCCGTAGCCTTCCACGTAGTCCAGCCCCCACAGCTCGCGGATGCGTTCGGCGACCGCTTTCGGCATCGCCGCGCCGCCGCCGGTGAGAATGTGCATCGAGGACAGGTCGTGGGCCGACAGGTCCTGGGCGAGGAAATCCATCAGCATGGTCGGGATCGCGGTCCACGCGCCGGCGCGATGGCGTTCGATCAGCATCGCCGCGCAGCGCCGGTCCCAGCGCGTCATCACCACGATGGTGTTGCCGCGGTAGACCGGCGTGTTGACGCCGTTCTGCAGGCCGGTGACGTGGAACATCGGCAGGTTGGCCAGGACCACGATGTCCTTGGGCGCGAAGCACCATTCCGGACCGGCGACCGCGGTGTGCATCACGCTGCGGTGGGTGTGCAGGCAACCCTTGGGATGGCCGGTGGTGCCGGAGGTGTAGGGCATCATCGCCAGGTCGCCTGGGCCGGCGAGGTGCGCGGAAGGCGCGAAGTTTTCGGCCAGCGTGTCGACCCAGGCGACGGCGCCGTCGATGGGTTCGCGCGGCAGCGACACCACGTCGGGCAGGGGCAGGTCGGTGCCGAGGTCGATGTAGTCGGAGTAGGTGGCGACGACGACATGTTCGAGCAGGTCGCCCTTCAGCGGCAGCAGTTCGGGCGCGAGTTCCTGCGCGACCAGCGCGGTCCGTGCGCCGCTGTCGCGCACGATGTGCCGCACTTCCTCCAGCCGGTTCATGCTGTTGACCGGCACCACCACCGCGTCCGCGCGCAGGATGGCGTACAGCGCCACCACGAACTGCGGGCAGTTCTGCATGAACAGCGCCACGCGGTCGCCACGCGCGACACCGCAGCGCTGCTGCAGGAAGCCGGCGAGCGCGAGCGCCTGCGCGTCGAGCTGCGCGTAAGTGAGTTCGCCGCCGTAGTAGAGGGTGGCGGGACGCGACGGATAGCGGCGCGCGCTGATCGCGAGGTTCTCGTACAGCGAGGTCTGCGGCAGCCCCAGGTGGCGGGGCAGGCCGGGCGGCCAGTGCGGCGAAGGCTTCATCGGGCTTGGCTCCTGTGTCGTCGTTGTCGGCGGCTCAGTCGGGCTGCTGCGGCACGATCACCAGCTTGCCGACCGCTTCGCGTCCGAGCAGGGCTTCGAGCGCGGCCGGCGCCTGCGAGAGCGGATAGCGCCGCGAGATCAGCGGCCGCAGCGCGCCTTCGCGCAGCCAGGCCAGCAACTGGCGGGTGTTGGCGGCGTTGGCCTCGGGTTCGCGACGCACGAAGTCGCCCCAGAACACGCCGACCAGTGCGCTGCCCTTGAGCAGCAGCAGGTTGGCGGGCAGCTTCGGGATGCCGCCGGCCGCGAAGCCCACCACCAGGTAGCGCCCGCGCCAGCCGACGCTGCGTAATGCCGATTCGGCGATGTCGCCGCCGACCGGGTCGTAGACGATGTCGACGCCGCGACCGCCGGTGAGTGCCTTGAGCCGCTCGCGGAAATCCTCCGCGGTGTAGTCGACCGTTTCGTCCGCGCCACGCGAAAGCGCCGCCTGGCGCTTGGCCTCGCTCGCGGCCGCCGCGATCACGTGCAGGCCCATTCGCTTGCCCAGTTCGACCGCGGCCAGGCCGACGCCACCGCCGGCGCCGAGCACCAGCAGGGTTTCGCCGGGCCTGGCTTCGGCGCGATCCTTCAACGCGTGCCAGGACGTGCCGTATGTGAGCAGGAAGCTTCCGGCGAGTTCCAGTTCCGCATCGTCGGTGTCGTCGGGCAGAACGATGACGTGTCCGGCTTCGGCGACCACTTCCTCCGCGTACGCGCCGAACGCGGCGCTCCCGACCACCTTGTCCCCGACGTTCGGCGCCGCCACGCCTTCGCCGATCGCGGTGACGGTGCCGGAGAATTCGGCACCGGGTGCGAACGGGAAGTCGGGACGGAACTGGTACTTGCCCGCGACCATCAGCGCGTCGGGGAAGTTCACCGCGGCGACGTGCACGCGCACCCGTACCTGGCCGGGGCCGGGTACGGGCAAGGGCAGGTCCGCGACCCGCAGTGTGTCGGGTGCGCCCCAGGCTTCGCAGACAACGGCCTTCATGCAGTGTTTCCCCCGGAGTTCAGAAGCGGCCTTCGGTGGCCTCGTAGACGCGGTTGCGCAGCGCCACCAGCTTCGGACCGAAGTCCTGCACCAGCTTCTCGCGCGTCATCACCGAGACGCGGCCGCTGATGTTGAAGGCGAAGTGGCGGGTACGGTCGGCCGACACCATCGGCACGCCGACCGCGAACACGTCGGGATTCCAGTCGCCCAGCGAGAACACGAAGCCGTAGGTCTCGTAGTCCTGGCGCGCGCGCTCGATGCCGGCGCGGATCCCCGGCCACGCCTCGCGCGTGCTGGTGCGTTCGAGTTCGGCCAGCCGCTGCTCGAACACCTCGCGCGGTCGCGCGGCGAGGTCGGCGCGGCCGAGCGCGGTGGTGCCGTGCGGCACGCGCGCGCCCTTCTCCAGGCGCAGGTTGAAGGTCTCGTCGCCCTGGCAGACCGCCAGCAGCAGCATGCGCAGGCCCTCGGGCACCGCCAGCATCACCGCGGCCTGGGTGTAGTCGGCCAGTTCCTGCATCAGCGGCAGGGCGGTGTCGACCACGTCGTGCCCGGCCATGTAGGCGTGGCCGAGGCCGAGCACGGCGGGGCCGAGCGCGTACTTCTCCAGGGTGGGCGAGTACTCGAGGTAGCCGAGCGCGGCCAGCGTCTGGGTGAGCCGCGACACGGTCGCCTTCGGCAGCTTCGTGCGCCTGGCGATGTCCTGGTTGCCGAGGTAGCGGTTTTCCGGCGTGCCGCGCGTGCGCTCGAAGCAGCGCAGGATCGAGAACGCCCGCACCACCGAGTTCACCAGCTGCGGGTTGCGGCCGTCGGCGTCGGTGCCGAGCGTCTGGATGTCGCGCCTGGGGTTGCCCATCTCAGCGATCTCCCTGCGTCGTGGCGTACTTCTTCAGCTCGATCCGCGCGATCGCCTCGCGGTGCACTTCGTCGGGGCCGTCGGCCATGCGCAGGGTGCGCGTGTGCGCCCAGGCCCTGGCCAGGAAGGTGTCCTGGCTGACGCCGGCCGCGCCGTGCGCCTGCACCGCCCAGTCGATCACCTGCTCGGCGGCCTGCGGGGCGATCACCTTGATCATCGCGATCTCGGCGCGCGCGGCCTTGTTGCCCACGGTATCCATCATCCGCGCGGCCTTCATCACCATCAGCCGCGCCTGGTCGAGCAGGCAGCGGGACTGGGCGATGCGCTCACGCCAGACCGAGTACTCCGCTACGGCACGCCCGAACGCATGGCGAGAGGCCAGGCGCCGGCACATCGCTTCCAGCGCGCGCTCGCCGGCGCCGATCGCGCGCATGCAGTGGTGGATGCGGCCCGGACCGAGCCGCCCCTGCGCGATCTCGAAGCCGCGGCCCTCGCCCAGCAACATGTTCGACGCCGGCACCCGCACGTTGTCCAGCGCCACCTGCATGTGGCCGTGCGGCGCGTCGTCGTAGCCGTACACGTCCATTGCGCGCTCGACGCGTATGCCCGGCGCATCGGCGGGCACCAGGACCATGGAGTGGCGCTGGTGCCTGTCCGCCGTGGGGTCGGTGATGCCCATGACGATGTAGACCGCGCAGCGCGGATCGCCGGCGCCGGAGGCGTACCACTTGCGGCCGTCGATCACATAGTCGCTACCGTCGCGGCGGATCGCGCATTCGAGGTTGGTGGCATCGGAGGACGCCACCGCCGGTTCGGTCATCAGGAACGCCGAGCGGATGCGGCCATCGAGCAACGGGTCGAGCCAGCGGGCCTGTTGGTCCTCGTCGCCGTAGCGGGCGAGGACCTCCATGTTGCCGGTGTCCGGGGCGCTGCAGTTGAACACCTCGGGCGACCAGTGCACCCGCCCCATCAGCTCGCACAGCGGGGCGTAGTCGAGGTTGGACAGGCCCTCCGGCGCGCGTGGCGACCCCGGCAGGAACAGGTTCCACAGCCCCTGTGCGCGGGCCTGGTCCTTCAGCCTTTCGACCAGCGGGCTGGCCTGCCAGGGATTGCCGGCGGCGCGCGCACTCGTTTCTTCCGCGGCGTGCTCGGCTTCGCAGGGCCAGACCTGCTGCTGCAGGAAGTCCAGCAGTCGCTGGTGCAGGGCCTGGGCGTGGGGCGAGGGGGTGAGATCCATAAAGTTCCGTATAACGAAACGTAGTTCCATGAATTGTAGGATCCTACTTCCGCCTGAGCCAAGAGTGCAAGCATTTGAAAATCAGGAAATATCTTGTGCGTCGCAGCACGCTCGGCGCTTGCAGGGTCTGCGGCGGCAGGCTAGATTATTCCGAATTACAGAATTAAGTTCCATATTACGGAATTAAAGTGACGAATGCGACCCCGCCACGACCGCCCAGCCTGCACCTGCTCGTGCGGCGCGAGGACATCGATCCCGAACGCCTGGGCGGGCGCGTGGTCGTGGTGATCGACGTGCTGTTCGCCACTTCGACCATCGTCCGCGCGCTGGGCGCCGGACTGGCCGCCGTCTATCCCGCCAGCGACGACGACGATGCCCGCCAGGCCGCACGGCTGCGGCCGGATGCGGTCGTGGCCGGCGAATACCTTGCGCGCACCCTGCCGGACCACGCCCCGGCCACGCCACTGGCGCTGGCGGCACGGCTGCACGAGGGTGGCGAGCTGGTGTACTTCACGACCAACGGCACCCGCGCCATCGCCGCCTGCCGCGCCGCCGCCGCCGTGTACGCGGGCGCGCTGACCAATGCCGCCGCGCTCGCGCGACACATCGCGCGCGAACACCCGGGCATGCCGGTCCTGCTGGTCTGCGCGGGCTCGCTGGGGCGCTTCTGTGTCGAGGATTTCGTCGGCGCCGGCCATCTTGCGCGCGCGCTGCGCCGCTGCGCCGAGTACGCGCCCACCGATGCCGCGCTCGGCGCCGAGTTCGCCAGCCTGGGCGTCGAACCGGGCGCCGCGCTGGCCGGCTCGCGCGTCGGCCGCATGCTCGCGGGGGCGGGGCTGGAACAGGAGATCGCGCATGCCGCCGACTGCGACAGCTGCGAGGTGATACCGGTGCTGCGCGACGGCGTGCTGGTGAGGGCGGCGGCATGAGCGGCCCCTCGCCATTTCCCGCGGTCGAGGCGAACGCGGCGCGGCTGCAGGCCTGGCTGCAGGCACGGCTGGAAGGTTTCGGCGGCGGGTTGCAGGTCGACCGGCTCCACGGCGGTCGCTCCAATCCCGGATGGCGCCTGCGCACCGCCGAACGCGACTGCGTGCTGCGCGCGCGTCCCGGCCCGCGCGATCGGCTGCTGCCGTCCGCACACGCGATCGAACGCGAGTACCGCGTGCAGCAGGCGCTTGTCGGCAGCGGCGTGCCGGTTCCGGCGGTGCACGTACTGTGCGAGGACGAATCGGTCATCGGCGCGGGCTTCTACGTCATGGATTTCGCCGATGGCGAGATCTTCCGCGAGCAGGCGATGCCCGACCAGTCGCGCGAAGGTCGCGCCGCGCACTACGACGCGATGAACGCCGCGATCGCGGCCCTGCACGGGCTAGACGTGGATGCGCTCGGCCTGCGCGACTTCGGTCGTGGCGGCAGGTACTTCGCCCGCCAGATCGACCGCTGGACGCACCAGTACGCGGCCAGCCGCGACGGCGCGATCGACGCGATGGATCGCCTGATCGCGTGGCTGCCGGCGCACGTGCCGCACGAGGACGACGAGCCGGTGGCGCTGGTCCATGGCGATTTCCGCCTCGACAACCTGGTGTTCGCCCAGGGCGAGCCCCGCGTGCTCGCGGTGCTCGACTGGGAGTTGTCCACGCTCGGCCATCCGCTGGCCGATTTCGCCTACCACGTGATGAGCTGGCACATCACGCCGGGCTTCCTCACCGGGCTCGGCGGGTTGGACCTCGATGCGCTGGGCATCCCCGACGAGCGCGCCTACGTGCGGGCGTACGAGCGGCGCACCGGGCGCGATGCCGGCGCGCACTGGGACTTCTGCCTGGCCTACAACCTGTTCCGGCTGGCCGCGATCCTGCAGGGCGTGGGCGCGCGCGCGCGCGCCGGCATGGCCACCGATCCGGACGCGCCGCGTTTCGCGGCCCAGGCGCCGATGCTGGCCGAACTCGGCTGGCGCTTCGCGCGGCGCGCGCAGGGCGGTGCATGAACGCGATGCGCGCCCCGATTTCCGCTGTTCTCTCCCACGGCAAGGCACAGTCACCATGGCGGTAACCAGTACTTCGCGCGACGGCATCGCCGTCATCACCTTCGACAACCCGCCGGTCAACGGCCTCGGCCTCGACGTGCGCCGCGGCCTGGCCGAAGCGCTGGCGTCGGCCAACACCGACGACGCGATCCAGGGCATCGTCATCACCGGCGGCGGCCGGGTGTTTTCCGGCGGCGCCGACATCAAGGAATTCAACACGCCGCGCGCGACCCAGGCGCCCAACCTGCACGACCTGATCGCGGCGGTGGAAGACAGCGCCAAGCCGGTGTGCATCGCCATCAACGGCACCGCGCTCGGCGGCGGACTGGAACTCGCGCTCGGCGCGAACTACCGCGTCGCCCACGCGGAGGCCGAAGTCGGCCTGCCGGAGGTGAAGATCGGCATCCTGCCCGGTGCCGGTGGCACCCAGCGGCTGCCGCGCGCGGTCGGGCTGGAGGCGGCGTTGAACATGATCGTGTCCGGCGCGCCGGTCGCTGCCGGCAAGCTGGCCGGCACCGCGTTGTTCGACCAGGTGGTGGAGGGCGATCCGGTCGAAGCGGCCGTCGAGGTGCTTCGCGGGAAGATCGTCGCTGGTGGACCGCACCCGCGCATGCGCGACCGCAAGGTGGAACACGACGACGCCCAGGGCTTCCTGGCCTGGGCACGCATGGGCGTGGCCGCGGCATCGAAGCACTTCCCGGCGCCGCTGCGCTGCGTGGACGCGGTGGCCGCGTCACTGAAACCGTTCGACGAAGGCATGGCCATCGAACGCGAAGGCTTCACCGTGCTGGTCGAATCACCTGAATCCCGGGCGCTGCGCCATGCGTTCTTCGGCGAGCGCGCCGCGGGCAAGATCGACGACATCGGCGCGGACGTGCGGCCGCGAACCATCGACAGGGTCGGCATCGTCGGTGCCGGCACCATGGGCGGCGGCATCGCCATGAACTTCCTCAACGCAGGCATCCCGGTGGCGCTGGTCGAAACCACGCAGGAAGCACTGGATCGCGGCGTGGCGACCATCGGCCGCAACTACGGGAACAGCGCGAAGAAGGGCAAGCTGACTGCCGAACAGGTCGCCCAGCGCATGGCCCTGCTGACGCCGTCGCTGGACTACGCCGTGCTGGCCGATGCCGACCTGGTCATCGAGGCGGTGTACGAGGACTACGCGGTCAAGCAATCGGTGTTCGGCAGGATCGACGCGGTGGCCAGGCCTGGCGCGATCCTCGCCACCAACACCTCGACCCTGGACGTGGACCGGATCGCTGCCTTCACCTCGCGCCCGCAGGACGTTCTGGGCCTGCACTTCTTCAGTCCGGCCAACGTGATGCGCCTGCTGGAGGTGGTGCGCGGCGCGCAGACCGCGAAGGACGTGATGGCGACCGCGATGGCGATGGCCAAGCGGATCCGCAAGACCGCGGTGGTCTCGGGCGTCTGCGACGGCTTCATCGGCAACCGCATGATCGAGCAGTACTCGCGCCAGGCCGGCTTCCTGCTGGACGAAGGCGCGCTGCCGCAGCAGGTCGACCGGGCCATGGAAGCGTTCGGCTTCGCGATGGGTCCGTTCCGCATGGGCGACCTGGCCGGCAACGACATCGGCTGGGCGATCCGCAAGCGCCGCTATCTCGAACGCCCCGACATGGTCTATGCGCGCAATGCCGACCTGCTGTGCGAAATGGGCCGCTACGGCCAGAAGACCGGCAAGGGCTGGTACGACTACGTGCCGGGCGACCGCACGCCGCATCCCTCGGCCGAGGTCGAGGCGATGATCGTCGCGCAGTCGCAGGCCCAGGGTATCGAGCGCCGCGAGATCGGCGACGACGAGATCGTCGAGCGGCTGGTGTACGCCCTGGTCAACGAAGGCGCACGCATCCTCGAGGAAGGCATCGCCGCACGCGCCTCGGACATCGACATGGTCTACCTGTCCGGCTACGGCTTCCCGGTGTGGCGCGGCGGGCCGATGTTCCATGCCGACCAGGTCGGCCTCTACAACGTGCTGGCGGCGATGCGCCGCTACGCGCGCGGCCATCGCGGCGACGCCTGGGAACCGGCACCGCTGTTGCTCGAACTGGCCGAGTCCGGCCGCGCCTTCAATGATCCGGTCGCGCGTCCGCGCGCCGTCGCCGCATGAGGTCCGCAGTGAAAGAAGCCGTCATCGTCTCCACCGCGCGCACCGCGCTGGCCAAAAGCTGGAAGGGCGCACTGAACCTGAGCCACGGCGCCACGGTCGGCGGCCACGTGGTCCGCCACGCGGTCGAGCGCGCCGGCATCGAGCCTGCCGAGGTCGAGGACGTGGTGATGGGCTGCGCCTGGCCCGAGGGCGCGACCGGCAGCAACATCGCCCGCCAGGTCGCGATCCGCGCCGGGCTGCCGGCCAGCGTGCCCGGCGCCACCGTCAACCGCTTCTGCGCGTCGGGATTGCAGGCCATTGCGCAGACCGCGCAGCGCATCGTCGCCGGCGAGGGCGAGGTGTTCGTCGCCGGCGGCGTGGAGTGCATCTCCACCGTGCAGAACACGATCAACCAGCACATGCTGGAGGACACCTGGATGCAGCGGCACTACCCGGCGATCTACATGCCGATGCTGCACACCGCCGAGAACGTCGCCAGGCGCTACGGCATCGACCGCGAGCGCCAGGACCGCTACGGCGTGGAGAGCCAGGTACGTGCCGCCGCCGCGCAGGCCGCCGGTCGCTTCGACGACGAGATCGTGCCGATCACGGTGCGCATGGCCGTGGCCGACCCGGTCACCCGGGCGATGGGCACGCGCGAGGTCACGCTGTCGGCCGACGAGGGCATCCGTGCCGACACGAACTACGAAGGCGTGTCGAAGATCCGCACCGCGGTGCGCGGCGGCGTGATCTCGGCGGGCAATGCCAGCCAGTTTTCCGATGGTGCATCGGCCTGCGTGCTGATGTCTGTCGACGCGGCGCAGCGCAGGGGCGTGCAACCGTTGGGCGCGTTCCGCGGCTTTGCGGTCGCCGGCTGCGAGGCCGACGAGATGGGCATCGGCCCGGTCCACGCGGTGCCGAAGCTGTTGAAGAACGCCGGCCTCGGCGTCGACGACATCGGCCTGTGGGAACTCAACGAGGCGTTCGCGGTGCAGGTCCTGTACTGCATGGACCGGCTCGGCATCCCGCACGAGCGGCTCAACGTCAACGGCGGTGCGATCGCGGTCGGCCATCCCTACGGCGTCAGCGGCGCACGGCTGGTGGGCCATGCGCTGATCGAAGGCAAGCGCCGCGGCGTGCAGCACGTGGTCGTGACCATGTGCGTCGGCGGCGGGCAGGGCGCGGCCGGGCTGTTCGAGGTCCTCTGACGGCAATGACCAGCCTGCTGATCTCGCGCGAAGACCTGCGCTTCCAGTTGTACGACTGGCTGGGCGTGGAGGCGCTGTTGCAGGCGCCGCGCTTCGCGGCGCACTCGCGCGAGATGTTCGATGCGGTGATCGACAGTTGCGAGCGCCTGGCCGCGGACGTGTTCGCGCCCTGCAACCAGGCGGCGGACCGGCAGGAGCCACAGTTCGATGGCGAACGCGTCGCGGTGTTGCCGCAGGTGGCGCAGGCCGTGCGCGCCTTCGCCGACAGTGGCCTGCTGGCCGCGACCCAGGACGATGCGGTCGGTGGCATGCAGCTGCCGGTGGTGATCGAGAAGGCGGCGCTGGCCGGGTTGTACGCGGCCAACATCGGCGCGTGCGCGTATCCCGCGCTGACCATCGGCAACGCCTCGCTGCTGCTGGCGCATGGATCGCCTGCGCAGATCGAGGCGTTCGCGTTGCCGCAACTGCGCGGCGAATGGACCGGCACCATGTGCCTGTCCGAACCGCAGGCGGGCTCGTCGCTGTCCGACATCACAACGCGAGCCGAATTCGAATGCGATTCGCAGCTGGGGCCGCAGTACCGCCTGGCCGGTCGCAAGATGTGGATCTCGGGCGGCGAGCACGAGATCCTCGGCAACATCGTCCACCTCGTGCTGGCCAAGGTGCCGGATGCGGACGGCAAGCTGCCGCCGGGCACCCGGGGGATCTCACTGTTCATCGTGCCGCGCTCGCTTCCCCGTGCGGACGGTGGCGCGGGCGAACGCAACGACGTCAGCCTCGCCGGACTCAACCACAAGCTGGGGTACCGCGCGGCCGTCAACTGCGCGCTCAATTTCGGCGAGGGCCGCCACACGCCGGGTGGCCGTGCGGGCGCGATCGGCTACCTGGTCGGCAGGCCGGGCGCTGGACTGGCCTGCATGTTCCACCTGATGAACGAGGCGCGCATCGGGGTCGGCCTCGGTGCGGCGGCGCTGGGCTGCACCGCGTACCTGCACGCGCTCGACTACGCGCGCAACCGCCCGCAGGGGCGGCTGCCGGGGCCCGCGGGCAAGGACCCCACGCAGCCGCAGGTACCGCTGGTCGCGCACGCGGACGTGCGCCGGATGCTGCTGGCGCAGAAGTGCTATGCCGAAGGCGGGCTCGGGCTGGTGCTGTACTGCGCGAAGCTGGTGGACGAGGCGCGCATCGCGCGCGAGGCCGGCGACGCCGCGACGGCGCTCGAACGCGAACGCCTGCTGGACATCCTCACCCCGATCGCCAAGAGCTGGCCGGCGCAGTGGTGTCTGGCCGGCAACGACCTCGCCATCCAGGTCCACGGCGGCTACGGCTACACGCGCGACTACAAGGTCGAGCAGTTCTGGCGCGACAACCGTCTCAACGCCATCCACGAAGGCGCGCACGGCATCCAGGGCATCGACCTGCTCGGGCGCAAGGTGGCGATGGATGAAAGTGCCGCGTTCGACGCGTACTGCGCGTTGCTGGAATCGGAGATTGCACGCGGTCGCGCATCGATTCACACCGATTGGGCAGATGCGCTCGCGACGCGACTGGCGCGTTTGCGCGACGTCACCGCGAAGCTGCTCGCCGTGCCCGATCCGGTCGCGCGGCTGGCGAACGCGACGCCCTATCTCGAAGCCTTCGGCCACGTCACCGTGGCCTGGGTCTGGCTGGGGCAGGCGCTGGCGCTGGGAACGCGCGACGACGACTTCGCGCAGGGCAAGCGCCAGGCTGCGCGCTGGTTCATGCAGTGGGAACTGCCGCGCGTGGATGCGTGGCTCGACCGGCTGGCCGACAACGACGACACCGCGCTGGCGATGCGCGACGCATGGTTCTGAAGGAGCACGACATGAACGACGACACTGCGCGACCCGGACGCAAGCTGTTCGACCTCGATGGCCGCGTCGCGCTGGTCACCGGAGGTTCGCGCGGCCTCGGCCTGCAGATCGCCGAAGCACTTGGGGACTACGGCGCCACCGTCGCGATCTCCGCGCGAAAGCAGCACGAACTCGACGCGGCGCTGGCGCACCTGCGCGGGCGCGGCGTCCGCGCCGAGGCCTTCGCCGCCGATGTCGGCAAGCCGGAGTCGGTGTCGCAGCTCGTCGCCGCGGTGCTCGATGCGTTCGGGCAGGTCGACGTCCTGGTCAACAATGCCGGTGCGAGCTGGGGCGCCGACGCCGCCGACTATCCGCTCGAAGCCTGGGACAAGGTGTTCGACCTCAACGTGCGCGGGCTGTTCGTGCTCACGCAACAGGTCGCCAAACGCTCGATGCTGCCGCGCGGCGGCGGTCGCATCATCAACATCGCCTCCATCGCCGGCCTGCGCGGCAACGCCGGCGGCGCGCTCCGGACCATCGCCTACAACGCCTCCAAGGGTGCTGTCGTGAACCTCACGCGCGCGCTCGCGGCGGAGTGGGGCGGGCAGGGGATCACCGTGAACGCGATCGCGCCGGGGTTCTTCCCCTCGAAGATGAGCCAGGGCGTGATCGACGCGCTCGGCGAGGACGCGTTGATGGGCAACGCGCCGTTGCGCCGACTGGGCGGCGACGAGGACCTCAAGGGCGCCGCGCTGCTGTTCGCCTCCGATGCCGGCGCGCACATCACCGGCCAGGTCCTCGCGGTCGACGGCGGATATACCGCGGTATGAGCACCGGCTCGTCGAACATCGGCACGTCGAAGCCGGGGGCGTCGCACACGGACACACCGGGCATGGGCGACCTGCGCGGCAAGGTCGCGGTGATCACCGGCGCCGGCTCGGGTTTCGGCCGCGAGTTCGCGCGCCATGCCGCGCGCCAGGGCATGGCGCTGGTGCTGGTCGACGTGCAGGCGGACGCCCTGGGCGCCACCGTCGCCGAGCTGGAAGCCATCGGCGCGCCGTTGATGCACCGCCGCCTCGACGTGACCGACGGCGAGGCCATGCACGCGCTGGCGCACGATGCCTGGGCGCGCTACGGCGCGGTGCACCTGCTGTTCAACAACGCCGGCGTGGGTTGCACCGGCCTGGTGTGGGAAGCCAGCGTGCAGGACTGGGAATGGGTGCTGGGCGTGAACCTGTGGGGCACGATCCACGGCCTGCGCGCGTTCGTACCGCGGATGTTGGAAGAGGCCCGCGAGAACGCCGGCTATCGCGCGCACATCGTCAACACGGCTTCGATGGCGGGCCTGGTCGATCCGCCGCTGACCGGCCCCTACAACGTCGCCAAGCACGCAGTGGTCTCGCTGGCGGAAACGCTGCACCAGGACCTGTCGCTGGTGACCGACCGGATCGGTTGTTCGGTGCTGTGCCCGTCGTGGGTCGGCACCGGGATCGCTGCGTCCGACCGCAACCGCCCGGCCGCGGCAGCGGCGCAGACGCGGGGCGCGGCAGTCGGACGCGCGCTGGTGGAGAAGGCCGTGGCCTCGGCACGGCTCACGGCCGCCGAGGTCGCGCGCATGACCTTCGACGCCATCGCCGAGCGCCGCTTCTGGATCCTTCCCCATCCGCAGGCGCTCGACGGCGTGCGCGCGCGCAACGAAGCGCTGCTCGCCGGGCAGGCGCCGCCCGATCCCTACGCCGCGCTGCCGCAACTGCGCGGCCAGCTGGTGGACGCGCTGCGCGCACCCTGAACCACGGAGAACGCATGGACCTGAACTTCAGCCCCGAAGAAGTCGCCTTTCGCGACGAGGTGCGTGCGTTTCTCGTCGCGCACCTGCCCGAAGACATCCGCGACCGCGTCCGCCGCGGCGACGATCGCAATGTCTCCGACGACCTGCGTCGCTGGCAGCGGATCCTGCATGCCCATGGCTGGGCCGCGGCGATGTGGCCGGTCGAGCATGGCGGTACCGGCTGGGACAAGACCCGCCAGTACCTGTTCGAGATCGAATGCGCCGCCGCCGATGCGCCGATCCAGCTCCCGTTCGGCCTGAAGATGGTGGCGCCGGTGATCATGCGCTACGGCTCGCAGGCGCAGAAGGAGCGCTTCCTGCCAAGGATCCTCGACGGCAGCGACTGGTGGTGCCAGGGCTATTCGGAACCCGGCAGCGGCTCCGACCTGGCCTCGCTCAAGACCCGCGCCGAGCGCGACGGCGACCACTACGTGGTCAACGGCCAGAAGGCCTGGAACACGCTCGGCCAGCATGCCGACTGGATCTTCTGCCTGGTGCGCACCGATCCGGCCGCGAAGCCGCAGCGCGGCATCAGCTTCCTGCTGGTCGACATGAAGACGCCGGGCATCCGCCTGCAGCCGACGAAGCTGCTCGACGGCGGATTCGAGGTCAACGAGGTGTTCTTCGACAACGTGCGCGTGCCCGTGGAGAACCTGGTGGGCGAGGAGAACGCCGGCTGGACCTACGCCAAGTTCCTGCTCGGCCACGAGCGCACCAACATCGCCGGCGTCGGCGCCAGCCGCCGCGAACTGGCGCGGCTGCGGCGCATGGCGCGCGAATGCCGCCGCGAGGGCGCGCCGCTGATCGACGATCCGCTGTTCGCCACCCGCATCGCGCAGGTGGAACTCGAACTCAAGGCGCTGGAAGTCACCAACCTGCGCGTGATCTTCGCCGAAGCCCGGCAGCAGGCGCCGGGACCGGAAGCCTCGATGCTCAAGATCCGCGGCACCGAGATCCTGCAGCGGATCAGCGAACTGCAGGTCGAGGCGCTGGGCGCCAGGGCGCTGGCCTACGAAGAAGACGTCGGTGGCGACGGCGAGGACGTGCCGCGCGCGGCGGCCCAGTACATGAACCTGCGCAAGCTCAGCATCTACGGCGGGTCCAACGAGATCCAGCGCAACATCATCGCGCAGACCATCCTCAAACTCTGACGGCCACGACGCATGGATTTCGCCTTCACCGAAGAGCAGCAGATGCTGCAGGACTCGATCCGGCGCTACCTGGAATCGGGCTACGGCCTGGAACACCGCGCGCGGATCATCGCCGGCGACGAGGGCTGGTCGCCGCGGACCTGGGCCGAACTCGCCGAACTCGGATTGCTGGCGCTGGATATCGACGAGGACGACGGCGGCATCGGCGCGGGACCGGTCGGCACGATGCTGGTCTCGCAGGCGACCGGCGCGGGCCTGCTGGTCGAACCGTTCCATTCCAGCGCGGTGCTGGCCACGCGCGTGGTGTCGCTGCTGGCGCAGGGCGAACGTCGCGGGCAATTGCTCGATGCGCTGGGCTCGGGCGAGGCGATCGCGGTGCTCGCGCACGAGGAAGGCGATGGCTGGGACGCGCCGCTGGAGACCACCGCGGTTTCGGAAGGCGAGGGCTGGCACCTGCGCGGTCGCAAGGCCTGCGTCTACCACGCGCCGATGGCGCACTGGCTGCTGGTCACCGCGCGCTGCGACGACGGTGTGGGCGTGTTCGTGGTGGAGCGCGGGGCGGATGGCGTCGACCTGCGCGCCGTTCGCACCCTCGATGGCCAGCGCGCCGCCGACATCGCGCTCGATGCGCGACTGCCGCCCGATGCGCGGCTGGGCGCAGGCGATGCAACGGCGGCGCTGGAGCAGTCGCTTGATCGCGGCATCGCAGCGCTGTGCGCCGACGCGCTGGGCGTGCTCGACCGGATCCTCACCGCGACCGTGCAGTACGCCCGCGACCGCGCCCAGTTCGGCACCCCGATCGGGCGCTTCCAGGCGCTGCAGCACCGCATGGCCGACATGTACATGCAGGTGGAGCAGGCACGTTCGATGACCTACTGCGCCACGTCGGCCTGCCTGCAGGACGATCCGGCATCGCGACGCGAAGCGGTCTCCGCTGCCAAGGTCATCGTTGGCCAGGCCGCGCGCCGGGTCGGCCAGGAGGCGATCCAGCTGCATGGCGGCATGGGCATGACCGACGAGCTCGACGTCAGCCACTGCTTCAAACGGTTGCTCGCCTTCGAGCTGCGCATGGGGACCACCGACGAACACCTGCGCCGCTACCGGGAAGCGGCGCAGGCGGACGCCGCCTGAAAGCGAAGGACGATCGCGACACCACACAAGGACAAACAACAGGGATCCGGGGGCGCGGCGATACCGCGGCCGACACGGCTCCTCCATCAGGGGTACTACGGGAGGGTAGATCCATGAACCGCAACACGACGCACCACGACATGCTGGCCTGGGCGGTCGCGCTCGCACTGGGAAGCGTGGCCGCGAACGCCCACGCGGACGCCGGACCGCAGGAGGAGACGGGCCCGCAGTCGCAACCGCAAGCGCAGGCGCAACCGGCACGCGACGAAGCACCGACCACGCTCGACGCGCTGATCGTCACCGCGCAGAAGCGCGAGGAAGCGCTGCAGGACGTGCCCATCACCATGAGCGTGCTGCCGGAGCAACTCCTGCAGGACGCCGGCGCGCGCGACATCAAGGAGATGCAGACCCTGGTGTCGGGCCTGAGCGTCAGCAGCACCAGTTCCGAGAGCCAGACCACGGTGCGCATCCGCGGCGTCGGCACTGTCGGCGACAACCCGGGCCTCGAGTCGTCGGTCGGCGTGGTGATCGACGGCGTGTACCGCCCGCGCAACGGCGTCGGCTTCGGCGACCTCGGCCCGGTGGAGCGCATCGAGGTGCTCAAGGGGCCGCAGGGCACGGTGTTCGGCAAGAACACCTCGGCCGGCCTGATCAACATCACCACCCGCAGCCCCGGCTTCAACCAGGCTGCCGAGGCCGAGATGACCGTCGGCAACTACGGCGCGATGGGCGTGGCCGCCGGCTACAACGACGCCTTCAGCGACACCGTGGCCTTCAGCGTGCATGCGGTCAAGCGCGTGCGCGACGGGTTCATGGACGTCGAGACCGGCGGCGGACCGCGCACCAGCCGCGAGGACGGCGACCAGAACTTCCATTCGCTGCGTGGCCAGCTGCTGTTCGAACCGAACGACGACCTGCGCATCCGCCTGATCGCCGATTACGCCAATCGCGACGAGGAATGCTGCGCGGCGGTGACCACCACCCGCGGCCCGACCGCCGCGATCGTCAATGCGCTGGTCGGCGGCAACGCGGTGATCCCGGTGCCGGACCCGGAGCGGCGCCTGGCCTACGGCAACGACATCACCCGCCAGTCGGTCGAGGACAAGGGCGTGTCGGCGCAGGTCGACTGGGACATGCCGTGGCTCGGCAACGCGACCCTGACCTCGATCACCGCCGCCCGCGAATGGAAGAACATCGGCGCCCAGGACCTCGACTTCACCACCGCGCCGATCTGGACGAGGTTCTACGGCGAGGGCGAGAACGACGTCGGCTTCGAGACCTTCAGCCAGGAGCTGCGCCTGACCGGCTCGGGCGAGAGAATCGACTGGATGGCGGGCGTGTTCTACGCCGACGAGGACCTGGTGCGCAACGACAGCATCAGCATGGGGCCGGCGTACGAGCCCTACCTGTCGATCGCACTCCTGAGCAACATCGCCGCCTCGTTCCCGCCGGGGCTGGTCGATACCGCCAACCCCGCGCTGTTCCTGTCGCAGGCGGCCGGCCGACCCTATGGCACCACCTTCGTCGGCCCCGGCAGCCACGACCACTTCGAGCAGAACGCGCGCAGCACGGCGCTGTTCACCAACAACGTCTGGCACGCCAGCGACGCGCTCGATGTCACGTTCGGCGCGCGATACACCCGCGAGCGCAAGCAGCTGGCCTCGACCTACGCCAACCCGAACGGCGGGGTCGGCTGCCTCAACGGCCTCACCAATCCGGCGCAGGTCGGCGCGGCGCTTGCCGGGCGCGGCGTGCCCGGCCCCTACATCGCCGCGCTGGTGCCCACGGTGATCGGCTACATGTGCCTGCCGTGGAGCAACGTGCAGCACCACGGCCGCCAGACCTGGCAGGAGCGCGAGGAGGAGGAGTGGTCCGGCACGCTGCGCGCCTCCTACCGCTGGAGCGATACGCTGATGACCTATGCCTCGGCGGCGCGCGGCTACAAGGCCGGCGGCTTCAACCTCGACCGCGTGCAGTCGGCCAACGGACTTTCTTCGGGTGCGGCGGGCATCACCCCGGTGGACGACACCTCGTTCCCGGGCGAGTTCGTCGACAGCTACGAGATCGGCGCCAAGTCGACGCTGGCCGGCGGCAACCTGCTGTTCAACGCCGCGCTGTTCCACCAGACCTTCAGCGACTTCCAGCTCAACAGCTTCATCGGCACCAGCTACGTGGTGCGCTCGATCCCCGAGCTGCGCAGCCACGGCCTCGACCTCGACCTGATGTGGCAGACGCCGGTCGACGGGCTCTCCCTGCAGGGCGGCGCGACGTACCTGCGGGCGCGGTTCGGCGACGACCTCCTGCCCGATGCCGACCTGGCGCTGCTGCCCGGCGCCACCCCCGGCTTCATGCCGCGCTGGCAGGCCAACGCATCGGCGACCTGGGAATGGGACATCGCCGAGCGCCTGATCGGCCGCGCCTACCTCGGCGCGCGCTACACCGGCGACCACAACACCGGCTCCGACCTCGACCCGCAGAAGTTCCAGCAGGCCTACACCCTGGTCGATGCGCGACTGGTGCTGGGCGCGCGCGACCGGCGCTGGTCGGTGGAACTGTGGGGACGCAACCTCACCGACGAGACCTACAGCCAAGTCGGTTTCGATGCGCCGATCCAGACCGGTTCCTGGAATGCCTTCCTCGGCGCGCCGCGCACCTACGGCGTGACGCTGCGATTGATGTACTGAACGGGGAGGGGCGCGTGCGGCCGCCGGGAGAGGGCGGCCGCATTGCGTCCACTGGCGGACGGAGCGCTGCGGACGAGATGGTGCAAGGCTTTGGCGCGCGATGCGCACGATGCGCGCTCGCGGCGTTCGCGGTTCTCAGGGGGCCGCGGCCGCCCCCCGATCGCGCCCCGGCGCCTCGAACGGAATCGTTTCCGGCGCCACCGCGCCGCCGCTGATGATGAAGCTCATCGCCTGGTCGACGGTCCAGTCGGTGGGCGTGAGCTTCTCCACCGGCACGATCTCGAGGTAGCCGGAGGTCGGGTTGGGCGTGGTCGGCACGTAGACCGCTGCGAGCTCGCGACCCGTGCCCTGCTCGCGGATCACGCGGGTGACGAAGCCCACCGACTTCATCTGGTCGTGCGGGAAGTCGATCAGCACCACGCGCTGGGTGCCGTCGGGCTTGGTCTGCAGGATGTCGAGCAGCTTGCGCGCGCTGGAATAGATCACGTTCGCCAGCGGGATGCGCTGCACCAGCGCTTCGACCCAGCCCAGCAGGCGCTGGCCGACCACGCGCCGCGCCAGCCAGCCGACCGCGAGGATCAGCACCAGCGTCGCGACCATCGCGATGGTGGCCTGCACCGAATCGGCGTTGATCCAGCCCAGCGCGCTCGGGAACCACGCCGCGATCTGGTGCGACAGCGGCCCCACCCAGTGCCGGCTCATGTCCGACAGCAGCACGAAGACGAACTTGACCACCACCCAGGTCAGCCAGATCGGCAGCAGGGTCAGCAGTCCGGTCAGGAACAGGCGCTGCAGGCGCTGCGCCAGTGAAGGGGGGGAAGACATGCGCCGATCTTACCGGCTCGCGATCCCTCCGCCGCGCTGGCCCGGCTAGAGCTCGCGCACCAGGCGGAAGCCGACGTCGTCGTAGCCGCGCTCCGGATCGAGCGTGCGCGAAGCGGTTTCGGTGCGCCAGCTGGCACCGGCGACGGCACGCCGCGCGCAGTTCGCCGCACAGTCCGCGCGCCATTCCGACACGATGCGCGCGCCGCCAGCGGCGCCCAGGCTGGCCGCTTCGGAGGTGGTGGGCAGGCGGTAGCGGTAGCCGTCGCGGTTCCCGAGCCACTGCGCGTAGGCTTCCGCGTCCTGCCACGACACGCAGACCACGGGATCGCCGTCGCCCTGCTCGAAGCCGGGCTCGGTCCAGTCGCGCCGGTCGAACACGCGCAACAGCGAGATGCGTTCGCGGCACAGCGCGGGCTCGCGCCCGGTGACTTCGGCGAAGCGGGCGTAGCCTGCGCGGCTGACCGGACTGGCGAACGCCGCCAGCGGACGCGTGGCGCCTTCCAGCACCACCATCCCGTCCAGGTTGCCGGGGTCGCGGCCCTGCAGGTCGGGAATGCGTTCGGCCTGCGCGAGCAGCTGCTGCACGCTCGCATTCGGCAGGCCCACCAGGCGTGCGTGCTCGACCAGGCGCATCGCATCGGCGCGGTCGAGGCGACGGGTGGCGGCCGCGAGGCGCGCCCGCAACGCCTTGTCCACGCGCGCCCGGTGGTTGGCGCGTGCGCTGGCGGACGGCGTCGCGGCTTCCTGCACGCGAGCAGCCGCCTGCAGCAGGGGCGCGGCATCGGCGTCGCGACCCGCGTCGATCGCACCGACCCCAGCCTCGCCCAGCGCATCGAGCAGGGCGGAGGAGGTGGCGGCCAGTTGCGGGTGCCCGGCTTCGGCCCGCGCGGCCTCGAGCAGGCTGTCGAGTGCGCTTTCGCCGGCGGGCGTCGTGAGCCGGCCGGCGCGCATCCGTTCGCGCGCGCGCTCGATCGCCTGGTCCGCCGCCGATAGCGGCGCCGCACCGTGCATCGTGGCGGCGTCGGCGGCCAGGGTGTCGCCGGCGGATGCCGCCGCGTCGGCGGAGACGGTGGTCGCGTCCGTCAGCGACGAGGCCGACGGGGCGGGCGTGGCCGGGTCACCCGCGTCGTCGCCCGTCAGCTGTCGCCATGGCATGCCCATGCCGAGCGCGGCCGCGCAGACCAGGCCCACCGCCACCCACGCCGGTTTCGGCAGGCGCTGCAGGCGCGTGGCGGCGCGGTGCGCGAAGTCCCGCAGCCTCGCGCCGTGGCTGAGTCCGGAAAGCGAGACGCGCTCCAGCGCCGCGAGCATCTGCGCCGCGTCCGCAAACCGCTTGCGCGGCGACTTCGCCAGGGCGCGGTCCATGAACGACTGCCACTGGCGCAGGCCGGGCGGCAGCTTCGGCAGCGGGCTCTGGGCGTGCTGGATCGCCATCGCCAGCGCGTCGTCGGCCTTGTACGGCAGTTCCCCGGTCAGCATCTCCCAGGCCAGCACGCCGACGCTGTAGAGGTCCGCGCGATGGTCGACCTGCTGCCCGCGCGCCTGTTCCGGCGCCATGTAGGCGGTGCTGCCGACGGCCAGCCCGGTCATCGTCACCCGGGTGCCGTGGCCGCGGCGCAGGGCGATGCCGAAGTCGGCCAGCAACGGCCGGTCGGCCTCGTCGAACAGCACGTTCTCGGCCTTGACGTCGCGGTGGATCACCCCGCGCGCGTGCGCGAACGCGAGCGCGGACAGCAGCGCGCGCAGGATCTCGCGCACCCGTTGCGGATCGTCGCCGAGCCGGCGCTGCCCCACGTGCCCGCGCGGCAGGTGCGGCATGGCGTACCAGGGCAGGCCGTCGGCGGTACGGCCGACCTCGTGGATGCCGACGATGTGCGGATGCTCGAGCCGCGCGATCGTGCGCGCCTCGTTCTCGAAGCGGCGGCGGCTGACCTCGTCGGCCAGCGCCTCGGGCAGCATCACCTTGATCGCGACCTCGCGCCCCAGCGACAGCTGCGTGCCCAGGTACACGGTCGACATTCCGCCCTCGCCGATCACGCGCGAGATGCGGTAGCCGGCGATTTCCGGCAACGGTCGGTGTGCGTCCTGTGTCTGCCAGCGCGTCATGCAGCCCCCTGTCCAACGTCGCCGAGGATACACAGGCCGGGCTGCGTGGCCGGTGAACCCGTCGCCCGCGTCGCGCGGCCGCGGCAGGCCCGGGGCGCGCGACCCCGACCGGTGCGTCGCGAACGATTCCGGCGGCATGGATCGCCGCCGCAGCGTCGACCCGGGCGCGCCGCTCAGCGGCGCTTGCGCCGCACGTAAAGCTGCTTGCGTACCCGCGCCACCACGTCGCCGTCGCCGTCGACCACGCTGGTCTCGAACCAGTGCAGGTGCTTGTCGCCGGCGGCGGTCGCCGCGCGCATGTTCTCCAGCGTGGCCTCGTCGAGCCGGAACTCCGCCACCACCGTGCCCTTGCCCGGCTTGACGAAGTCGATCGAGCCCGCGCGGTCCCAGACGATGTAGTCGCGACCCAGCGCCTGCAGGGTCATGATCATCCAGAACGGGTCGGTCATCGAGAACAGGTTGCCGCCGAAGTGGGTCCGCACGTAATTGCGGTTCCACGGGCGCATCCGCAGTTCGACCCGGGCGTGGCGCCAGTCCGGAGAGAGGTGGGTGACGTGGATGCCGGCGGCCGCGAACGGCGGCCACAGGTTGAAGATCCAGCGCAGCAGGGACGGGCGCATCGCGGCGAGGGGTGCGGGGGAGCGTGAGGCTACCATACGTGCTGGTATGGTCGCGTCCGGCGAGAGGCGTGGCCGCAACGCGGGCCGCTGTCACGGGCTATCGAAGGGAGTCGGCACGACCGCGCTGGGCAACGCGCGAGGCAGGGAGCCGGCTCCTGGTCCGGCGCCTGCCGGAGGCGGGTGCGGCCGACATGGGGGTGGGTGCTGCCGGGCGCGCCATGTCGGCGCGCCCCGGCACGCCAGCCGATGCGGGTGGCGACCGGTTGCCGATCCGACGGCGCGTGCTCAGACCAGCAGCAGCGATGCCATCCGGCGGCGGTAGCGCCCCACCAGCCCGGCGTCGTCGATCACGCGGAACGCATCGATCAGCGCCTTCCGCGGCAGGCCGTCGGCGTGGTTGCGGTCGATGCGCAGCATCTCCAGGAACTGCTCGAGCGCTTCCTCGTTGCGTCCGGCGACCAGCCGGTGCGCCCCAAGCAGATGGCGCGCGCGCAGGTCGGCCGGATCGGCGGCGACGGCCGCTTCCAGCGCCTCGGGCGCCGGCGCGTCCGCGAGCAGCGCGGAGAACTCGAGCCGTGCGCGCGCCTTGACCGCACGCTCGTCGGTGGACAGGTTGGCCGGCAGGCCATCGAGCAGGGTCCTGGCCTCGGCGGCGCCGCCCGTCTGCAGCAGGGCGAGCGCGAGGTCGAGCTTGAGCTCGTCGTTGTCCGGCTCGGCCTCGATCGCCCGGCGCAGACGCGGAACTTCGGCGTGCGGGTCCGGCGGCGGCGCTTCGGCGGGTTCTGCTTCATCGACCGCTTCGGCAGGTTCGATCCCGTGGTGCTTGAGGAACTCGCGTACCTGGCCTTCGGGCAACGCGCCCTGGAACCCGTCCACCAGTTGCCCGCCCTTGACCAGGTACACGGTCGGGATCGAGCGGATCTGGAACGCGGCCGCGATCTGCGATTCGCGTTCGGTGTCGACCTTGGCCAGCAGGAAGGCGCCGTGGTAGTCGGCGGCGAGCTTCTCCAGGATCGGCCCCAGGGTCTTGCAAGGCCCGCACCACTCGGCCCAGAAGTCGACCAGCACCGGCATCTCCAGCGATTTCTGCAGGACCTCGGCCTCGAATCCGGCGGTGGTGGCGTCGAAGACGTGCGGCTTGGCGGTGTCGGCGGGCATGGACTCGGTTCCTGGCAACGGACTGCCCACATTGTGGCAGAGCCGCGAAAAACAACCGGTCCGCGGGCACAATGCGGCCTCGTCCCCGCTGTCCCGGAGTGAGCGTGACCGTTGCACTGAGCCGCGCGCAGGCCCGCCGCATCGCGCTCGCCGCGCAGGGGTTCTGCGACCGCCCCCACGCCGTGCCGACGCTGCGCACCCTGTCGCGCACGCTGCGGCGCACCGGCGTGCTGCAGATCGATTCGGTCAACGTGCTGCAGCGTGCGCACTACATGCCGCTGTTCAGCCGGATGGGCCCGTACGACACCGGCTTGCTCACGCGCGCCTCGGAGCGGGCGCCGCGGCGGATGGTCGAATACTGGGCGCACGCCGCCGCATTCATGCCGGTGGACCTGTGGCCGCACATGCAGCACCGCATGCGCCGCTACCGCGAGCGCGGCCACCAATGGGCGGGGATGCGGCATTCCCCGGAACTCCTGGACGCGGTGCTCGCCCAGGTGCGCGAACGCGGCGCGTCGACGGCGCGAGACCTCGACGACGGCCTGCCGCGCGCGAAGACCCACTGGGGATGGAACTGGTCGAACACCAAGCGTGCGCTGGAACACCTGTTCGCCACCGGCGAGCTCGCCGTCGCCGGGCGCAACAGTGCGTTCGAACGCGTCTACGACCTTCCGGAGCGGGTGCTTCCCGCGCAGGTCCTGGCGCGTCCGGTTCCCGCCGATGCCGATGCGCACATCGAACTGGTGCGCCGCGCGGCGATCTCGCACGGCATCGCCAGCGAGCCCTGCCTGCGCGACTACTACCGCATGCACCACAGCCACAGCCGCCCGGCAGTGGCGGCGCTGGTCGAGGCCGGCGAACTGCTGCCGGCCAGCGTCGAGGGCTGGTCGCGACCGGCCTACCTGCATCGCGATGCGCGGATCCCGCGAAGGATCCAGGCGCGCGCGCTGCTCAGCCCGTTCGATCCGGTGGTTTGGGAGCGCGAGCGCTGCGAGCGGCTGTTCGATTTCGTCTACCGGATCGAGATCTACGTGCCCGAGCACCGGCGCACCCACGGCTACTACGTGCTGCCGTTCCTGCTGGGGGACCGGCTGGTGGCGCGGGTCGACCTCAAGGCCGGGCGCCGGCGGGGCGAACTGGTGGTGCGCAGCGCGCATGCCGAAGTCGATGCGCCGGCGGAGACCGCGCAGGCGCTTGCCGCGGAACTGGCCCTGCTCGCCGGCTGGCTCGGCCTGGACCGGGTCCGCGTGGAGCGCCGCGGCGGACTGGCCAACGCCTTGCGCCGGGCGGTGGTGGCGCAATGACGGGCACCCGCATCGGCGGTCGGGTCCGGCTCCGGCGAATCGAGCGCGGCGCGGGGATCGGGCGCGCGTGGGCCGACGACCGCCGCGCAGCGTCGCAGACGATCATGACGCGGCAGGCCCGCCGGATTGCGTCGCGGCAAGGGCCGGGGCTGCGCATCGCGCGTTCCTTCGGGATGGGCGGCGGGGATCCTTTTCGCCGGGAGGGCGCATGAGCGAAGCGAACGCGAGACTCGCCTGGACGTCGCTGCTGGTCTGGGCCTGCGCGCTGCTGGCGCTCGGCGCGCAGGTGCCGGGGTATTCGCAGGCGGTGCATCCGATGGCCCTCCCGGGTGCGCGCGGCATGCCGGGGGCAGGGTTGTTCAACGCGATGGTGTTCGTGCTGCCGGGGTCGCTCGTTGCGCTGGTCGCCTGGCGACTGCGGACGCTGCTGCCTGCGCGATCGGGTGCCGCTGCCCGGATCGGCGCGACGCTGCTGCTGCTGTCCGCCCTGGCGTTCGCGGTGCAGGGTGTTCTGCCGATCGAGCGCTCGGACACCGACGGCGCGGCCACCGCGCTGCACGCGTCGGCGTGGACGACATGGTGGATCGCATTCGCCGCGGGCAGTCTCGCGCTTGCGCTGGCGGTGCGCGAGTGGCGCGTGCCGATGCTGCTGTCGCTGGCTGCGGTCCTGGCCAATGCGCCGCTGGCCGGGGTGTGGCTGCCCGGCGGCATCGCGCAGCGGATCGCCTGCGCGTGCTGGTTCGCCGGGATCGCGTGGATCGCCTCGGGCCGCCTCAGCCGTGGCGCAGCTTGAGCGCGAGGATGATCGCGCCGAGGACGAAGGTGATGGCATTGGCGACGATCATCGGCCACGAGCGCAGTGCGATCCCGTAGCCGAACCAGCACACGACCCCGACGATGAACAACACGTACATCCCCAGCGAGATGCCGCGCGTGTCGCGGCTGCGGATCGTCTTCACCGCCTGCGGCACGAACGCCAGCGTGGTCAGCGTCGCCGCGACGTAGCCCAGCCACTCGGGGTTCATTCGCGCTCCGGTGTCCGGTACACGGTGCCGTCCTTCATCACGAAGTCGACGCCGAGCACCGCCTCGATATCGGCCACCGGATCGCCGGGCAGGGCGATGATGTCGGCGCGGCGGCCTTCCTCGATCACGCCCTGGTCGTCCAGGCCCAGCACTTCGGCGGCATTCAGCGTCGCCGACTGCAACGCGTACGCCGCCGGGATCCCGGCTTCCACCATGTAGACGAACTCGCGCGCGTTGTCGCCGTGCGGGCCGACGCCCTGGTCGGTGCCGAAGGCGATCTTCACCCCGCCGCGGTAGGCGCGTGCCGCGGTCTCCTGGATCTGCGCACCGATGCGCGCCGCCTTCGGCCGCACGATCTCGGGGAAGTAGCCGTCGATCTTCGCCTTCTCGGCGACGAAGCGCCCGGCGTAGATCGTCGGCACGTACCAGGTGCCGTGCTGCTTCATCAGCCGCATCACCTCGTCGGTCATGTGGGTGCCGTGCTCGATGCTGGTCACGCCGGCCTCGACCGCGCGCTTCATGCCCTTGGTGCCGTGCGCGTGCGCGGCGACGGAGTAGCCGTAGTCCTTCGCCGTGTCGACGATCGCGCGGATCTCCTCCACCGTGAACTGCGGCGCGTCGCCTGACTTGGCGTAGCTGAGCACGCCGCCGGTGGCGGTGATCTTGATCACGTCGCTGCCTTCCTTGTAGCGCTGGCGCACCGCCTGCCGAGCGTCGTCGACCGAGTTGATCACGCCTTCCGTCGGCCCCGGCGGGCCGATCAGGTGCGAGAGCATCGAGTTGTGGCCGTTGGTCGGGTCGGCGTGGCCGCCGGTGGTGGCGATCGACTTGCCGGCGGCGAAGATGCGCGGGCCTTCCACCAGGCCCTGGTTGATCGCGTCGCGCAGGTGCGGGCTGACCTCGCCGCCGAGGTCGCGCACACTGGTGAAACCGGCCTGCAGGGTCTTGTTCGCGTAGCCCACCGAGCGGTAGGCGTAGTCGACCGGATCGAGCCGGAAGCCTTCCGAATAGCTCTGCGGACTCGACTGGCCGCCCATGTGCACGTGCAGGTCGGTCCATCCCGGCAGGCAGGTGCGGCCGGCCAGCATGATCGACATGGTGCCGTCGGGCAGTTTCGCCCGGCCCGGCAGCAGCGAACGGATGCGTCCGTCCTCGACCACGATGGTGTGCTCGCCCAGCACCTTGCCGCTGCGGGCGTCGAACAGCCGCTCGCAGTGCAGTGCGACGGGATCGGCCGCGAGCGCGGGCAGGGCGGTGGAGGCGGCGAGGGCGAGGCTGGCGACGGACAGGCGCATGTGGGCGGATTTCCCTGGGCTGTGGTCCGACGATCATAGCCGGCCCGATGGCGGCTTCCGGGGCGCTGGGGTAGGCTGTCCGGCTCCCCGATCCCGTCGTCGCGCCGTGTCCGAAGTCACCGCCAGCCCCGAGCCCGCCTACCAGCCCGCCGCCGTCGAGGCCGCCGCCCAGCGGTTCTGGGACGGGACCCGCGCCTTCGAGGTCGGCGAGCAGCCGGGCAAGCCGAAGTACTTCTGCCTGTCGATGCTGCCGTACCCGTCCGGTGCGCTGCACATGGGCCACGTGCGCAACTACACCATCGGCGACGTGATCAGCCGTTACCAGCGCATGACCGGCCGCAACGTACTGCAGCCGATGGCGTGGGACGCGTTCGGCCTGCCGGCCGAGAACGCCGCCATCAGGAATGCGACGGCGCCGGCGAAGTGGACCTACGCCAACATCGACCACATGCGCGCGCAGCTGAAATCGCTCGGCTACGCGATCGACTGGAGCCGCGAGTTCGCCACCTGCTCGCCGGACTACTACGTCCACGAGCAGCGCATGTTCACCCGGCTGATGAAGAAGGGCCTGGCCTACCGCCGCAACTCGGTGGTGAACTGGGATCCGGTCGACAAGACGGTGCTGGCCAACGAGCAGGTGATCGACGGCCGCGGCTGGCGCAGCGGCGCGCTGGTGGAAAAGCGCGAGATCCCGCAGTGGTTCCTGCGCATCACCGACTACGCCCAGGAACTGCTCGACGGGCTCGACGCGCTCGACGGCTGGCCGGAGTCGGTCAAGACCATGCAGCGCAACTGGATCGGCCGCAGCGAGGGCCTGGAGATCGAGTTCCGCGTCGATGGCGAGGACGCGCCGCTGCCGGTCTACACCACGCGCCCGGACACGCTGATGGGCGTGACCTTTCTGTCCATCGCCGGCGAACACCCGCTGGCGGTCAAGGCCGCGCGCGGCAATCCCGAACTCGCGGCATTCCTCGACGAGCTCAGGCGGGGCGGCGTGTCCGAGGCCGAACTCGAGGCACAGGACAAGCGCGGCATGGCCACCGGCCAGTGGGCGATCCACCCGCTCACCGGCGAGGACCTGCCGATCTACGTCGCCAACTTCGTGCTGATGGGCTACGGCACCGGCGCGGTGATGGCGGTGCCGGCGCACGACCAGCGCGACTGGGAGTTCGCCAGGAGCCATGGGCTGCCGGTCCGTCCGGTGATCGTGCCGCCCGGCGTGCGCGACGCCCTGGCGGAAGTCATCGGCGACGTCGCCCACGACGCCGACCCGTTCCAGGCCGCCCTGGCCGGCGGTTCGGTGGACGCCTACGAGACCTCGGCCGCGGTGGCCGTGGTGCGCGACTACCTGGACGGCCTCGAGCAGCGTGGCGCGTACACCGAGCGCGGATTCCTGATCAATTCGGGCGAGTACAACGGGCTGGACTACGACGCCGCCTTCGCCGCGCTGGCGCAGCGGGTCGAAGCCGAGGGCACGGGCCGTCGCAAGGTCAACTTCCGCCTGCGCGACTGGGGCGTGAGCCGCCAGCGCTACTGGGGGTGTCCGATCCCGGTGATCTACTGCGACGCCTGCGGCGCGGTGCCGGTGCCGGAGGACCAGTTGCCGGTGGTGCTGCCCGAGGACGTGGCCGACGCCTTCGCCAACCCGGGCGTGGTGCATTCGCCGATCAAGTCGGATCCGCAGTGGCGCAAGACCACCTGTCCGCAGTGCGGCGCCGCGGCCGAGCGCGAGACCGACACCTTCGACACCTTCATGGAGTCGAGCTGGTACTACGCGCGCTACACCTCGCCGGGCGCGGCCGACATGGTCGACGACCGGGCGAAGTACTGGGCGCCGGTGGACCAGTACATCGGCGGCATCGAACACGCCATCCTGCACCTGCTGTACTTCCGCTTCTACCACCGCCTGCTGCGCGACGAAGGCCTTGTGGACGGCGACGAGCCGGCCACGCGCCTGCTCACCCAGGGCATGGTGATCGCCGAGACCTACTATCGCGAACACGTCGACGGCTCGAAGGAGTGGATCAACCCCGCCGACGTCGAGGTGGTGCGCGACGAGAAGGGGCGGATCGCCGGGGCGACGCTCAGGGCCGACGGCCATCCGGTGATGATCGGCGGCGTCGAGAAGATGTCCAAGTCGAAGAACAACGGCGTCGATCCGCAGGCGATGATCGCGCGCTACGGCGCCGACACCGTGCGCCTGTTCTCGATGTTCGCCGCGCCGCCCGACCAGTCGCTGGAATGGAACGAGGCGGGCGTGGAGGGCATGTCGCGCTTCCTGCGGCGGTTGTGGGCGCAGGTGCAGCGGCATGCCGCGGGTGGCGTGGCCGCCGCGTTCGACCAGGCCGCCGCGACGCCGGCGCAGAAGGCGCTGCGCCGCCAGCTGCACGAAACGATCCAGAAGGTCGGCGACGACTACGGTCGCCGACACGGCTTCAACACCGCGATCGCGGCGGTGATGGAACTGCTCAACGCGGTGGCGAAGTTCGACCCTGCGGCAGGCGCGGCGCCGGCCGACGCCGGCAACGGCCAGGCGCTGCGCCAGGAATGCCTGGAAGCGATGGTGCTGCTGCTCAACCCGATCACCCCGCACGCCAGCCACGCGCTGTGGCAGGCGCTGGGCCATGCCGAGACCCTGCTCGAGGACGTGCCGTTTCCGCGGGCCGATCCCGCCGCCCTGGTCCGCGACGCGGTGACCCTGGCGGTGCAGGTCAACGGCAAGTTGCGCGGCACCATCGAGGTGCCGGTCGACGCGCCGCGCGAGGCGGTCGAGGCCGCGGCGCTGGCCGAGCCCAACGTGCAGGCCTTCCTGTCGGGGCTGGCGGTGCGCAAGCTGATCGTGGTCCCGGGCAAGATCGTCAATGTCGTCGCCGGCTGAACGCACCTTGCCGCCGCGCTTGCCGGCACCAGCGGCCTCCGCCAGACTTCGCCGATGATCCGGACCCTCCTGCTCGCCATCCTGCTCGCCCTCGGCCTGTCGGCCTGCGGTTTCCACCTGCGCGACGCCCTGGTGCTGCCGGACGACATGGGCCAGGTGCGCATCACCGCGCGCGATCCCTACAGCCCGCTTGCGCAATCGCTGGCGCGTGCGCTGGAACGCGCCGGCGCGCAGGTGGTCGAACCCGGGACCAAGGGCCGGCTGGCCACTCTCGCGATCCGTTCCGAGCGCTGGGCCTCGACCCCGCTGAGCATCGACCAGTTCGGTCGCGCACAGGAGTACACGTTGCGCTATGCGGTGGTGTTCGCGCTGGTCGACGCCAACGGCGACGAGCTCGTGCCGCAGCAGGCGGTGGAACTGTCGCGCGACTACATCCGCGTTCCGACCGACCTGACCGGCTCGGACTCCGAACGCGAACTGCTGGCCCGTGAGCTGGAGAACGAGATGAGCGCCTCGATCCTGCGCCGCATCGACGCGGCCACGCGCGAGCTCCGGGAAGCCGCGCAATGAGCCGCCCGGGCGGATGGAACTGAAGCCCGACCGCCTCGCCGCACAGCTCGCCGCCGAGCCTCTGCGACCCGTCTACCTCGTCGCCGGCCCGGAACCGCTGCTGGTGCTGGAAGCCGCGGACCAGATCCGAGCCCGTGCCCGCGAGACCGGCTTCGGCGAGCGCGAGGTGTTCGACGCCGACGGCCGCGATTTCGACTGGAACACGCTCGACGCCAGCTTCCGCTCGCCCAGCCTGTTCTCGGCGCAGCGGCTGGTCGAACTGCGCCTGCCGACCGGCAAGCCAGGCAAGGAGGGCGCGGACGTCGTGGCCGGCTACTGCGCACAGCCGCCCGGCGACATCGTGCTCCTGGTCACCGCCGGCGACTGGAGCCGGCAGCACGGCGGCAAGTGGAGCGAGGCGATCGCCAGGTGCGGGCACTTCATCCACGCGCCGCAGGTGCGGCCGCACGAACTCGAAGGCTGGCTCGAGGCACGCCTGCGCCAGCGCGGCGTGCGTGCCGACCGTGGCGCGGTGCAGCGCCTGGCCGAACGCGTGCAGGGCAACCTGCTGGCCGCGGCCCAGGAAGTCGACAAGCTCGTGCTGCTGGCCGACGGCGCGTCGCTCGATGCCGCGCGCATGGAGGCGCTGGTCGCCGATGCCGCGCGCTTCGACGTGTTCCGCCTGGTCGATGCCGCGCTGAACGGGCAGGCGGCGCAGGCTTCGCGCATCCTCGCCGGCCTGCGCGGCGAGGGCGAGGCGGTGCCGGCGCTGATGGGCATGGTGGCGATGGAGCTCAACCGCGTCGCCGCGCTGGCGCGCGTGCAGGCCCGCGGCGGCAACCTCGCCGCCGAGTTCAAGGCGCAGCGGGTGTGGGATTCGAAGCAGGCGGTGTACCGGCGCGCGCTGTCGCGGCATCCAGCGCCGCACTGGGAACGTTTCGTGGCGATGGCCGGCGGTGTCGACCGCATCGCCAAGGGCCGGGTGCGCCCGGGCGAAGAGCCGGTCGACGCCTGGCTGGCGCTGGAGCGGTTGCTGGTGGCGGTCGCCGAACCGAAGGCGACGGCGCTGCTGGCGTGACGGCCGCGAATGGGGGATCGGGAATGGGGAATGGAAAGCAGGCAGTGCCGGACGTGTCGCCCGATGCTTCCCTCCCTTCCCGATTCCCTGCTCCCGATTCCCTGCTCGTCTTCTACGGCGGCACCTTCGATCCGGTGCATCTGGGCCACCTCGCCATCGCACGCCATGCGCGCGACGCGCTCGGCTGCACCATCCGGATGATGCCCGCGGCCGATCCACCGCACCGCGCGCCTCCGGGCGCGGACGCCGCCCATCGCGCGCGGATGCTGGCGCTGGCCATCGACGGCGAGCCGGGGCTGCAGGTCGATCTGCGCGAACTCGACCGCGACGGGCCGAGCTACAGCGTCGATACCCTGCGCGCCGTCCGGGCCGAGTACGGCGATGCGGTCCCGGTCGCGCTGCTGATCGGCGCCGACAGCCTGCTCGGCCTGCCGACCTGGCGCGAATGGACCGCGTTGTTCGGGCTCGCGCATCTGGTCGTCGCCGAGCGCTCCGGGAGCGCCCTCGACCTGCGCCTGCCGCCGGTACTCGCCGAGGCCACCGCCGGGCGCTGGGTCGACTCGGCGACCGCGCTGCGCGGGTCGCCCGCAGGCCGCCTGCTGCGCCTGCAGCAGCCCCTGCATCCCGGCTCGGCGACCGAAGTGCGCCACCGCATCGCCGGCGGTGGGCCCTGGCACGATCTGGTGCCCGGCGTGGTCGCCGACTACATCGTCCGCCACCGCCTGTACGGCCTGAACGGGGCCGCGACGCCGGCTTCGCTATAATCGCGCCGCAGCCGCCCGAGCCTTTGCCCTTGACCAGTTCCGCCCACGTCATCAAGACCCGCCTCCCCAACCCGCCGCCGCCGGCCGATGTGCTGCTCAGGTCGATCCACGGCGCGGTCGACGAACTCAAGGCGAAGGACGTCACCGAGATCGACGTGCGCGGCAAGACCAGCGTCTGCGACTACCTGGTGATCGCTTCGGGCACTTCGACCCGGCACGTGAAGTCGATCGCCGACGAGGTGGTGCGCAAGGCCAAGCAGCTCGACTGCCAGCCGCTGGGCGTCGAAGGCGAGCGCGAGGCCGAGTGGGTGCTGGTCGACCTCGGCGACGTGGTGGTCCATGTCATGCTGCCGCGCGTGCGCGAGTTCTACGCGCTCGAGCGCCTGTGGACGGTCGGCGACCAGCCGCCCGAACTCCCCGCCGACGCGCCCGACGACGACCGCGGCTGAGGCACGGCAGCGACCTTGTCCGGGTGCCGCGATTTCGACCTCCTGCTCGTGGATGATCGGCCTGCGGCGATTTGCGGCGGCCTCGCCCGCGACGAACACGCCCCGCTGGCCGGATTCCCGGCAATCGCGTCCTCGATCGTCCTAGCGCAGTGAAGGCGCGCCTGGTCGCCGTCGGCGAACGCGCGCCCGGCTGGGTGGCGGAGGGGTTCGGGGAATACCGCAAGCGGCTCTCGCACTGGCTGCCGCTGGAGCTGGTGGAAGTCGAACCCGGTGTGCGCGGCAAGGGCCGGGACACGGTGCGCGCGATGCAGGACGAGGGCGCCCGCGTCCTCGCGGCGCTGCCGAAGAACACGCACGTGGTCGCGCTCGACGGGCGTGGCCGGATGCATTCCTCCGAACAGCTCGCCCAGCGCCTGGAACACTGGCGCGGACAGGGGCGCGACCTGGCCTTCCTGATCGGCGGTCCCGAGGGCCACGCGCCCGAGGTGCTGGCGCACGCCGACGAACAGTGGTCGCTCGGCCCCCTGACCCTGCCGCACATGCTGGTGCGGCTGGTGCTGGCCGAGCAGTTGTACCGCGCTGCAGCGCTGCTGGCGAACCATCCCTACCACCGCGCCTGAATGCGGCGACGTCGCTGCCGCACGGGGGCAATCGCTCCCGCCCCGGGTTCGGGGAGGGGCGCACTGGCGGGTCCGGGCCGGCCCTACGCGACCAGGAACGCCTGCGCGAGGGCGGGCGTTCCTGCAGCGACGACAGTCAACCGCGACCGAGCTTGAACTCGATCGGCACGAGGCCGACGGCCTGCACCGCCTGCCCGTCGCGTGTCGCCGGGCGGAAACGCCAGTTGCGCTGCACGTGGCGCACCGCCTCGCGATCCAGCACGCCATGGCCGCTGCTGCGTTCGATGCCGACTTCGAGCGGGCTGCCATCGGTGCCCACCAGCACGCGCAACAGCACCGTGCCTTCGAGGTTGCGCTGGATCGCCGCGCGCGGGTACGTCGGCGAAGGCGCACTCTCGTATTGCAGTTGCATGCCCAGCACCGGTCCGGATGGCTCGATCGTGGGCGGCGCGTCGTTCGCCGGCGCCGCGTCCACCACGGTCTCGGGCACGACGATGCCCTGGTCGACCAGCACGGGCACATCGATCGTCGGTGCTGGTTCCACCGTCTCGCGTATCGCTGGCTGCGGTCGTGGCGTCGGTTCGACGATCTTCACCACCGGCGGTGGCGGCGTGACCGGCCTGATCGGGACGATGTCGACCACGATCAGTCCCGGCGGTGGATCCACGACCGCTGGAATCGACGGCATGGTCATCGGCATCAGCAGGAACGACAGGGCCAGCACGTTCAGCGCCAGCGTGCTGCTGAGCCCGAGGATGCGGTTGAAGTCGAGGCGCGACGGCTGCGCCTTGCGGGGAACGGAATGCGTCTGCTGCAACACCATGGCCCACCTCCGCTGTTGCCGGCGGCCGTTGCGGCCGCCCGTGTGGCTGCGAACGCGTCAGTGGACGGTCCGGGGTCGATTCCGGTGGAGCCTGCCCGCGCTGGCGCGTGACCCGACTGCGACTCCACGCTACGCCCGCGGGAAGCCCGCGTGCAATGCGACGGAAGTCGAACACGGCGATGCGTCGACGGACGGCGGGCGAATGCCGGAGACCGGCACCCGTCGCCTCGATCGGCATGCATGTTGCGGTGGACAGTGGCCAAGGCCGCCGGCGGCGGAGCAGCCGGTCGGGGGCAAGGCGCCCGGTCGGATTTGGCGTGGGTGGCATCGGAAAGGTCCCCATGCCGGGATGGGGACCCCGCTGGGCTGGGGGAAGAGGTCGTGTCGCAGCCCTGCCAGGCCGATGCCAGGCAAGGTGGCGGCACGATGATTGCGTAGGCCCCTACGGCCCTCCGATCACCCCTCAGGCTGTCAACGATCGACGATCAATCGTCGTCCTCGTTCGTCCCGTCCTGCTCCGGCTGCCGGTCCAGCCCGCCCTCGTCGGGGTCGGGCTTCTTCTGCGGGCCGGTCTTGCGCGCGTCCTCGCCGTCGAAGGGTTGCTCCTCGGGGTAGCCGGAGCGCTTTTCCTGGCGGTCGGGTGTCCTGGACATGTCGATTTACCTCCCGAGTTCGAACACGACATCGAGGTTGGCGCCGAGCGTGGTCTCGCCCGGCGACACCGGCGCGGACTGCACCCGCGCTTCCATCATGTCCATCGACTTCATCATCGGCATCGGCGGCTGGAAGCCGCCACCTTCGCTGATGCTCACGATCCGGCGCACGCGCAGGCCCAGCGACTCGGCGTACATCTCCGCGCGCGCCCGGGCCAGCTTCAGCGCGGACTGGCGGGCTTCGTCGTAGGCGGCCTCGCGCTGGTCGATCTCGAAGCTGGGGCCGTTGACCTGGTTGGCGCCGCTGGCGACCAGCGCGTCGAGCACGTCGCCGAGCCTGGCGATGTCGCGCACCTTGATGTTGACCGTGTTGCTGGCCTGGTAGCCGGTGATCACCGGCGGCTGGTTCTCGGCGTAGCGGTACTGCGGCTGGATGCTGATGCCGCTGGTCTGCACGTCGCGCTCGGCGATGCCTGCGGCCTCGATCGCGGCGACCACCCTGGCCATCTCGGCGGAATTGGCCTTGAGCGCGGCGTTGGCGTCCGCCGCCTGGGTGACCACGCCGGTGGACAGGCTGGCCACGTCGGGCACGCGGCTGGCCTCGGCGTGGGCCGAGACCGAGAGCAGGGTGCCGTCGGTCGGGGCGATGGCGGGGGTGGGGGTCTGTGCGTTGGCGGTGGTCATCACGAGGGCACCCAGGGCGAGGGTGGAAGCGAACAGGAGGGAGGCGGCGGGACGGATCATGTCGAACTCCGGGAGTGGCTGGGGGCAGGGTCGTCAGGATCTAGTGAACGGCCCGTGAGCCTGAACGGGGTTACCGGCCCGGGTTCGGCCGGCGCGCGAGCCCCCGCGGGTATCCTTGCCGCATGTTGCATCTTGCTTCCCAATCCCCGCGCCGGCGCGAACTCCTGGCGCGCCTGGGCGTGCCCTTCGGCGTGATCGAGGTGGACGTTCCCGAAGAGCGCGCGCCCGGCGAGCCGCCGGAGGACTACGTGCGCCGCGTGGCCCGCGAGAAGGCGGGGGCGGGGTTGCTGGCGATGGTGGCGGTACCCGGGGCGGTGGTGCTGGGCGCGGATACCGAGGTGGTGCTCGACGACCGGGTGTTCGGCAAGCCGCGCGACGCGCGCGATGCGGCCGACATGCTGCGTGCGCTCTCGGGCCGCACCCACGACGTGGTCTCGGCCGTCAGCCTGGTCTCGGGCGGGCGTGAGGCGCAGGCGGTGAGCCGCTCGCAGGTGACCTTCGCGACCCTGGAGGATGATGAGATCGCGGGCTACGTCGCCAGCGGCGAGCCGATGGGCCGCGCCGGGGCCTATGCCATCCAGGGCGGCGCGGAACGTTTCGTCACCCGGCTCGACGGCAGCTATTCGGGCGTGATGGGCCTGCCGCTGCACGAGACGGCGATGCTGCTGAAGGCGTTCGGGATCGCGACCGGGTTCGGTCCGGAACCTTCCCGTGCGGCGACGGATGATGCGCAAGCGGATACGGGAGCGCCGCGCTGATGTCCGAGGAAATCCTGGTCAACGTCACCCCGCGAGAGACCCGCGTGGCGGTGGTCGAGAACGGCATGCTGCAGGAGCTGCACATCGAGCGCGGCTGGCGCCGCGGCGTGGTCGGCAACATCTACAAGGGCACGGTGCAGCGGGTGATGCCCGGAATGCAGGCGGCGTTCGTCGAGATCGGGCTCGAGCGCACCGCGTTCCTGCACGCCAACGACGTGATCCGCCCCAACCAGCCCGAATCCGAGGACGACGGCGCCCTGCCGCCGGTGCCGCAGCCGGTCCGCCCGGTCACCGAATTGCTGCGCGACGGCCAGGAAGTGATCGTGCAGGTGGTCAAGGATCCGATCGGCAGCAAGGGCGCGCGCCTGACCACGCAGCTGAGCATCCCGTCGCGCTACCTGGTGCTGCTGCCGCAGTCGCGGGTGGTCGGCGTGTCGGCGCGGATCGAGGACGAGGCCGAGCGCGCCCGCCTCAAGGCCCTGGTGGCCGAGCAGTCCCTGCCCGAAGCGCAGCTGGGCTACATCGTGCGCACCAATGCCGAGGGCCAGCCCGCCGAGGCGCTGGCCGAGGACCTGGCCTACCTGTCGCGGGTCTGGAACATCATCGGCCGTCGCTCGCGCGATGCCGCGGCGCAGACCTGCATCTACGAGGACCTGAGCCTGCCGCTGCGCGCCGTGCGCGACCTGATCCGCAAGGACGTGGAGAAGGTGAAGGTGGATTCGCGCGAGACCTTCGACCGGCTGCAGGCGTTCGTCGCCAAGTACATGCCGGTGCTGGCCGAGCGCATCGAGCTGTACACCGGCAACCGCCCGATCTTCGACCTTTACGGGGTCGAGGACGAGATCCAGCGCGCGCTAGACAAGCAGGTGCCGCTGAAGTCCGGCGGCTATCTCGTCATCGACCAGACCGAGGCGATGACCACGGTCGACGTCAACACCGGCTCGTTCCTCGGCCAGCGCAACCTCGAGGAGACGGTGTACCGCACCAACCTCGAGGCCGCGCAGGCGGTGGCGCGGCAACTGCGGCTGCGCAACCTGGGCGGGATCATCATCATCGACTTCATCGACATGGTCGACGAGGAACACCGCCGCCAGGTGCTGCGCACGCTCGAGAAGTCGCTGGCCAAGGACCACGCCAAGACCACGGTCTACGACTTCTCGCCGCTGGGCCTGGTGGAAATGACCCGCAAGCGCACGGTCGACAGCCTGCAGCGCCAGCTCAGCGAGACCTGCAACGAGTGCGGCGGCCGCGGCATGGTGAAGACGCCGGAAACGGTGACCTACGAGATCTTCCGCGAGATCGTGCGCGCGGTGCGCCAGTTCGAGGCCGAGCGGCTGCTGGTGATCGCCTCGCCCAAGGTGGTGGCGCGGATCACCGAGGAGGAGTCGCCGGCGGTCGCGGAACTCGAGGAGTTCCTGGGCAAGTCGATCCGCTTCCAGTCCGACGAGCAGTACCTGCAGGAACAGTTCGATGTGGTTTTGCTGTAAGGCCGTGATTCGTGATTCGTCATTCGTGATTCGGAGAAGCACGCAGGCTCTTCCAATCACCAATCACGAATCACGAATCACCGCGTCGCGCACGGCGCGACGCCCGTGACCACGCCCTTCCGCCGCCGTCTGCGGCTCGCGCGCCGTGGCGCGTGGTACGCCGTTGCGCTGACGCTGGTGTTCACCGCGCTGGCGGTGGGCGCGCTGAGCCGGCTGCTGCCGCTGGCCGAGCGCCATCCGGATCGCGTCGCCACGTGGCTTGGCGAGCGCGCCGGGCGGCCGGTGGCGTTCGACCGGCTCGAGACCGAATGGACGCGGCGCGGGCCGCTGCTGCGCGTGGACGGCCTGCGCATCGGGAAAGGCGCCGACACGGTGCGCATCGGTGCGGCGGAAATCCTGGTGTCGCAGTACGCCGGCCTCCTGCCCGGGCGCTCGTTCACCGAGCTGCGCCTGCGCGGCCTGCAACTGGAGCTGGAACGCGGCGACGACGGCCGCTGGCACGTGCGCGGATTGCCGGGCTCCGAGCGGCCGGCGCGCGACCCGTTCGCGGCGCTCGAATCGCTCGGCGAACTGCAGGTGATCGGCGGTCGGCTGACGGTCTCCGCGCCGGCGCTCGGCATCGAGACCACGCTGCCGAAGATCGACCTGCGCCTGCAGGTGGACGGCGACCGGGTGCGGGCGGCGGCACGGGCCTGGATCGATCCCGCGGCGGCGCCGCTGGACCTGGCGATCGACCTCGACCGCCACGGCGGCGACGGACGCGTCCACGCCGCCGCGATGGAGGCGGAACTGGCGCCCTGGGCGCCGCTGCTGCGCCATGCCGGTGTCGGGGTGGCCTCCGGCACGGGTAGCGCGCAACTGTGGCTGCAACTGCGCAACAGGCGGGTCAGCCGGGTGACGGTGGATGCCGCCCTGGCCGACGTGCAACTGGCCGGGACGCCGGTGGCGGCGGGTCTTGCGCCGCCGCGCCTGCGCTTCGGCCAGCTCGAGGCGAAGGCGCGCTGGCAACTGGCGGACCAGGGCTGGCGCGTGGATGCGCCGCGGCTGCGCATTGCGGGCGATGGCGGCTCGCAGGTGCTCGACGGGCTCGCGGTCGCGGGCGGGCAGCGGTTCGCGCTGCGTGCGGCACGGCTCGATGCGGGCCCGCTTCTGTCCGTGCTCGCGCTCGGCGACCGGCTGGAGCCGGGCCTGCGCAACTGGCTGCTGGCCGCGGCGCCGGACGCGACCCTGCACGACATCGCGTTCGAGCGCGGTGCGGATGGTCGCCTGCGTGCGAACGCGCGGGTCGAGGCCCTGCGCATGGCCAGCGTCGGCGACACGCCCGGGTTCGCGGGGCTCGCCGGCGCGTTCTCGGGCGATGCCCAGGGCTTCCGCTTCGAGCCGGATCCGGCGGCGAAGGTGCGCTTCGACTGGCCGTCGGGGTTCGGACCGCCGCATACCGTCACCCTGCGAGGGGAAGTGGCGGGCTGGCGCGAGGGCGCGGGCCTGCGCGTGGGCACGCCCTCGCTGCGGGTGGCCGGCGAGGGCTATGCCGCCGACGTGCAGGGCGGGATGTGGTTCCAGAACGACGGCACCCGCCCGTTCATCGACATCGCGGCCGCGGTCGAGGATGCCGAGGTGACCGTGGCCAAGCGCTTCTGGGTGCGCCACGTGATGCCCGACGCGGCCGAGCGCTGGCTCGACGACGCACTGGTGGCCGGGCGCGTGCGCGAGGGACGCGCGCTGATCAGCGGCGATCTCGACGACTGGCCCTTCAGCACGCGCCGCGACCGGCAGCACGCCGGGCTGTTCCATGCCGATGCCCGGCTGCAGGGCGCGGTGGTGAAGTTCCATCGCGACTGGCCCGCGGTCGAGGACTTCGACGGCGAGGTCGACTTCGTCAACGACGGCTTCACGGTGCGCGGCGACGGCGCCGTGGCCGGGGTCGAGGTGCGGGGCGTGCAGGCCGCGCTCGCGCACTACGGGCGGGCGCCGCTGGAGATCAGTGCGCGCTCCGCCGGGGATGCCGGCGCCCTGCTCGCGCTGCTGCGCCGGAGCCCGCTGCGCAACGGGATCGAGGACACGCTCGACAGCCTCTCGGCGAGCGGCCCGGTGGCGGCGACGTTCTCCATGTCGTTGCCGCTGCGCGGCGCCGGCGCGCGGCCGACGATCGCCGGCGAGGTGGACCTGGAAGGCGTGCGCCTGGCGGACGCGCGCTGGAAGCTGGGCTTCGACCAGGTGCGCGGTCGCGCCACCTACGACCGCCATGGCTTCGACGGCAGCAGCCTGAAGGCGGTGCGCGAGGGGCGGCCGGGCACGCTGTCGCTGCGCGCCGGGCAGGGCCACGTGCGCGACCCCGCTTCCGCATTCGAAGCCGACCTCGATGGCGTGCTGGCCGCGAACGACCTGCTGCAGCACGCGCCGCAACTCGACTGGCTGGCACCGCGCGTGCGTGGCCGCTCGCAGTGGCGCGTCGGCGTGGCGATCCCGCGGGCCGTGCAGGCGGGCGCCGCGGCGCCGGCGCGGCTGCAACTGCGCTCGAACCTGGTCGGCACCACCCTGGACCTGCCCGAACCGCTGGCGAAACCCGCGGCCGAGGCGCTGCCGACCACGATCGCGACCACGCTGCCGCTGGGCGATGGCGAACTCAGCGTCGACCTCGGTGGACGGCTGGCGCTGCGCGCCACCACGTCGCCGGCGGGCACCGGCGTACGCGCCGTGCTCGGGGCATCGCGCGTGACCCAGCCGCCGCCGGCTTCGGGCCTGGCGGCCAGCGGCCATGCGCCGGTGCTGGATGCGCTGGCCTGGGCCACCCTGGCCTCCGGCAGCGGGGGGGGCGATGGTGCGATGCCGTTGCGCGGCATCGACATCACCGCGGCGCGCCTGCGCCTGCTCGGTGCGGATTTCGCCGACACCCGCCTGCTGGCGGGCCCGGCGGGTGACGGCACCCAGGTGCGCTTCGAGGGCGCCGCGCTGGCGGGGACGTTGCAGCTGCCGCGCGCGTCGGCCGTGCCGGTCAGCGGCCGCTTCGCGCGCCTGCACTGGCAGTCCGCGACGCCGCTGGGGCGCACGGCGACGGCAACGGCAACGGCAACGGAAGCGGCGAATCCGCCGGCGTCACCGCGCCCGGCCAGTGGCGACAGCCTCGATCCTTCGAAGGTCCCGCCGTTGCGGATCGATGTGGACGATTTCCGTTTCGGCACGCTCGCCCTGGGCCGGCTGGAACTGCAGACCCGCGCCACCGCCAGCGGGCTGGAAATCGAACGCCTGCAGACGCGCTCGGATCGGCAGCGCATCGACGCCGGCGGCAGCTGGACCGGACGCGGCACCAGTGCGCGCACGCAACTGCGCGTGGACGCGGACAGTCGCGACTTCGGCGAGCTGATGGCCGGCCTGGGCTTCGGCACGAGCATCGACGGCGGCGAGGGAACCTTGCGTTTCTCCGCGCAGTGGCCGCGCAGCCCGGCCGATTTCGCGCTGGGCGCCATGCAGGGCGAACTGTCGCTGGCGATCAAGGACGGGCGCCTGGTGGAGGTGGAGCCGGGCGCCGGCCGCGTGCTCGGCCTGCTCAGCATCGCGCAGTTGCCGCGGCGGCTGATGCTCGATTTCCGCGACTTCTTCGCGAAGGGCTTCAGCTTCGACCGCATCGGCGGCAGCGTGCGCTTCGCCGCCGGCATCGCCCGCAGCGACGACATGCAGATCGACGGACCGGCCGCGGAAATCATCATGCGCGGCCGCAGCGACCTGCGTGCACAGACCCACGACCAGACCATCGAGGTGCTGCCGAAGACCGGCAACCTGCTGCCGGCCGTGGGTGCGATCGCCGGCGGGCCGGTCGGCGCCGCGGTCGGCGCCGTCGCCAACGCGATGCTGCGCCGGCCACTGGGCGGGATGGGCGCGCGCACGTATCGCGTGACCGGGCCGTGGAAGGATCCGCAGGTCGAGGTGGTCGAGCCGGCCAATGCGCCGCAGGCGGCCGCGGCGCGTCGTTCAGCGGCGCCGCCGCGCGCGCAGTGATGCCGTCCCGGGGATCGACGGGCTTGCGATCCTCGCGCCAGGCCCCAGACTGCGCGGCATGAACAACGCCCAGACCCCGCTCGCCGTCGCCGAATCCCGCCTGCTGCTGCCCGCCGGGCTCGACGCCTCGCAACTCGACCGCATGTTCGGCACCCTGCTCGGGCCCGGCATCGATTTCGGCGACCTGTATTTCCAGCATTCGCGTCGCGAGAGCTGGAGCATGGAGGACGGCATCGTCAAGGATGGCGCGCATTCGATCGAGCAGGGCGTCGGCGTGCGCGCGATCAGCGGCGAGAAGACGGGCTTCGCCTATTCCGACGACATCAACGGCGAGGCGCTGCTGGAGGCCGCGCGCTCGGCGCGGGCGATCGCGCGCGACGGCGACTCGCGCGCGCCGCGTGCGCTCGCGGTGGGCCAGGGCCGCAGCCTGTATCCGGCGCACGACCCGGTGGATGCGCTGGGCAGCGCCGCCAAGGTCGAGGCGCTGCAACGCATCGACCGCATGCTGCGCGCCGCCGATCCGCGGGTGCAGCAGGTGATGGTCGGGCTGATGGGCGGCGTCGACACGGTGCTGGTGGCGCGCAGCGACGGCGTGCTCGGCGGCGACGTGCGGCCGCTCGTGCGGCTCAACGTGCAGGTGATCGTGGAGCAGGACGGCCGCCGCGAGAGCGGCTATGCCGGCCACGGCGGCCGCTACACCTACGAGGAGTTGCTCGGCGACGGGCGTCCGGAATCGACCGCGCGCGAGGCCCTGCGCCAGGCGCTGGTGAACCTGGAGGCGATCGACGCGCCCGCCGGCAACATGCCCGTGGTGCTGGGCAGCGGCTGGCCCGGCGTGCTGCTGCACGAGGCGGTGGGCCACGGCCTGGAAGGCGACTTCAACCGCAAGGGCACCAGCACCTACGCCGGACGCATGGGCCAGCGGGTGGCCGCGCCGGGCGTGACCATCGTCGACGACGGTACGCTGGCCTCGCGCCGCGGCTCGCTCAACATCGACGACGAGGGCACGCCCACCCAGTGCACCACCCTGATCGAGGACGGGGTGCTCACCGGCTACATGCAGGACACGCTCAACGCGCGGCTGATGGGCGTGGCGGCAACCGGCAACGGTCGCCGCGAATCCTTCGCCCACCTGGTGATGCCGCGCATGACCAATACCTACATGCTCGCCGGCACGCGCACGCGCGAGGAGATGATCCGCTCGGTGAAGAAGGGCCTGTACGCGGTCAACTTCGGCGGCGGCCAGGTCGACATCACCAGCGGCAAGTACGTGTTCTCGGCCACCGAGGCCTACCTGATCGAGGACGGCAGGATCACCGCGCCGGTGAAGGGCGCGACCCTGATCGGCAACGGCCCGGAAACCATGCAGCGCGTGACCATGGTCGGCGACGACCTCGCGCTCGACGAGGGCGTGGGCACCTGCGGCAAGGACGGCCAGAGCGTGCCGGTGGGCGTCGGCCAGCCGTCGCTGCTGGTGTCGCAGATCACGGTGGGCGGGACGCGCGCTTGAGAGCCGTGATTCGTGACTGTTCGTTCGTGATTCGGAACAGCCGGATGGCGAGTCGCCCACGCCTTTTCGAATCACCAATCACCAATGGCGAATCACCGCTCCTGCGCGAGCGTCTCGCGCAGGAGCCTGAACAACTCCCGGAACGCGCGCGGCGGCTTGTCGCGGGCGCGTTCGTCGAGCGCGTTGCGCGCCAGTTGCCGCAACTGCTGGCGATCGGCCTGCGGGAATTCTTCCAGCAGTTCCGCCAGCGCCGCGTCGCCTTCGTCGAGCAGTCGCTCGCGCCAGCGTTCGGCGCGGTGCAGCAGCGCGGTCTCCTGCTTCGCCGCCTCGCCACCGGCGTCGAGCGCATCGCGGATCGCGTCGAGCACCTCGTCGTCCTCGCGCCGCATCTGCTTGGCCAGGAACGCCAGCTGGCGTTTGCGCGCGATGTGCGAGGTGATGCGCCGCGTTTCGGCGATGTGCGGCCGCAGGTGCTCGGGCAGCGGCAGTTTCGCCAGCCGGCCCGGTTCCAGTTCCGCGAGCTGCGTGGCCAGCGCCAGCACGTCCAGGGCCTCGCGGCGCTGTTGGCTGCGGCTGGGCGACAGGAACTCGCCCGTGTCTTCGTCCTTCCCTCTCATCGCATCAGGATAAGCCATTGAACAGCGTTGCCGTGCCCGCCACCGACGACAGCCTCGAACGCCTCGACCGCCTGCAGGCGCTGGCCGCGCGCCTGCTCGAGGCGTGCAGCGCGCAGGGTGCCGACCAGGCCGAGGTCTCGTGCTCCGAAGAACGCGGCCTGAGCGTGAACGTGCGCATGGGCGAGGTCGAGACGGTCGAGGCGACCCGCGACCGCGGCATCGGCGTGACCGTCTACTTCGGCCGGCGCAAGGGCAGCGCCAGTACCGCCGACCTGCGCGATGCCAGCCTCGACGCCAGCGTGGCGCAGGCCTGCGCGATCGCGAAGTTCACCGAGGCCGATCCCGCGGCCGGGCTGGCCGATGCCGGACTGATGGCGCGTCCCGGTCCCGGTGGCTGGCCCGATTTCGACGACTGGCACCCGTGGGCGCTCGACGCGGACCGCGCGGTCGACCTTGCGCTCGCCTGCGAGGCGGCGGGCCGCGACGCCGACGCGCGCATCGCCAACTCCGATGGCGGCTCGGCCAGCAGCAGCGCGTCGCTGGGCGTGTACGCCAACTCGCACGGATTCGTCGGCGCCGAGCGCGACACCCACCACAGCATCGGCTGCGCACTGATCGCCGGCCAGGGCGACGACATGCAGCGCGATGGCTGGTACAGCTACGCGCTGGCGGAAGCCGACCTCGAATCGCCGGTCGCGATCGGGCGCCACGCCGCGCAGCGCACGGTGGCGCGACTGCAGCCCAGGCCGCTGGCGACCGGGACCTACCCGGTGCTGTTCAGCGCCGAGGTCGCGCGCTCGCTGGTCGGGCACCTGCTCGGCGCGGTCTCCGGTGGCGCGCTGTACCGGCGCGCGAGCTTCCTGCCCGACAGCGTGGGCACGCGGCTGTTCCCGGAATGGCTGTCGATCCGCGAGGATCCGTTCCTGCGACGCGGCCTGCGCTCGGCCGCCTGGGACAGCGAAGGCGTGGCCACGCGTGCGTCCTCGCTGGTCGAGGGCGGGGTGCTGCAGCGCTACGTGCTGGGCAGCTACTCGGCGCGCAAGCTCGGATTGCAGACCACGGGCAACGCCGGCGGCGTGCACAACCTGGAGCTCTCGCCGAACGCCGGCGGCTTCGACGAGATGGTGCGCGGCATGGGTCGCGGCCTGGTCGTCACCGAACTGATGGGGCAGGGCGTGAACCCGGTGACCGGCGACTATTCGCGCGGTGCCGCCGGCTTCTGGGTGGAAGATGGCGCGATCGCCCATGCGGTGGACGGGATCACCGTTGCAGGCAACCTGCGTGCGATGTTCCTCGGCATCGAGGCCGTGGGTCGCGATGTCGACCCGCGTTCGCACATCCGCACCGGCTCGATCCTGGTCGGCGCGATGACGGTGGCCGGCGCCGATTGACGGTATGCTAGGCCCGGCCGCGCGGCGGAGGGAGCCGCGCGCGTAAACCGCGCTCCAACAACTTCGGGGAAACACATGAACGATTTCAATCCCATCCCGGGCGACACCGCGAGCCAGGACGACCGCACGGTCGCGATGCTGACGCACCTGTCGGGCATCATCCTCGGCTTCATCGTGCCCCTGGTGGTGTGGCTGATCAACAAGGACAAGACGGACAAGGGTTTCCTGATCAGCCAGTCCAAGGAAGCGCTGAACTTCCAGATCACGCTGCTGTTCGGCTACATCGTCGGCATCATCCTGTCGGTGATCCTGATCGGCGCGCTGCTGAACTTCCTGATCTGGATCGTCTGCATCATCTTCGCCATCATCGCCGGCCTCGCCGCCAACAAGGGCGAGGACTACCGCTATCCGTTCGCGATCCGGCTGATCAAGTAACCGCGGTGTGTCCGGACCCGGATGCGGCCGACGCCCGTCCGGGTCCACCCTGCATCGCCTCGTGCGTTTTCCGATTGCGGCCTTTCCCGGCGCACGGCGGCTCCGGTCACGCGATCTCCCGCGCCGGCATCTCCACCACCGACCGGATGGGCCTGCCGGCGCCGGCCTGACCCGCGTGCTCGCGAAGCGGGTCGCTAGGGCATCAGTTGGGTTGAGTTCCCCGGGGGCGGGCGCATGATGGTTCTGCGCCGGACGGTTTCCGGCGGGAGCAGGACCATGAATGCGATGCTGCATCGTGAGGACGCCAATCTCGCCGATCGCCAGTGGGCGGCCGGTGCCCACGTCACCGCGCTGGTACTGGCGCTGCTGACCAGCTGGACCGCCGGTTTCGCGGGCATGCTCGCGGCGGGCGCGGTCTACCTGCTCAAGCGCGACGATGCGCCGTTCGCCGCGCAGCACGCGCGCGAGGCGTTCAACTTCAACCTGAGCATGTTCCTGTACGCCTGCGGCATCTGCGCGGTCGGCTTCCTGCTGCTGGGCGCCACCGTGCTGACGCTCGGCATCGGCCTGATCGTCACCCTGCCGGCGGGCCTGATGCTGCTGGTGGCGATCGCCGCGCTCGCGGTGATGTGGCTGGTGTGCAGCATCGTCGCCGCGGTCAAGGCCTGGAACGGCGAGGACTACCGCTATCCGCTGACGCTGCGGCTGCTCTGATCCCGAGGCTCGGTCCGCCCGGCTAGTACGAACGCTCGATCGTCCGGCGCCCCAGTTCCGCCAGGGGCGCCGTGTCGCCGGGCAGCGCGGCGAGCGCATCGGTCATGCGCGCCGCAAGCTGGCGCAGGCGTTCGCGCGAGGCGTCCACGCCGATCAGGGCGGGGAAGGTGATCTTGTCCTGGGCGGCGTCCTTGCCGGCGGTCTTGCCGAGGGTGGCGCTGTCGGCTTCGACATCGAGCAGGTCGTCCCGGATCTGGAAGGCCAGGCCCAGCGCCTCGGCGAAATCGTCGAGCGCGCGCCGTGTCGGCGCCGCGGCGTCGGCGGTGATCGCGCCCAGGCGGATCGCTGCGCGCAGCAGCGCGCCGGTCTTCATCGCATGCAGGCGTTCGAGGAAGCCGAGCCGCCTGGACGGATCGTCGGCATTGCCTCCGGCGTCGGGCCGGGACGGATCGTGGCCGCCGGCATGTCGCGCGCGACCCGAGCCCGTGCCCGTCGCCGCGACATCCAGCGCCTGTCCGCCGCACATGCCGCGCGCGCCGGCCGCGTCGGCCAGTTCGGCCAGCAGGGCGACGCGCCGGGTGTCGTTCACGGGCGTGGCGGCCAGCACCGCGAAGGCCAGCGGCTGCAACGCGTCGCCGGCGAGGATCGCGGTGGCCTCGTCGAATGCCACGTGCACGGTCGGTTGGCCGCGGCGCAGCGCGTCGTCGTCCATCGCCGGCAGGTCGTCGTGCACCAGCGAATAGGCATGCACCAGCTCGACCGCCGCCGCCGGTCCGTCGAGCGTCTCCTCGCGCGCGCCGCAGGCATGGCCTGCCGCGTACACCAGCAGCGGCCGCATGCGCTTGCCGCCGAGCAGGACCGCGTGGCGCATCGCGGCGAGCAGCCCCGGTTCGGTGCCGGCGACGCTGTCGAGCGCGGCCGCGAGCGCGGCATCGGCGCGCTTGCGCCAATCGTCCAGCTGGATTGCGATCGCCCCGGCGCGGGAAGGGTCAGCCGTCGCCATCGACCGCGCCCGGGAACGGCTCGGACCTGTCGGGAGCGTCGGGATCGGTGAGCAGGCGCACGCGCAGTTCCGCCTGTTCGAGCGCCTGCTGGCAGCGCCGGTAGAGTCCCACCCCGCGCTCGTAGGCGGCGAGGGATTCCTCCAGGCTCATCTCGCCGTGCTCCATCTTCTCGACCAGCTGCTCGAGCTGGTCCAGCGAAGTCTCGAAGTCGGCAACGGGCGAGGGATCGGCGGCGGGCTTCTTGGCCATGCGCAAAGTGTAAGCCAGTGCACGCCGCGCGGCGCATGCACGTGGTCACGCCTTGCTCGAGCCTGTCCAGACCAGGCGTCGGCCGCTCGCGCGCAGCCAGGCATCGAAACGTGCGGAATGGACGAGATCGGCGGCGGCCAGCAGGGTGCCGTCGCGGTCGGACAGCAGCGGCATGCGCGCACGGATCCAGGGCGGTACGCCGAGATCCTGCAGCACGTGCTTGAGTGCGTGCGAGTGCCTGCGGCCCGGCAGGGTGATGCGTTCGCCGCCGGTGCGCGCGTGCGCGACGAAGGGCGGGGCGGGCGGGTCCGTGGTTGCGTTATCTCCCGGCATGGAGCTCGCAATGCGCGGCGACGCGGACGCCAGCACCAGTTCGCCTCCGCCCGGCCACGCCAGAGGAGCGGCGCCATCCCAGGGAATGCGGAGCGCGTCGGGCGCACCCGGCATCACCCGGCCGGCCCAGAGCAGGTCGCGCCAGCGGCGGATGACCGCGCCGTGCCAGGCGAAGGCGGCCGCATCCGCCGGTGCCGGCGCGAGCAGCCGGCCCATCACCTGGGCGACGCCTTCCGCGGGCAGCGGCGGCAGCCCGTTCCCGTCCACCCAGCGGCGCAGCACGCGCGCCGTCCTCGCCGCGGGCAGGGCCGCGAGCGCCGTGACCCGCAGGCAGCACGGGTCCACGCAGCGCGCCGCCGCGAGCGCCTGCGCATCCGCCTCGCCCAGCAGCGTGGATGCCTCGCGCTGCAGGTCCGCGGCGCGGGCGAACGCGGCATCGGCGTGCGGCCAGCGCGCCTGCAGCGCCGGCATCACCTGCCGGCGCAGGAAATTGCGGTCGTGCGACTCGTCGCGGTTCGAGGGATCCTCGATCCAGTCCAGGGCATGCAGGCGCGCGTATTCATGCAGCGCCCGGCGCGGGAGATCGAGCAGCGGGCGCCACAGCCAGCCGCCGCCGAAGCGGCGCCATGCGCGCATCGAGGCCAGCCCGCCGACGCCCGAGGCGCGCAGCGCCCGCAGCAGGAAGGTTTCCGCCTGGTCGTCGCGGTGGTGCGCCAGTACCAGGATCCCGCCGCTGCCGAGGCCGGCGGCGAATGCCGCGTGGCGTGCGCGACGCGCTGCCGCCTCGAGGCCCTCGCCGCTGTCGTGGTCGACGCGCACGTGCACGATCTCGAGCGGCACCTCGAGCCGCGCGCACACCCGCGCGCAATGGGCGGCCCATGCATCGGCCCCGGCGTGCAGCCCGTGGTGGACGTGGATCGCGCTCAGGCCGTGCGCGCGCCAGGCGCGGTCGTGTGCCAGCCGGTGCAGCAGCGTGGTGGAATCGAGCCCGCCGCTGAAACCCACCAGCAGCGGGCCGTGGGCCGTGGCGGGAGCGTCCGCCGGCCACGCGAGCGCGAACGTCATGGCGACGACGCGTGGAATGGTGGCGCGGCAGTCACTCGGTCTCGATGCGGATGCCGCCGATCACGCCGGCCGCCAGGTTGTAGATCACCGCCTGGATCAATCCGCCGATGAAGCCGGCGATGCCGTACAGGATCGGCAGCGCGATCAGGCCGACGATGCCGCCGCCGAGCGCCGCCAGTCCCCCGGACTCGCCCTGGCTGCCGAGGATGCCCGCGAACAGGCTGCCGAACACCAGCATGAGCAGCCCCGCGAGCAGGCCGAACGCGGCGGCGATGATGCCGGTGATCTTGCCCACCGAAAGCACGTCGAGCTTCTTGATGATCATGGTCGGTTCCCCCGCAGGCCCGCCGGTTGCGGACAGGAAGGATTCTAGACCCGCAGCCCCTCGGGACATCGCCGATGCCCCGGGCGCAAGACCGCGGTCGCCATCGCAGGAGACGGTTCGTGCGACGCGGCCGGCGATGCATGTCGGACGTCCGCCGAGGCGAAGTGGCGCAGGCTACTTCAGGGCCCGCTTCGCCAGGTCGATCCACTCGCGCTGTTCGTTGCGGTAGTAGCGCGGCAGCGCATCGGCGCGCTTGAGGATTTCCCGGAACAGGCGCTGCGCGCCGGCCTCGTCGCCTTCGCGACCGAGCAGCAGTGCGTAGCGGGCGCGCGCTTCCTCGCCGGGATATCCCTGCACCAGCGCCTCGTATTCGTGCCTGGCCGCTTCGATGTCGCCGGTCGCCTCGACCGCGCGCGCGTACAGCAGGTGTCCGTCGCTGGAGCGGAAGTCTGGATTGGCCGCGATCAGCGCTTCGAGCGTCGCCCGTGCCTCGGCCGGACGGTTCAGCCCGAACTGCGCCCGCGCCAGGCCGAGCATCAGGTGCGGGTCGGTCGCGTACAGGCCGTTGAGCGAGGCCTGGTAGAGCTCGGCGGCCCGCGCATGGTCGCCGTCCTGCAGGCTCTGCTCGGCCAGCATGCGGCGGTTCTCGAGCGTGTCGGCGAGATCGAGCCGTCGGCTGGCCTCGCGCCGGCCGCGGCCGGGATCCAGCGTGCGCTGCACGCCGCGCGCCAGGTTGCGCGCGGCGCGATGGTGGCGCATGCCGGGCAGCACCTCGGCGATCAGGTAGATCGCAACCGCGAGGTAGGAACCGATCAGCAGGATGAACACCCAGTACAGCGGCCGGCCGGTGCGCACCACGTGCACCGCGCAGCCGATCTGCAGCGCGATCGAGAGCAGCAGGACGGGACTCATCTGTCGCGGCGTCCCGGCTCAGGCGTTCTCGTACGCGCCGTAGCCGCGCAGGCGCCGGTAGCGTCGCTCCAGCAGGTCCGGGACCGGCACCTGCTGCAGCGCGTCGAGCTCGTTCATCAGGATGGTCTTGAGCCGGATCGCGGTCTGGCGCGGATTGCGATGGGCGCCGCCGATGGGCTCGCGCACCACCTTGTCCACCAGTCCCAGCCCGTGCAGGCGCCGTGCGGTCAGGCCCAGCTGCTCGGCGGCATCGCGGGCCTTGCCGGCGTCCTTCCACAGGATCGAGGCGCAGCCTTCGGGCGAGATCACCGAATAGGTGCTGTATTCGAGCATGACCGTGCGGTCGCCGACGCCGATCGCCAGCGCGCCACCCGAGCCTCCTTCGCCGATCACGGTACAGATCACCGGCGTACGCAGCTCGGCCATCTCCATCAGGTTGCGGGCAATGGCCTCGGACTGGCCGCGTTCCTCGGCGCCGATGCCGGGGTACGCGCCGGGCGTGTCGATGAAGGTCAGCAGCGGCAGCGAGAAGCGTTCCGCCAGCTTCATCAGCCGCAGCGCCTTGCGGTAGCCCTCGGGGCGCGGCATGCCGAAGTTGCGGCGGACCTTGGCCTTGGTGTCGCGACCCTTCTGGTGGCCGATGATCACGACCGGGCGCCCGTCGATGCGGCCGAGGCCGCCGACGATCGCCGGATCGTCGGCATAGGCGCGGTCGCCTGCCAGCTCTTCGAACTCGTCGCACATCACCTTGATGTAGTCGAGCGTGTACGGACGCATCGGGTGCCGCGCCAGCTGCGACACCTGCCAGGAGCTGAGGTCGCGGAAGATGTGCGCGGTGCGCTTGCGCAGCTTGTCCTGCAGCGCGTGGATTTCGGCGTCGATGTTCACCGCCGGGCCGCTGCTGGCCTGGCGCAGCTCGTGGATCTTGGCCTCGAGGTCCGCGATCGGCTGCTCGAAGTCGAGGTAGTTCGGATTCATGCCCGGGACTGCTGCGGGAAAGCGCGAAGTCTAGCCGACCCGACCTGCGGAGACCGTACCCGGGCGTCCGGACGGCATAATCCGGCGGCCCCGCGGGGTGCGGCGAGCGACACGCGCGCTCAGCCGACCCAGGGCCGCTGCAGCGCCAGCCTCACCTGTCGCACGCCCGGCAGCGCCCGCAACGTGGACGGCAGGTCCACGGCGACGCGGATCCCGTGGCTGCCATTGACATCGAGCTTGCCGGCGGCGCCGGCGGGCAGCAGCAACTCGTAGCGCAGCGGCGTCCTGCCGGGCCGATGCTGCGCGAACAGTTTTTCGACGCCCTCGAACGATCCAGGCACGCGCAGGTCGAGCTTCAGCGCCAGTCCCTGCGCGTGCTGCGCGCACACCTGCTCGAAATCCCAGCAGCGGCGCGCGCGCAGCGAGAAACCGCCGCTGAACTCGTCCTCGCGCAGCCCGCCCTCGATCACAAGGATGCGGTCGCGCGTGAGCAGGGCGGCGTTGTTGAAGTAGTCCTCGGCGAAGAACGCGCACTCCAGGCGCCCGCGCCCGTCCTCGATCAGCACGAACGCCTGCGAGTCGCCGCGCTTGCGCATCGCCAGCACCTGGCCGGCGACCACCACCGTGGTCTCGGGCCGCCATCCGCGCGATTCCGACTCCGAGCGCGCGGCCCACAACGCATCGAGCTGGCCGAGGTCGTGTCCGACCAGGTTCGCCAGCTCTTCGCGGTAGGGATCGAGCGGATGGCCGCTGAGGTAGTGGCCGAGGGTATCGCGCTCGCCGTCGAGCTTCTGCTTGAGCGGCCATTCCTCGCAGGTGGGCAGTTCGATGTGCAGGTCGGCCGCGCCGCCGCCGCCGAACATGTCGAACATGCCGGCGGCGCGGTTGCGCGCGATCTGGTCGGTGGCCTTGAGCACCTCGGGCAGCTGACGCATCAGCGAGGCGCGGTTGGGTGCGAGCGCGTCGAGCGCGCCGGCCTGGATCAGCGCCTCGAGCGTGCGCCGGTTGAGCCGGCCGGCGTCGACCCGCTTGCAGAAGTCGTAGAGGTCGGCGTAGCCGTCGCCGCGCGCGTCGATGATCGCCTCGCAGGCGCCGCGGCCGACGCCCTTCACCGCGCCCAGGCCGTAGCGGATCGTCGCGCCATCGATGGCCTCGAACATGTAGCCCGAGGCATTGACGTCCGGCGGCATCACCGTCAGGCCCATCGTCTTGGCTTCGTTGAGGAAGCCGACCACCTTGTCGGTGTTGTCCATGTCGCTCGAGAGCACCGCGGCCATGAACTCGGCCGGGTGGTGCACCTTGAGCCACGCCGTCTGGTAGGCGACCAGCGCGTACGCTGCCGAGTGCGACTTGTTGAAGCCGTACTCGGCGAACTTCTCCATCAGGTCGAAGATCTGGGTCGCGGTGCGCGCGTCGACGCCGTTCGCGGCGGCGCCGGCCTCGAACTTGGCGCGCTCCTTGGCCATCTCCTCGGGCTTCTTCTTGCCCATCGCACGGCGCAGCAGGTCGGCGCCGCCCAGCGAATAGCCGGCCAGCACCTGGGCGATCTGCATCACCTGTTCCTGGTACACGATCACGCCGTAGGTCGGCGACAGCACCTGTTCCAGTGCCGGGTGCGGGTAGCTGACGTCCTCGTTCCCGTGCTTGCGGTCGCACCATTGCCTGTCCATCCCGCTGCCCAGCGGGCCGGGCCGGAACAGCGCCGCGAGCGCGATGATGTCCTCGAAGGTGTCGGGCTTCGCGCGCTTGAGCAACTCGCGCATGCCGCGCGATTCGAACTGGAACACCGCCACCGTGTCGCCGCGCGCGAACAGCTCGTAGGTGGCCTTGTCGTCGAGGGGGAGGGTGGTAATGTCGAGTGGGGGCCGGGATTCGGGATTCGGGATATGGGATTCGGCAGAGCGAGGCACCGGCCTTCCCGAATCCCCAATCCCGAATCCCGAATCCCGTCGATTGACCGCCTTCACCGCCCAGTCGATGATCGTCAGCGTGCGCAGGCCGAGGAAGTCGAACTTCACCAGGCCCACCGCCTCGACGTCGCTCATGTCGAACTGTGTGACCGGGTTGCGGCCGCGGCCGCCCTCGTCGTGTTCGGCGTACAGCGGGCAGAAGTCCGACAGCGGCGAGGGCGCGATCACCACGCCGCCTGCGTGCTTGCCGGCGTTGCGGGTGAGGTCTTCCAGTTGCAGCGCGAGGTCCACCAGGTCGCGCACCTCGTCCTCGGTCTCGTAGCGCTCCTTGAACTCCGAGACCACGTACGCACTGTCCTTCTGCGCGCGCTTGCTGCGGCCGATCGCGTCCTCCAGCGACAGCGGGTCGGCCGGCTGCAGCGGGATCAGCTTCGACAGCCCGTCGACGAATCCGTAGGGATGGCCGAGCACGCGGCCCGCGTCGCGCAGCACCGCCTTGGCGGCCATGGTGCCGTAGGTGATGATCTGGCTGACGCGGTCGCGGCCGTACTTCGAGGCGACGTAGTCGATCACCTCGTCGCGCCGGTTCATGCAGAAGTCGATGTCGAAGTCCGGCATCGACACGCGTTCGGGGTTGAGGAAGCGCTCGAACAGCAGGTCGTAGGGCAGCGGGTCGAGGTCGGTGATGCCCAGCGCCCAGGCCACCAGCGAACCCGCGCCGGAGCCGCGCCCAGGGCCCACCGGAATGCCGTGCTGCTTGGCCCAGTTGATGAAGTCGGCCACGATCAGGAAGTAGCCGGGGAAGCCCATCGAGATGATGACGTCGAGCTCGCGTTCCAGTCGCGCGTCGTAGCTCTCGCGCGTATGCCCGGGCGCCAGCGGATGCCGGTCCAGCCGCGCGGCGAGGCCATCGCGCGCCTGGCTGCGGATCCAGCTGTCGAGGGTCTCGTCCGACGGCACCGGGAACGCGGGCAGGTAGTACTTGCCCAGGCGCAGCTCGAGGTTGCAGCGCTGGGCGAGCGCAAGCGTGTTGTCGATCGCGTCGGGCACGTCCGCGAACAGTTCCGTCATCTCCTCGCTGGACTTGAGGTATTGCCCGGGGGCGTAGTCCTTGGGCCGCTTGGGATCGTCCAGCACCCGGCCGGAGGCGATGCACACGCGTGCCTCGTGCGCCTCGAAACCGCCGGCGTCGAGGAAGCGCGCGTCGTTGCTCGCCACCACCGGGATTCCGCGCGAGGTGGCGGCGCGCAGCGCGAAGGCGTTGAACGCGGGCTCGCCGTCGAGCCCGCAGCGCGTCAGTTCGAGGAAGCAGTGTTCGCCGTAGACGCGCTGCAGGTCGCCGAGCGCGCCTCCCGCGAGATCCTCCCGCCCCCCGGCCAGCAGCTGGCCGGCGTTGCTGTGGCGGCCGGCCAGGGCGAACAGGCCGCGGGCGTCGTCCGCCAGCCAGTCCGGCCGCACCACCACGCCGTCGTGGCGATGGCCCTGGGTCCAGGCGCGCGTGAGCAGCCGCGACAGCGACAGGTAACCGGCGTGGTCGCGGACCAGCAGGGTCAGCAGCCAGGCGGGCGCATCGCCGTCGGCCACCAGCACGTCGGCGCCGGCGATCGGCTTGAGCCCCGCGCCCTCCGCGGCCCGGTAGAACTTCACCAGGGAAAACAGGTTGTTGCGGTCGGTGACCGCGACCGAAGGCTGGCCGAGCTCGGCGCAGCGCTTCACGAGATCCGGGATGCGGATCGTCGAGTCGGCCAGCGAATATTCGCTGTGGACGTGGAGGTGGACGAAGCGGGAGGACATCGTGGCCGGGTCGGTCAGGCCCCCAGCAGGGTAGGTGCCGCGGCGGGTCCGGACAAGGCTTGACAGTGCGGCGGCGGGCCCGGTCGCGGGCGGGGTGGCGGGGAGGGCGCCTCGTGCCGGCGATGGCGTGCTCCGGTCTCCCGGGCGCCCGCCTGGCGGTTTGCCTTCGCCCGGCGTTGCCGGCACTCTGATAGCGCTACCACGCCATGTCGGCGGAACGCCCCCGCAGACGGGGCGCGGGCAGCATCCGGGGAGGCGCATGGGCAACGATCAGGCCAGGAAGCGTGCGGGCGGCAGGCATGTCGGCGAGGTCCTGCCGCTGCGCGAAAAGGCCGGCTACGGGTTCGGCGACTTCGGCTTCAACCTGTACTGGGCGAACATCTCCGCCTTCCTGCTGATCTTCTACACCGACGTGATGGGCCTGGCCGCGGCCGCGGTCGGCACCATGATGCTGGTGACCAAGGTGGTCGACGCGATCACCGATCCGCTGGTGGGCGCGCTCGCCGACCGCACCCGCACGCGCTGGGGCCGGTTCCGCCCCTACCTGCTGTTCGGCGCGGTGCCGCTTGCGGTGTGCGGCGTGCTGACCTGGACCGTGCCCGACCTCGACCCGGACGGCAAGCTGCTGTGGGCCTATGCCACCTTCACCCTGATGATGCTGGCCTACACCGTGCTGGCGATGCCGTATTCGGCGCTGAGCGGGGTGATGACCGCCGACAGCCAGCAGCGCACCACCCTGATCAGCTTCCGCTTCATCGCCGCGTTCACCGGGACCACGGTCGTGAACTGGCTGACGCTCGACCTGGTCGGCTGGCTGGGCCGCGGCGACGAGGCGCTGGGCTGGCAACTCACGCTCGGCCTGTACGGCGTGATCGCCGCCGCCACCTTCGCCACCGTGTTCCTGACCACGCGCGAGCGCATCTCGCCGCCGCCGCTGCAGCGCAGCGCGGTGAAGCAGGACGTGGCCGACCTGCTGCACAACCGCCCGTGGCTGGTGCTGTTCGTGCTCGCGCTGGTGATCATGGTGACGATCGTGATGCGCAGCGGTTCGCTGGTGTACTACATGAAGTACTACCTGGTGCGCCCGGAGCTCACCGGCACGTTCCTGGGCGTGTACTCGGTGGCGCTTGCGGTGGGCGCGGCGCTGACGCCGGTGATGACCCGCTACGTCGACAAGCGCCGGCTGATGATGTGGCTGATGGCGGGCGTGGGCGTGCTGAGCTGCGCGATGTATTTCGTGCCGCCCGACGCGATCTGGCTGCTGTTCGGCATCAACACCGCGATCGGGCTGCTGCTGGGGCCGAAGTCGCCGCTGGCGTTCTCGATGTACGCCGACTGCGCCGACTACACCGAGTGGAAGACGGGGCGGCGCGCGACCGCGATGACGTTCGCCGCGGCCACGTTCTCGCAGAAGCTCGGCGGCGCGCTGGCGACGGCGGCGATCGCCTGGATGCTGGCGGCGCTGGGCTATGTCGCCAACGAGGCGCAGTCCGACGCATCGCAGCAGGGCATCGCGCTGCTGCTGACGGTGATTCCCGGCATCGTCGCGCTGCTCGCGGCCGGCGTGATGCACTTCTATCCGCTCGACGATACCGCCCTCGAAAGCGTGCAGCGCGACCTGCGGGCGCGCCGGGACCAGGCCGCATGAGCGAAGACCTGTACGGATTCCGCGATCAGGGGCGGCGCTTCGTCCTGCGCAGCCCGGTGGCGATGCCACAGGCGTCGACCTTCCTGTGGAACCGGCGGATGCTGCTGCAGCTCAACGTCCGTGGCTACGCCACGGCGCAGTTCATGCAGCCCGAGCCCGCGAAGTACGCGCACGCGCCCACGCTGGAGGCGAAGACCTTCATGCAGCCGGAGCAGCCGTACTACGCGCACCATCCCGGGCGCTTCTGCTACGTCCGGGACGAAGAAGGCGGCGGGCTGTTCTCGGCGCCGCATGCGCCGGTGAACCGCGCGCCCGACGGGTTCGCGTTCGACGTCGGCCAGGGCGACGTGGCCTGGACCGTGCGCTGCGACGGGATCGAGGTGGAGCTGGGCGTGTCGCTGCCGCCCGACGACGTGGCCGAACTGTGGACGCTGCGCGTGCGCAACGTGTCCGGGCGCGCGCGCCGCCTCAGCGTGTATCCGTACTTCCCGGTCGGCTACATGTCGTGGATGAACCAGTCGGGCGCCTACCGGCCCGACCTGGGAGGGATCGTCTGCGACAGCGTCGCGCCCTACCAGAAGGTCGCCGACTACTTCCGCCAGCGCGATTTCAACGACCGCACGGTGCTGTTGCACGAGCGCATGCCGGATGCATGGGAAGCGAACCAGGCCGCGTTCGAAGGCGAGGGCGGGCTGCATGCGCCTTCGTCGATCACCCAGCACGAGCAACTGGCCTGTGGCGATGCGCTGTACGAGACGCCCACGGCGGCGCTGCAGTACCGGATCGCGCTCGCGCCCGATGCCGTGGAAGAGTTCCGCTTCCTGTTCGCGCCGGCGCGCGACGACGCCGGGATCGCCGCGCTGCGCGAACGCTACCTGTCCGCGAGCGGCTTCGCCGATGCGGGCGCGGGCACCCGCGAATACCTGGAGCAGGGCAGCGGCTGCATCCGCATCGAAACCCCCGACCCGTGGCTGGACGACTTCGCCAACCACTGGCTGCCGCGCCAGGTCTACTACCACGGCGATTCCAACCGCCTGACCACCGACCCGCAGACGCGCAATTTCCTGCAGGACCACATGGGCATGGCTTATGTGCGGCCGGAGACGTCGCGCGCCGCGTTCCTGCACGCGCTGTCGCAGCAGGAGGCCAGCGGCGCGATGCCCGACGGCATCCTGCTGGCCGAGGGCGCGGAGCTCAAGTACATCAACCAGGTGCCGCACACCGACCATTGCGTGTGGCTGCCGGTGTGCCTGCGCGCGTACCTGGACGAAACCGGCGACGACGCGTTGCTCGACGTGCCGGTGGCGGGCGCCGACGGCACCGCGCGCAGCGTGGCCGAGCGCATCGACCGCGCGATGCAGTGGCTGCTCGACCAGCGCGACGCCCGCGGCCTGAGCTACATCGCGCAGGGCGACTGGTGCGACCCGATGAACATGGTCGGCTGGAAGGGCCGGGGCGTGTCCGGCTGGCTGTCGCTGGCCAGCGCGCACGCACTGCAGCTGTGGGCGGACATCTGCGGGCGCGTGGGTCGCCAGGCGCAGGCGAGGCTGTTCCGCGACGGTGCCGCCGAATTCAACGCCGCGGTCAATGCGCAACTGTGGGATGGCGACTGGTACGCACGCGGCATCACCGACGAGGACGTGGTGTTCGGCGTGCGCGCGGACGCCGAAGGCCGCATCTACCTCAATCCGCAGAGCTGGGCGATGCTCAGCGGCGCGGCCGACGAGGCGCGGCGCGCACGCCTGCTGGGCGCGGTGGATGCGGAGCTGGTGTCGCCCTGGGGCGTGGCGATGCTCGGCCCGCCGTATACCGGCATGCGCGAGGACGTGGGCCGCCTGACCCAGAAGTTCCCGGGCTCGGCCGAGAACGGCGCGGTCTACAACCATGCCGCCGCGTTCTGGCTGCACGCGCTGTATGCGGTGGGCGAGTCCGACCGCGCGTGGCGCACGCTGCGGGCGATGCTCTCCGGCCCCGATGCGCACGATTGCCTGCAGCGCGACCAGTTGCCGGTGTTCGTGCCCAACTACTATCGCGGCGCCTGGCGACTGCACCCGCGTACCGCGGGCCGGTCCAGCCAGCTGTTCAATACCGGCACCGCGGCCTGGCTGTACCGCTGCCTGGTGGAATCGCTGTTCGGACTGCGCGGCGACGGCGATGGCCTGCGGATCTCGCCGCAACTGCCCGCGCACTGGCCGCGCGCGCGTGCACTGCGCCGCTTCCGTGGCGCCGAATTCGACGTCTTGATCGAGCGCGTGACCGGGGTCGATCGCACCCGGGTCCACGTCGATGACGAACCGTGTGCGGACGGACGGATCGCGGCCATCCGTGCCGGCCATCGCTATGCGGTGCGCGTGGAACTCCCGACCCACTCGGAGGTGGCATGAGCCGGGACGTGCGCGTGGCGGTGGTGATGGGCGTGTCCGGCAGCGGCAAGACCACGCTCGCGCGCGCGCTGGCCGCGGCCTGGACGGCCAGCTTCCTCGATGCCGACGATTTCCACAGCGCCGAGGCGAAGGCGCACATGGCGAGCGGCCATGCGCTGACCGACGCCATGCGCCAGCCCTGGGTGGAGCGCATCGTCGACGAGCTTCGGCGCCGGCTGGCCGCAGGCGAGCGCGTGTCGCTCGCCTTCTCCGGCCTGCGCCGCCGGCACCGGGACATGCTGCGGGAGGCCGGCCTGCCGCTGCGCTTCCTGTTCCTGCACGGCGAACGCGAACTCATCGCCCGGCGCATGCGCGAGCGTAGCGGGCACTACATGCCGGTCAGCCTGCTCGACAGCCAGTTCGCGGCGCTGGAGCCGCCGCGCGGGGAGGCCGACGTATTCGCCCTGGACATCGATGTCGCGCCTGCGCGCATGCTCGAACAGGCATTGCTGCTGCTCGAGTGAGCGCCGCGGCGTGCGTCGGGCCTGCGCGGCCGCGGCGTGGATCAGAACAGCGCACCCTGCGCGACCGGTGCGAAGCTGCGGCGGTGGTGCGCGCAGGGCCCGTGCGTCCGCAATGCATTGAGGTGGTAGGGCGTGCAATAGCCCTTGTGCGCGTCGAATCCGTAGAGCGGGTGTTCGGCGTGCAGTGCCGTCATGGCGCGGTCGCGCGAGACCTTGGCCAGGATCGAGGCCGCCATGATCGAGCGGTCGCGCGCGTCTCCGCCTACCAGTGCCTCGGCCGGACAGGGCAGTCCGCGCGGCAGGGCATTGCCGTCGATGCGCGCCAACCCGGCGACGTGGACCACGCCGGCGATCGCGCGCTGCATGCCCACCATCGTCGCCTGGAAGATGTTGATCCGGTCGATCTCCTCGACCTCCACGAACACCACGCTGTACGCCAGCGCGCGCTCGACGATGCGTTCGTACAGGAGCTCGCGCCGCGCAGGGGCCAGCCGCTTGGAGTCGTCCAACCCGTTGATCCGTGGTCGCGCCGGGTCGAACACGACCGCGGCGACCACCACCGGGCCGGCGAGCGGGCCGCGTCCGGCCTCGTCCACGCCGGCGACGAGCGGCATCATGGCGCCGGTGCCATCAGGCCGGCGACCGCGTCCGCCGCGGAGGCGGAGGCGTCGCGCCGCAGCGCCAGGTGCAGGTCGCGATACACCGGTTCCAGCGCGGCGACGGCGGCCGGGTCGGCGAACCAAGCGAGCACCGCATCGGCCAGGCGCCCGGGCGTGCAGTCGTCCTGCATCAGCTCGGGCGCGATGGTGGTGCCGGCGAGGACGTTGGGCAGCGCGTAGCGGTCGACCTTGAGCAGGCCCAGCGCGCGCACGATGCGGTAGGTGCTGGGTGCGATGCGGTAGCCCACCACCATCGGCCGCTTGGCGAGCATGGCCTCCAGGGTGGCGGTTCCCGAGGCCAGCAGCACCACGTCCGCCGCGGTCATCGCCTCGCGCGCCTGGCCCTCGAGCAGGTGCACGACACCCGGGGGGGCGGGCATCCCCGCCAGCAGCGTGCGCAGCGCTTCGCCGCAGCCCGGCGTCGCCGCGGGCACCACGACGCGCAGCCCCGGCAGGCGGTCGGCGACGCGGCCGGCGGCCTCCAGGAAGATCGCACCCAGCCGCTCGATCTCGCCCAGGCGCGATCCGGGCAGTACGGCGAGCACCGGCGCCCCGTCGTCGAGGCCGAGTTCGGCGCGGGCGCGGCGCCGGTCCGGGTTGAGCGGCATCGCGTCGGCCATCGGGTGGCCGACGAAGCGCGCGTCGACGCCGTGCCGGGCGTAGATCGCCGGCTCCATCGGGAACAGGCACAGCACGCGGTCGGCGCTGCGCCCGATCTTCGCCGCGCGTCCCTCGCGCCAGGCCCAGACCGACGGACTGACGTAGTGCACGGTGGGCACGCCACGCCGCTTCAGGGCGCGCTCCAGGCCCAGGTTGAAGTCCGGGGCGTCGATGCCGACGAACACGTCGGGCCACCACTCGAGCAGGCGCCGGCGCAGGCCGCGGCGCAGCGACAGCAGCCGGGGCAGGTGCCGCAGCACCTCGCTCAGGCCCATCACCGCGAGTTCCGAGGCGTCATGCCAGGTGTCGACGCCTGACGCGCGCATCGCCGCGCCGCCGATGCCGGCGAACTCGGCGCCGGGAAAGCGCGCACGCAACTGCTGGACCAGGCCGGCACCGAGCAGGTCGCCCGACGCCTCGCCGGCGCACAGTCCCACGCGCAGCGGCCGGTTCGCGCCGGGCATCGGGGGATCCACGGTCGCGAAACCGGGGTGGGTTCCGACGGGCGAGGCGCCATCGGCGGCGTCGGCTCCGGATCCGTGGCTTGCCGTCCCGGACATCACCGCAGCAGCGGCCGTTCACCGCTCTCGATGAAGGCGAGGAAGTCGCGCACGTCGTCGCTGTCCCTGGCCAGATCGACCAGCTGCGCCTTGGCCTCGGCCAGGCTCGCGCCCGAGATGTAGACCGCCCGGTACGCACGCTTGATCGCCGCGGTACGGCCGGCATCGAAGCCACGCCGCTTCAGCCCTTCTGCGTTGATCCCGCGTGGGCGCCCGTAGCCATCCTGCGCCACCATCAGGAACGGCGGCACGTCGCCGTTGACGAACGCACCCATGCCGATGAACGCATGCGCGCCGATGCGGCAGAACTGGTGCACGCCGGCGAAACCGCTGAGGATCACGTGGTCGCCGACCACGACGTGCCCGGCGAGGGTGGCGTTGTTGGAGAACACGCAGTGGTTGCCGACCACGCAGTCGTGCGCGACATGGGTGTAGGCGAGGAACCAGTTGTCGTCGCCGATCCGGGTCCGGCTGCCGCCTTCGCCGGTGCCGCGGTTGAGTGTGACGAATTCGCGGACCAGGTTGCGGTCGCCGATCTCGAGTTCGACGCGCTCGCCGCGGTACTTCTTGTCCTGCGGGTCGCCGCCGATCGCGGCATGGCCGATGATGCGGTTGTCGCGGCCGATGCGGGTCGGCCCGTGCACGCTGCAGTGCGGCCCGATTTGCGTGCCGTCGCCGATCTCGACGTCCGGGCCGATGCAGGTGAACGCCCCGATCGACACCCCCTCCCCGATCCGGGCACCCGGATCGACGAACGCGCTGGGGTGGATCCCGGCCGGGCTCATGTCAGCCGCGCACCTCGGCGCACAGGATCTCGGCGCACGCCACCTGCTCGCCGTCGACACGGGCCGTGCCGACGTACATCGTCATGTTGCGGATCTCGCGCTTGATCTCGACCTCCAGGTCGAGCCGGTCGCCCGGGACCACCATGCGCGAGAACTTCGCGTTGTCCACCTTCACCAGGTACGACAGCCGGCCTTCGAGGCCGCCTCCGTGGGTGAGCTGGGTGAGGATGCCGCCGGCCTGCGCCAACGCCTCGATCACCATCACCCCGGGCATCACCGGGCGGTCGGGGAAGTGGCCCTGGAAGAAAGGCTCGTTGCCGCTCACGTTCTTGTAGCAGAGCACGCGCTTGCCCGGCTCGGCCTCGACCACGCGATCGATCAGCAGGAACGGGTAGCGATGCGGCAGCAGGGCGCGGATGCCGATGCTGTCGATGGGGAGCGTGACCTGCTGTGTCATTCGGTTTCCTTTGGAGGCGTCCCCACGCGCCGGGCCAGCGCGTCGAGCTGCTTGAAGCGGACCGCGTTCCTGCGCCAGCTGCGACTGTCCATCAACGGGGTGCCGGAAGAATACTCCCCGGGCTCGCGGATCGAATGCGTCACCAGGGTCATGGCGGTCACGACCACGCGGTCGCAGATCTCGAGGTGCCCGGCGATCCCCGCCGCGCCGCCGATCATGCAGTATCGCCCGATCGTGGTGCTGCCGGCCACGGCCACGCAGCCGGCCATCGCGGTGTGCGCGCCGATGCGGACGTTGTGGGCGACCTGGATCTGGTTGTCGAGCCGGACATCGTGCTCCAGGACCGTGTCCTCGAGCGCGCCGCGGTCGATCGTGGTGTTGGCGCCGATCTCGCAGTCGTCGCCGACGCGCACGCCGCCCAGTTGCGGCACCTTGATCCAGTGCGGCTCGCTCCCGCTGCGATCCAGGGCGATCCCGAACCCGTCCGCGCCGAGCACCGCGCCGGGATGCACCAGCACCCGTTCGCCGAGCACGACGCGCCGGACCAGGGTGACGCGCGCGACCAGGTTGCTGCCGGAACCGACCACGCAGTCCTCGCCGATCATGCAGCCGGGGCCGATGCTGGCGCCCGCGGCGATCAGGCTGCGCGCACCGATGCAGGCGAGCGGACCGACCGTGGCAAGCGGATCGACGTGCGCGTCGGGATGCACCACCGCGGTCGGATCGATGCCGGGCGCCGTGGCCGGCACCGGCTCGAACAGCGCCGCGATGCGCGCGTAGGCGACATAGGGGTCGTCCGCGACCAGCACGTCGCCGGCATGGGCGTCGGCGTCGCCCGTACGCACGACCACCAGACCTGCGCGCGAACCGGCCAGCTGGGCACGGTAGCGCGGGTTGGCGAGGAACGAGAGCTGCGTCGGGCCGGCACCGGCGAGCGTGCCGACGCCGTCGATCAGGCGGGTCGCGTCGCCGCGCAGGGACAGGCCGAAGCGCTCGGCGAGTTCCCCCGCGGACACCTGGACATCGTGGCGCGGCATCGACCCGGAGGCGGCTAGAACGCGCCGCCGAAGGTGAACTGCAGGCGCTCGAGCTCGTCGCCCTGCTGGATCAGCGCGCCGTTCTCGCCGCGGATCTCGTCCTGGGTGCGCAGCGGATACGCGTAGCTGATCGAGATCGGGCCGACCGGCGCGCGCCACATCAGCGCGATGCCGGCCGAGGCGCGCAGCTCGCTGCTCTCGAACGCGTCAACATCGCGGAAGACGTTGCCGACGTCGACGAACGCGGACACGCGGGCCGCCGGCGACTTGATCAGCTGGGGGAAGAACATCTCCAGCGAACCGACCGTCTTCAGCGAGCCGCCGATCGGCTGCAGGTAGCTGCTGTTGAAGGCCGCCTCGCGCGGGCCCAGGGTGTTGTCGCGAAAGCCGCGCACCGAGCGCGCGCCGCCGGCGTAGAAGTTCTCGAAGAACGGCAACCCGCTCGCGACAAGGGTCTTGTCGTAGACACTGCCAGCCGCGCACTCTTCGCCACCGGGAATGTCGGCCGGGTCGGGGGCGGTGCTGCCGGGCGGGGGCAGCGGCTGGCCACCGAGCGAGCGGCAGAACACCCGGTAGGTGTCGTCTCCGTAGCTGTCGCCGTAGCCGATCTCGAAGCGGGTGTTGAGCACCAGCGCGCGGTTGATGTGCCAGTACTTGGAGAACTCGTAGTTGAGCTTGTAGTACTCGACCGTCGAGCCGGGCAGGGTGGTTTCCAGCGACACCCGCTGCAACGTGCCGCGGGTGGGCTGCAGGTAGTCGTTGCGCGAGTCGCGCGCCCATGCCAGTTCCGTGCGCCAGGCGTGGAACGTGCGATTGCCCACGGCATCGATGTAGTCCACGATCGATTCCGGCGACGAGCCGCGGAAGGCGAAGATCTGGTTGCGGTCGATGCCGAACAGCGCCGAGATCGTGTCCGACTCGGTGATCGGCAGGCCCAGCACCATCTGGCCCGCGGCGTTGGTCGAGGAGTACTGCGCGGTGTTGAACTCGGAATTGTCGAACTCGCGCCACCACAGGTTGTAGCCGAGCGACAACCCGTCATCGGTGAAGTAGGGGTTCATGAACGAGAACGCGTAGCGCTGCAGGTACACGTTGCGCTGCGCCTCGATCGAGACCCGGTTGCCGCTGCCGAGGAAGTTGTTCTGGGACAGCTGGACCGAGGTGGTCAGGCCGGCCAGCTGGGAATAGCCGAGGCCGAACACGAAGCTGCCCGAGGTGGTCTCGGTCACGCTGAAGACCACGTCGACCTCGTCGTTGCTGCCGGGGACCGGCTGCGTCTCGACGTTGACGCTGCCCGATTCGAAGTAGCCCAGCCGCTGCAGCCGGACCTTGGAGCGGTCGATCGCGGCCTGCGAATACCAGGCGCCCTCGAACTGGCGCATCTCGCGGCGCATCACCTCGTCGGAGGTGCGGGTGTTGCCCTTGAACACGAGCCGGCGCACGTTCACGCGCGGACCGGGGACGACCTGCAGCTGGACGCCGACCGTGCGCTTCTCGCGGTCCACTTCCGGGATCGTGTTGACCTGCGCGAACGCGTAGCCGATGTTGCCCAGGGTCGCGGTGATCGCGTCCGAGGACAGCTCGAGCAGCGCGCGCGAGAAGACCTGGCCGTCGCGCGTCAGCACTAGGGCCTCGATGTCTTCCTTCGGCAGCACCGTGTCGCCGGTGACCTCGACCGAGGACACCGTGTAGATCTCGCCCTCGGTGAGGCCGGCGCTGATGTACATGTCGCGCTTGTCGGGGCTGATCGACACCTGGGTGCTGTCGATGCTGAAATCGACGTAGCCGCGGTCGAGGTAGTGGTTGTGCAGCTTCTCGAGGTCGCCGGAGAGCTTTTCCTTGGAGTACTGGTCGTCGCGGCGGTACCAGCTCAGCCAGTTGCTCTCGCCCGATTCCCAGCTGTCGGTCAGCTCCTCCTGCTCGAAGACCTCGTTGCCGACCAGGTTGATGTGGCGGATCTTGGCCGCCTTGCCCTCGGTGACCGCGATGGTGACGTCGACCCGGTTGCGGTCCAGGCGCGAGACGGTCGGCACGATCTCGACGTTGTACTTGCCGCGGTTGTTGTACTGGCGGGTGAGTTCCTGGGTGACCCGGTCGAGCGCCAGCCGGTCGAAGGTCTCGCCCTCGGACAGGCCGATGTCGGCCAGGCCCTTGGTCAGGTCCTCGGTCTTGATGTCCTTGTTGCCGGTCAGGGTCAGCTTGTTGATCGCGGGACGCTCGGTGACGGTGATCACCAGGATGTCGCCCTGGCGGCCCACCTGGATGTCCTCGAAGAACCCGGTGCGATAGAGCGCGCGGACCGCCTCGCCGATGCGGTTCTGGTTGATCGTGTCGCCGCGCTCGATCGGCAGGTAGGTGAAGACGGTGCCCGCGCCGATGCGCTGCAGTCCGTCGATGCGGATGTCGCTGACGGTGAAACTGCCGGCGCCGGGTGCGAACTGCGGCGCGGCGGCGGGTTCCGGGACCGCGAACGCAGCCTGCGGATCGACGGCCTGCTGGGCCCAGGCGGGAGCGATGGCCGTCGCGAGGGCGAGTGCAAGCAGGTGGCGGGCAGGAATACGCGTCATCGATCGGTCCGGATTGGGGAAGAGCTCCGCTGCTGACGCAGCGGCGGTCGGAGGGCGGGGCATCAGCGCACCAGCTGCAGGATGTCGTTGTAGAACGCCAGGCCCATCAAGCTAGCCAACAGGACCAGGCCGACATACTGCCCGGCGGCCATCGCACGTTCGCTTAACGGACTGCCCTTGACCAACTCGATAAGGTAATACAACAGGTGTCCGCCGTCCAAGAGCGGGATCGGCAACAGGTTGAGGATGGCGATGCTCAGCGACAGCAGGGCGAGGATCGTCAGGTACCAGGCCACGCCCTGGCTGGCGTAGGCGTTGGTCGCCCGGGCGATGGTCAGCGGCCCGGCCACGGTGTTCTCCAGCGCCAGCCGGCCGCTGAAGGCGCGCTGGACCATGCCGAGCAACTGTCCGGTGAGATGTCCGATCTCGCGCGCCGCCACCGGAATCGCGGCGACCGGACCGTACTGCTGCAGCGCATCCTTGGGCGGCAGCTCGATGCTCGCCGGCGCCTCGATGCCCAGCACCCAGCGCCGGTTGCCACGATCGTCGGTGAACTCGCGCGGCCGCAGCGGGAACGCCAGGCGCTCGCCGTCGCGCGTCACCTCGATCATCGCGTCGCCGCCGCGTTCGCCCAGCGCCTGCAGCAGCGGGCCGATGTCCTCGAAGCGCTCCACCGGACGGCCGTCGATCGCGGTGATCCGGTCGCCCTCCGCCAGCGTGCCCCATGCGGCGCCGTCGGGCAGGACCCGGCCGATATCGGCGGGAATGGTGAAGTGCCGCGGCATCAGGCCGATGCTGCGGATGACCTGGCGCTGGTCGAAGTCCTTCGGCAAGGCCGACAGGCGCAGCGAAACCCGGCGTTCGTTGCCCTGGGCATCGGCCACCCGCAGCGGCACGTCGGCGCGGTCGAGCGCGGCCGGCAGCAGGGCCATCTGCAGTTCCATCCAGGTCGGGGTCTCGCGCCCGCCCACCGCCAGCACGCGGTCCTCGCCGCGCAGGCCGGATTCGGCGGCGATCCCGGTCGAGGGACCGAGCACCGGGGCGTAGTCGGGCCGTCCGATCACGAACATCGCCCACAGCAGCGCGTAGCACAGGACCAGGTTGGCGGCGGGACCGGCGGCGACGATGGCGATCCGCTTCCAGACCGACTGGCGGTTGAAGGCCTGCGCCGCCTCGGCCTCGGGCACGTCGGCCTCGCGCTCGTCGAGCATCTTCACGTAGCCGCCGAGCGGGATCGCCGCGATCCGGTATTCGGTCCCGTCCTTGGCGAAACGCTTCCACAGCGCGGCGCCGAAGCCGATCGAGAAGCGCAGTACCCGGACCCCGCAGCGGCGGGCGACCCAGAAATGGCCGAATTCGTGGATGGTCACGAGGATGCCGAGGCTCACGATCAGCCACCAGGCGGAACCGAGGAACTCAGTCATGGCGGCGGTTCATCGCAGGGCACCCGTGGCAATGGCGTGTTCGGCATGGCGCCGGGCGCGGCCATCGGCATCGCCGAGCGCCGCCAGCGACGACGCCGGTTCGGCCGCGATCGCCGCGAGGGCATCCTCGACCAGCGCGGCAATGGACAGGAAACCGATCCGCCCCTGAAGAAAGGCTGAAACCGCGACCTCGTTCACAGCGTTCAGGATAGCGGGCGCGGTTCCGCCCACGCGCAGCGCCTCCCGGGCGAGCCGCAGGCAGGGGAAGGTGTCGAGGTCCGGCGGCTCGAAGTCGAGCCGGCCCTGGGCGGCGAGGTCGAGCCCGCCGACCCCGGAGGCGATGCGCTCCGGCCAGCCCAGCCCCACCGCCAGCGCGGTGCGCATGTCCGGGAGCCCGAGCTGGGCCAGGGTCGAGCCGTCGACGAACTGGACCAGCGAATGGACCAGGCTCTGCGGATGCACCAGAACGTCCAGGCGGTCGTCGGGCAGGCCGAACAGGTGGTGCGCCTCGATCAGCTCCAGGCCCTTGTTCATCAGCGTCGCCGAGTCCACCGAGATCTTCGGACCCATCGACCACTTCGGATGCGCCACCGCTTCCTGCGGACTGATCCGCGCCAGTTGCGCACGCGTGCGGCCGCGGAACGGACCGCCCGAGGCGGTCAGGGTGATGCGTTGCACCTCGGCCCCCGGCGCCCGCCCGTGCAGGCACTGGAAAATGGCGTTGTGCTCGCTGTCGATCGGCACGATGGTCGCGCCGGCCGCGCGCGCGGTCTCGATCAGCAGTTCGCCGGCCAGCACCAGCGATTCCTTGTTCGCCAGCAGCAGGCGCTTGCCGGCGCGGGCGGCGGCGAGGGTGGAGTCGAGGCCCGCCGCGCCGACGATGGCCGCGACCACGGTGTCGCAGGCATCGCCGGCGACCAGCGCCGACAGCGCCTCGGGTCCCGCGTGCGCCTGCGTCGGAAGCCCCGCAACGCGCAGTCCCTCGCGCAGCGCCGCCAGGCCCGCCGGGTCGGCGACCACGGCATGCGCGGGCCGGTGTGCGGCGCACAGCGCGACCAGCGCCGCCACGTTGCCCCCGGCCGCGAGCACGCTGGCCCGCAGGGTGTCGGGATGACGGGCGATGACGTCGAGCGCCGAGCCGCCGATCGAGCCGGTCGCGCCTAGGACTGCGACGCGCTGCATCAGAATCCGAGCCAGATCTTCGCCACGGCGAAGACCGGAAGCGCGGCCAGCACGCTGTCGATCCGGTCGAGCACGCCGCCGTGGCCCGGGATCAGCGTCCCCGAATCCTTCACCCCGACATGGCGCTTGAGCAGGCTCTCGAACAGGTCGCCGACCACCGAGAACAGGACCGTCGCCACCGCCGCCAGCGCCACCAGCGGCAGTTCGCCGGGTGCGGCGCCGGCCAGCGGCGCCATCGCCAGCGCCACCAGCACGCCCGCCACGACACCGCCGGCGAGGCCCTCGATGGTCTTGTTGGGACTGATCCGCGGCGCCAGCCGGCGACCGCCGAACCACCTGCCGCCGAACTTGCGGCCGGCGAAGTAGGCTCCGGTGTCGGTCGCCCAGACGATCATCAGCGCGGTCAGCAGCCAGACGTGTCCCTGTGGCACCAGGCGCCAGGCGGTGGGATCGGGATCCCCGGCGTGGATCACCGCCAGCGCACACCAGGCCGGCACCACCGCCAGCGTGCCCGCGGCCAGCTTGAATACCCGGGCGTGGGTGTCGTGGTCGGAGGCGAAGTCGTAGCGGCGCAGCCACAGCGCCGCCACCAGCCACCAGACCACGCCGAACATGCTCACCAGCTTGAACAGCACCAGAGACCCGCCGCTGTCGGTGGGCGAGGCCCAGACCAGGGCCGCCATCAGCAGCAGGTTGGCCAGCAGCAGCAGGGTGCGCTGCAGGGTGTCGCCGATCTCGGAGAGGCGGAACCATTCCCACAGCGCGGCGAGGAACACGATCGCCGCCAGCGCGACCAGCCACGGGGTCGGCAGCAGCAGCACCCCGGCGATCGCCAGTGGCGCCATCAGCAGGGCGGCGAATACGCGGGTGCGGGTCAAGTCGTGGCACTCCCGTGCATGGAGGATCGGACGCCGGAGACCTGCTCCCCGGTCAGCCCGTAGCGGCGCTCGCGGGCGCCGAAGTCGCGGATCGCCGCGTGCAGGGTCGCCGCGTCGAGGTCCGGCCAGAGCGTCTGCGTGAACCAGAGTTCGGTGTAGGCCAGCTGCCAGAGCAGGAAGTTGCTGATCCGGCAGTCGCCGCCGGTGCGGATGAACAGGTCCGGCGGGGGCAGGTCGGCAAGGGCCACGCGCGCGGCGACCGCGGCTTCGTCTATCTGCTCGGGGCGCAGGCGCCCGGCGGCGACATCCTCGGCCAGCGCCCGCGCTGCCGCCGCGATGTCCTGACGCCCGCCGTAGCTGGCGGCGATCGCGAGCGTGAGCCGGGCGTTGTCGCGGGTGAGCGTCTCGGCGGCCTGCATCCGCGCCCGGATGTCGGCGGGGAAACGGGTCCGGTCGCCGATGAAGCGGACCTGCACGCCGCGCCGGTGCAGTTCCTCGACCTCGCGGTCGAGCGCCGCCAGGAACAGCTTCATCAGCGCCCCGACCTCCTCCTCGGGCCGGCCCCAGTTCTCGCTGGAGAAGGCGAACAGGGTCAGTGCGCGGATGCCCTGGTCGAGGCAGAAATCGATGCAGACGTTGACCGCGCGCGCCCCGGCGCGATGCCCGATCGCGCGCGGACGGCGCCGCCGCGCGGCCCAGCGGCCGTTGCCGTCCATGATGATCGCGACGTGCCTCGGTACGTCGAGGGGATTGGGGATGGGGGATTGGGGATTCGGAAAAGCGGAATCCCGCGAATCGGCGGCGTCAGTCAATGGCATGGCCTCTTTCGGACTTCTGGCTCGTGGCCGATCCCTAATCCCTGGTCCCGAATCCCGAATCCCGGCTCTCGTCAGACCGCCATCAGTTCCTGTTCCTTGCCCTTGACCACCTCGTCGACGTCCTTGATGGCCTTGTCGGTGATCTTCTGGATCTCGTCCTCGCCACGGCGCTCGTCGTCCTCGGAGATCTGCTTTTCCTTGAGCAGTTCCTTGACCTGCTGGATCGCGTCGCGGCGGATGTTGCGGATCGCCACCTTGGCGTCCTCGCCCTCGGCGTGGACCACCTTCGACAGTTCCCTGCGGCGCTCCTCGGTCAGCGCCGGCAGGTTCAGGCGGATCGTGGTGCCGGCGGTGGTGGGGGTCAGGCCGAGGTCCGAGGCGAGGATCGCCTTCTCGACCGGACCGACCATCTGCTTCTCCCATGGCGTGATCGTCAGCGAACGCGCATCGCTGATCGCCACGCTGGCCACCTGGCTCAGCGGCATGTCGGAGCCGTAGTAGTTGACCTTCAGGTGCTCGACCAGCGCGGTCGACGCGCGGCCGGTGCGGATCTTCACCAGGGTGTGGCGCAGCGCCTCGACGCTCTTGGCCATGCGGGTCTGGGCGTCCTTCTTGATCTCGTTGAGCATCGACGGCTCCGGGTATCCTCTGGGCTAAGCTGCGGGATTATAGGCGGTGCGGCGTCGGCACGAGCCGGGACGCGCCGTCCGCGGCGGCTTTCCCGCAGCGAAAGCCCGCATCCACCGGTCCGGGGATGCGGGAAAGCGGCGCCCGCGTGAGCGTGCGTTGGTCCGTCCGCGATGTGCGGCACGTCGACGGTGCGGGGCAGGGCGCGGCGACGCGCAGGATCGACGAGGCCTGGTGCATCGCTGCGCCCGGGCCGGGCCGGGGTTCGACCAGGCACGGTCGCGGCGCCCTGGCGGGGTCCGGTGGCACGGCGTGGACGCGTCGCGGCGCAGGGCGGCCCGGTCGCGCCGGCAGCGGTGAGCCCCGCCGGGGCGAGGATGGCGGGCTTCAGCCCCGTCCGCGTACCAGGGTGCCGATCGGTTCGCCCTGGAGGATGCGCAGCAGCACGCCCGGCTGGCCCATGTCGAAGATGCGCAGCGGCAGGTCGCTGTCGCGGCACAGCGCGAACGCCGCGGTGTCCATCACCTGCAGGTCGCGCGACAGCACCTCGTCGTAGCTCAGCGAGTCGAAGCGCACCGCGTCGGTGTGCTTCTTCGGATCCTTGTCGTAGACGCCGTCGACCTTGGTCGCCTTGAGCAGCAGGTCGGCGCCGATCTCGATCGCGCGCAGCGCCGCGCCCGAATCGGTGGTGAAGAACGGATTGCCGGTGCCGGCGGCGAAGATCGCGATCCGGCCCTTCTCGAGATGGCGGATCGCGCGCCGGCGGATGTAGTCCTCGCAGACGTCGTTGATCTTGATCGCGCTCATCACCCGGGCGCGCGCGCCCAGCTTCTCCAGCGCGTCCTGCAGCGCCAGCGCGTTGATCACCGTGGCCAGCATGCCCATCTGGTCGCCGGTCACCCGGTCCATGCCGCCGGCCGCGAGTCCCGCGCCGCGGAAGATGTTGCCGCCACCGACCACCACGCCGATCTCGGCGCCCGCCTGCTGCGCCTCGATCACCTCGCGCGCCAGCCGGCCGATGACCTTCGGGTCGATCCCGTAGTCCTCGTCGCCCATCAGCGCCTCGCCGGACAGCTTCAGCAGGACGCGGCGATAGGCGAGCTGGGACATCCGGACCTCGGGGCTGGGGGGCGCGGGAATTCTAGCCCATCGCCGTCGATGCCGGTTCGGCGTCGGGCCGCCTTCCCGGTTCAACCACCGGGCGTGGCGACCTGGTTGCGGCCATCGCGCTTGGCGCCGTAGAGCGCCTCGTCGGCCGCCCGCAGCAGCGCGTCGGCACTGGCGAACTGGTCGCTGCCGCCCTGGCAGGCCAGTCCCGCGGAAAAGGTGATGTACAGGGGAACGCCGTCGATCAGCGCCATCGGCGTGCGCGAGATCTCCGCCAGGATCCGCTCGAGCGTGACGCGCGCCGCAGCGGCGTCGCAATTGCCGAGCACGATCAGGAATTCCTCGCCGCCGTAGCGCGCGAGCAGGTCGCTCTGCCGCAGCTGCGCGGCAAGGCAGCGGGTGAACTCCTGCAGCACCTGGTCGCCGACCAGGTGCCCGTGGCGATCGTTGATGCGCTTGAAGTCGTCGAGATCGATGAAGGCGATCGACAGCGGCCGGTCGTGGCGCAGCGCTTCCTCGAACTCGCGCTCCAGCACCTCCTCCAGCTGCAGGCGGTTGTAGGCGCCGGTGAGCGGGTCGCGCCGCACCTGTTCGGAGAGGTCGCGCGTCCTGGCCTTGAGCACGTCGATCTCGCGCCTGGCGTCGGCGGCGTTGCGGATCTCGATCAGGTTGCGCACCACCATCAGTTCCTGCACCCGGCCATGGAGCGCGCGAAGCTCGCGCGGATGTTCCAGGCGCACCTCGAACAGGGCCTCCAGCTCCGGTGCCGATGCCGACATGCGTTCGAGCAGGCGGGCGGTCTCCAGCCCGGTCAGCCCGGTGCGACGCTCCAGCTCGGTGGCGATCGCCCGCAGTTGCTCCGGGGTGCCCGCCCGCAACCAGAGGTCCGCGAGCAGGCCGGAGCCCGCGACGCATGCGAGTTCGGGATCGCCCTCGTAGTGCCCGCATTCGTGGCGGGCGACGATCCGCTGCAGGTAGGCGGGCAGGTTCCAGCGCGCCGCCAGCCAGGCGCCGACCTCGGCGTGGTCGCTGCCGAACAGTTCGCGTTCGCGCTCCAGCGACAGGATGCTGGCGGGTACGTTGCCGATCTCGGCGTAGCGGTCCGGCAGGACCTGCATCAGGGCCAGCGCCCCGATATCCTGCAGCAGGCCGCCGAGCATCAGTTCTTCCAGTTGCTCCAGCCCGGCCCGCTCGGCGAGCAGGCGGCTGGCCATGGCGCTCAGCACGCTCCGGCGCCAGAAGTGCTCCCGCGCCGCCGCGACCTGGCCACCTCCGCGCATCGCGGCCGCCAGCGAGAACCCGAGCGCGAGAGTGATCGCCGCGTTCAGGCCGAGCAGGGCGAGCGCCCGCGAGACCGTCGCGGCCGGGCGCCTGGTGGCGCTGGCGAACAGCGGCGAGTTGGCGATGCGCAGGATCCTGGCGCTGAGCGCGGGATCGTGGTTGATCACCTCGGCGGTGGCGGCCAGGTGGGCGGCAGGATCCTGGGCAAGCGCGATGACCCGCAAGGCCACACCCGGCGGGCTCGGCAGGTCGCCGCAGCGGTCGAGCAGGATTTCGAACTCCGGGTGCATCGAACTGCGGGCTCCATGAGGGTATGGCCGACCGCCTGGGCGTTGCGCAGGCGGGGGTGGGCGCCTTCGTTATCGGCCGATGGTCGCGCAGCTGTAGCGGGCGCGCAGGCCCGGGGGGACTCCCCGCAGGCGGCCCGCGCGCCGCGGTCGTTCAGCCGATCAGCGCCCACTCGATTCCGGTGCCTCGACGCCGGCCGCCTTCCCCGGGCGAGGCCGCTGGGGGCCCGGCGCCACGCTCTGCCGTTGGCCGGAATGGCGACGACACCAGCAGCGATGGGTGGCCCGGGAGCTGCGGAGCGGGCGCATTGTCCTCACACCCGGAGGCGTACTATCGCGTCGATGCCGTCCTCCGCGGTCGGCAGAGGGGTTCCGTGGACAGTCAGGATGACAGGATCGCTCTTGCCGTGGCGCAGCGTGCCGGCGAGAGTGCGGACGCGGCGCGGATCGCAGAGGCGATCGGGGAGATCTGGGATCGGATCGATGTCGCGCTGGCGCCGATCATCGGACAGCGTGGCGTGGCTGCGCTCTACAGGCGCAGCCTGTATCTCGCCGCCGCGGCCCATTCCTGGCTCGCGCTGCAGGAAGACCCGCAGGCGCCACCGGACCTCGTGGCCCTGAAGTCGTCGATCGCGCGCCAGCCTCCCCCCGAGGCCGCGGCCGGCGGCGTCGCCCTGCTGCAGGCCTTCCACACCCTCCTGACCAGCCTGGTCGGTCCTTCGCTCACCCTGCGCTTGCTCGACGCCGTGTGGACGCCACCTTCCCCCACCAGCGGCTCGTCCGCCCAGGATCCATCGCCATGACCTCTGTCACCATCAACCGCCTGGCTACCGGCGTGCCGGGCCTGGACGACGTGCTGGGCGGAGGCCTGCCGGAATACTCGTTCAACCTCATCGCCGGTCCCCCGGGCAGCGGCAAGACCACGCTGGCGCACCAGATGATGTTCGCGCTGGCGACGCCGCAGCGTCCGGCACTGTATTTCACGGTACTCGGCGAGCCGCCGCTGAAGATGCTGCGTTACCAGCAGCAGTTCGCGTACTTCGACAGCGCCGCGATCAACCAGTCCATCCGCATGATCAACCTTTCGGAGGAAACCGGTGCGGGCGATCTCGACCGGGTCCTGCAACGCATCGTCGAGGCGATGGAGACGCACGCGCCGGCGCTGGTGTTCGTCGATTCGTTCCGCTCCGTGGTGCTCGCCAGCGGATCCGCCGGCACCGGGCACAACCAGTTGCAGCAGTTCGTGCAGCAGCTCGGCATGCTGATGACCAGCTGGCAGGCCACGACCTTCCTGATCGGCGAATACTTCACCGAGACCGGTCCCAACCCGATCTTCACCATCGCCGACGGGCTGATCTGGCTGCGCCAGAGCGTCGAGCGCAACTCGATGGTGCGCAAGATGGAGATCATGAAGATGCGTGGACAGCCGACGCTGCCGGGGCTGCACACCTTCCGCATCGGGGAAAGCGGCATCAAGGTGTTCGCGCCGGCGCGGGTTTCGGTGGACGCGATCGACAACCTTCCGGCACGGGACGACGTGCGCCTGCGGATGGGCGTGCCGCGCCTGGACGAGATGCTCGGCGGCGGCCTGCCCCGCGGCTACTCGCTGCTGGTGGCCGGGCCCTCGGGCTCGGGCAAGAGCATCCTCGCCGCCTCGTTCTTGGCCGAGGGCGTGCGCGCCGGCGAGGCGGGCGTCATCGCTGTGTTCGAGCAGCGCCCGGACCACCTGCGCAACCGACAGCTGGCCGACCTGATCGCGGCCGACCAGGTCGGCCTGGTGGACACCCGTGCGCCCGACCTGTCGATCGACGAGATCGTGCTGCTGATCCTGGACGAGGTGCGCCGGCGCAAGGCCAGTCGCGTGGTCGTCGATTCGCTCTCGGGGTTCGAGCTCGCGGTGGCGCCGACCTTCCGCCACGACTTCCGCGAGAACCTCTCGCGCATGGTCGCCGCGCTCGCCGCCGCCGGCCTCACGGTGCTGATGACCTCCGAGCTCGAGGATCGCTACACCGACCTGCGCTTCAGCCCCTATGGCACCGCGTTCCTCACCGACGCGATCATCGTGCAGCGCTACATCGAGGTGGAAAGCCGGCTGCGGCGGGTGATGGCGGTGGTCAAGGTGCGTTCGAGCGGGCACTCGGACGAGCTGCGCGAGTACACGATCGACGAGGGTGGCCTTCGCATCGGCGGGACGCTGCCCGAGCAGGAGGGGCTGCTGGGCGGCAGGCCGACCAGCAAGCACCCGCGCGTACCGTCGGCCGCCGCCGGCGACGACGGCTAGGCGCCACGATGACCGCGCCCGGCAAGCAGGATGGATCCGCAACGGCGGAAGCCGCGCGGGATCTGTGGCGACTGCAGGAGCAGGCGGGTCAGGCGCGCGCCGACCTGGTGCGCCTGCAGCAGCAGGTGGTCGAAGCGGAAAACCGCCTCGACAGCCGTCGGGCGGCGGAACTGGTCGAGGCGAACGAGCAGTTGCTGTGCTCGGCGCTCGCCGCGCAAGTCGATGCCGACACGTGCAAGGAAACCCTGCAGGAGATGTCGCGATCGCAGGGGCACGATGTCCTGACCGAACTGCCCAACCGGCTGCTCCTGCTCGACCGGTTCGCGCAGGCCATCGCGCACGCGAACCGGCACGGCACCCGCCTGGCGGTGCTGTTCCTGGACATCGACCACTTCAAGCAGATCAACGACACCTTCGGGCACGCGGCCGGCGACGAGGTACTGAAGCTGGCCGCCCGCCGGCTCACGGCCGCGGTGCGCGACGTGGATACCGTCTCGCGCCATGGCGGCGACGAGTTCCTGATCCTGCTCACCGAGGTCGATCAGGTTGCCGATGCCATCGACGTGGCCCACAAACTGACCTCGGCGCTGGGTGTGCCCGACCGCGTCGGCGGGCACGTCCTGCGCCTGACCGCGAGTATCGGCATCAGCGTCTACCCCGAGCATGGCGAAGATGCGGATGCGCTGATCGACTGCGCCGATACCGCGATGTACGACGCCAAGCGACGCGGCCTGGGCAATTGCGTCTTTGGCGCTGGCGGCCCGGAACGAACGGAGACGCCGGCGCCGACCGCATTGCGACGGCCACTGACCCGGTACGAACTGGCGCTGGCCGAGCACGATCGGTGGCATGTGCAACTGCGCGAGGCGAACGAGCAGCTGGTGCTGGCGGCGCTGACCGCCCAGGACCTGCAGGCCGCGGCAGAACGCCTGCAGCGCCAGCAGAAGGAGTTCCTGGCCATGATGGCCCACGAACTGCGCAATCCGCTGACCTCTATCCGCCTCGCCTCGACCATGCTCGCGCAGTCCGAGGGCGGCGATCCGGCGCGGATGCAGGCGATCATCGAGCGCGAAGTGACGCACATGGCGCGCGTGGTGAGCGACCTGCTCGACGTCTCGCGCGCCAACACCGGCAAGCTGCGGCTCGAACGCCGCACCGTGGACCTGGCCGGGGTCGTCGACGCGGCGATCGACGCCTGCCGGCCGGCGATGGACATGCGCCTGCAGCACCTGGGCGTGCAACTGCCTTCGCGTGCGGCCACCGTGGACGGCGACCCGGTGCGCCTGGTGCAGGTACTCGGCAACCTGCTCGACAATGCGTCCAAGTACACGCCCGAAGGCGGCCGGATCGGGCTCGCCCTCGCGCTGCTCGGCGACACCGTGGCGATCAGCGTCTCCGACAGCGGGATCGGCATCAGCGCCGAAGCCCTGCCGGACGTGTTCGAGCCGTTCGTACAGGACGGGCACGCCATCGGCTTCAACGGCGTGGGCCTCGGCATCGGGCTGACCGTCGTACGCGAACTGGTCGAGGCCCACGGCGGCAGCGTGGTCGCCACCAGCGCCGGCCACGGGCAGGGCAGCCGGTTCGTGGTCACGCTGCCGCTGCTTCGATAGGTACTTCCCGCGAACGCGCAATCCGGATCGGCGCGCATGAAAAAAGCCGCGCTTTCGCGCGGCTTCGTTCAACGGCTGCGAACGCGGGAGGTCAGGCCAGGCCGGCCTGCTTCATCACTTCGGCGGCGTAGTCCTCGACCACCTTCTCGATGCCTTCGCCGACGGCCAGGCGCTGGAAGCCGACGACCTCGGCGCCCGCGCCCTTGAGCACGGCCTCGACGCTCTTGTCGGTATCGAGCACGTAGGGCTGGCCGTACAGGCTGACCTCGTTGACGATCTTGGCGATCTTGCCGCCGATGATCTTCTCCAGGATCTCGGCCGGCTTGGCGCGATCCTTGTCGGACATCTTCGCCAGCTCGATCTCCTTTTCCTTGGCGATGAAGTCGGCCGGCACGTCGCTCTGCTTGTTGTGCGGCGGGTTCATCGCGGCGACGTGCATCGCCAGCCCGCGGGCGAGCTCGGCATCGCCGCCCTTGACCTCGACCAGCACGCCGATCTTGCCGCCGTGCACGTACGCGGCGACGTGGTTGCCGCTGTCGATGCGGGCCAGGCGGCGCACCTGCACGTTCTCGCCGACCTTGGCGATCACGGCCGCACGCGCTTCCTCAACGGTTTCGCCCGACGGCAGCTTCGTGGCCTTGAGCGCCTCGACGTCGGCCGCGGCGAGCGCGGCCTGGGCCACGGCCTCGGTGAAGGCGACGAAGTTCTCGTCCTTGGCGACGAAATCGGTCTCGGAGTTGATCTCGACCAGCACGGCCTTGCCGGCCTCCTGCGCGGCGGCGATGCGGCCTTCGGCGGCGACGCGGCTGGCCTTCTTGTCGGCCTTGGCCAGGCCAGACTTGCGCAGCGCCTCGGCGGAGGCGTCGATGTCGCCGTTGTTCTCGGTGAGCGCCTTCTTGCACTCCATCATGCCGGCGCCGGTACGCTCGCGCAGTTCCTTGACCAGGGATGCGGTGATTTCCATCGGGGACCTCGGATTCGAAAAAATGACCGGCGGGCAGGGCCCGCCGCTGGATTCGTGACGGCTGACGTGGGGACGACGGCCGCGATCGCAACCGCGGCAGGATGCCGCGGCCGCATTGCCGCAGGATTACCCGGCGGCCGGGGCCTCGTCGGCCTTGGCGGGCTCGGCCGCTTCGGCCGGCGCGGCGCCCTTGGCGGCCTCGGCGCCGTCGTCGGCGGCCTTCTTCGCCGGCGCGCGACGACCCGGCTTGGCATCGCCCTCGACGAACTCTTCCTCGCGCACGTTCGCGGCGTTCGGCGCGGCGGCCTTGCCTTCCAGCACGGCGTCGGCGGCGGCGCTGGCGTACAGCTGCACGGCGCGGATCGCGTCGTCGTTGCCGGGGATGGCGTAGTCCACCAGGGCCGGGTCGTAGTTGGTGTCGACCACCGCGACCACCGGGATGCCGAGCTTCTTGGCTTCCTTGACCGCGATGTCCTCGTGGCCGATGTCGATCACGAACAGCGCGTCGGGCAGGCGGTTGAGGTCCTTCAGGCCGCCGAGCGAGGACAGCAGCTTGTCGCGCTCGCGACGCAGGCCCAGCACCTCGTGCTTGACCAGCTTCTCGAAGGTGCCGTCGGTCTCGGCGGCTTCCAGTTCCTTCAGGCGGGCGACGGACTGCTTGACGGTGCGGAAGTTGGTCAGCGTGCCGCCCAGCCAGCGCTGGGTCATGTACGGCATGCCGCAGCGCTCGGCCTCTTCCTTGACCGCGTCGCGCGCGCTGCGCTTGGTGCCGACGAACAGCACGATGCCGCGCTTCTGGGCGATGCCCGAGATGAAGTTCATCGCGTCGTTGAACAGCGGAACCGTCTTCTCGAGGTTGATGATGTGGATCTTGCCGCGGGCACCGAAGATGTAAGGCGCCATCTTCGGGTTCCAGTAGCGCGTCTGGTGGCCGAAATGGACGCCGGCTTCCAGCATCTGGCGCATGGTGATCTGGGGCATGGGTTGGAACTCCTGGAAAGGAACCGGCCGCCACGACAGGATGGGCGGTGCGTCCTGCAGGACAGGGCGCTCGGTTCCGGGGTTGGGCCTCCCCGCTGCCTCCGTGGCCAGATCCTGCGCCCTCGTGGGCGCGGGACACCCCGGCACGGGTGCTTGCAGCGGGTGTGTATTCGCCTGCGTCGAGGGCGACGCGACGCCCGGCGTGGGCGGCTGGCGGGGGGTTGGCCCCGCACAGCCGCGGAATCTTAACGTGGCCGGGCCTCCAGGTAAACCCGCGGGGCACGGCGCCGGTGCGGGAACGGGCCCTGGCGGGTCGATCCGGCGGTCCGGCCCGCGCCGCAAGCACCATCCGCCGGCGACGGGGCCGCGGGTACGCCTCCCGAGGCGATCCGCGCCGGCGACAGAAGATCACGGCGCCCCGGCCGGGTCCATCGGGTGCGCCTGTCGTCACTGCCGGCCCTTCCGTCTTCGGCTCCCGCCGGGGCCGAAGCCTTCTGTTCGCGTCCGTGGACGTCCCGTCGCCCGGCGGATCCCTGCCCGTGCCGGACCCTAGCCGGCCGGCCGTTTTCCGGCGCGTGGCAGGAATCGGGGATAATGGCGGCCTATGTCCGTGATCCCCAAGACTCCCGAACAGGTCGAGAAGATGCGCGTGGCCGGCCGGCTCGCGGCCGAAGTGCTGCAGGTCGTGGCCGAGCACGTGAAGCCCGGCGTCAGCACCGACGAGCTGGACCGCATCTGCCACGACCACATCGTCCACGTGCAGAAGGCGGTCCCGGCCAACCTCGGCTACAAGGGCTATCCGAAGACGACCTGCATCTCGGCCAACAACGTCATCTGCCACGGCATCCCGAGCCAGGCCAAGGTGCTCAAGGACGGCGACATCATCAACATCGACGTCACCGTCATCAAGGACGGCTGGCACGGCGATACCAGCCGCATGTACTACGTCGGCACGCCCTCGGTGATGGCCAGGCGGCTGGTGGAAGTCACCCGCGAGGCGCTGTTCCGCGGCATCCGCGCGGTGCGTCCGGGCGCCACCCTCGGCGACATCGGCCACGCCATCCAGGAGTACGCCGAAGGCCAGCGCTTCAGCGTGGTGCGCGAGTATTGCGGCCACGGCATCGGCAAGGTCTACCACGAGGATCCGCAGGTGCTGCACTACGGCCGGCCGGGCGAAGGGCTGGTGTTCCAGCCGGGCATGACCTTCACCATCGAGCCGATGATCAACGAGGGCACGCGGTTCACCCGGCTGCTGCCGGACGGCTGGACCGTGGTCACCAAGGACCGCAAGTTGTCGGCGCAGTGGGAGCACACCGTGCTGGTGACCGACGACGGGGTCGAGATCCTGACCCGGTTGCCCGGCGACGACAACGACCTCTGACCGTGGCGGTCGCCCCGGACAGCGACGAGGAGGCTGCCGCGCGCGCCGGCGAGGACGCGGCCTGGGCGGCGCTCGCCGCCGAGAACCTGCGCGGCCAGGATGCGAGCTTCGCGCAGCGCTTCGACGACGACGGCGACATCGAGCGCCTGCTGATGGCGCGCGTGATCGCGGTCGACGGGCTGGTGCGGCAGGCGTGGTCGCGGTCGATCCCGGCCGACGCCGCGCTCACCCTGTTCGCGACCGGTGGCTACGGGCGCGGCGAGCTGTTCCCGCGCTCGGACATCGACCTGCTGGTGGTGGTCGGCGACGACGCGCGCGAAGGCGACACCGCCGCGCTGTCGCGGCTGTTCGCGTTGCTGTGGGACGCCGGCCTGCCGGTGGGCCACGCGGTGCGCACGCTCGGCGAGTGCACCCAGGCCGCGCAGGACGACCTGACCGTGATGACCTCGCTGATCGAGGCGCGTCCGCTGGTCGCCACGCCGGAGATGGCGCTGCGCCTGGAAGCGGCGGTCTCGGTCGACCGGGTGTGGCCGGCGCGCGAGTTCTTCGAAGCCAAGCGCGAGGAACTGCGCCAGCGCCACGCCCGCTTCGGCGACACCGCCGACAACCTCGAACCCAACATCAAGGAAGGCCCCGGTGGTCTGCGCGACATCCACGCCCTGCGCTGGATGGCGCGACGCGTGTTCGGCACCCGCGACATCGAGTCGCTGATCCCGCTGGGACACCTGGGCCTGGACGAGTATTCGGCCCTGGAGCGCGAATGGCGGGTACTGGCGCGGCTGCGCTACGGCCTGCACCTGGTGGCCGGCAAGCGCGAGGAGCGCCTGCGCTTCGACTACCAGAAGGCGCTGGCCGCCCGCCTGCAGCACATCGACGATGCCGACAACGCCGCGATCGAGCGGATGATGCAGGCCTTCTACCGCAGCGCCGCGATCGTGCAGCGTATCGGCGAGCGGCTGCTGCAACGCTTCGAGGAGCAGATCGAGGGCGACGTGGAGGCAGTCCCGCTCGATGCTGAGTTCGCGATGAAGCGCGGCTACCTGGTGGCGCGCGACGAGTTCTGGCCGGGCGGCGACATGGCGCGGGTGTTCTGGCTGTTCGCACTGTGGGCCGACCACCCCGGCGCCAAGGGCCTGCACTCGCGCACCGCGCGCGCGCTGGCCGAATCGCTGCACGCACTGCCTGCGTACGATGCGGCGTCGGCGGAGCTGCGGGAGGACTTCGTCGCGCTGCTGCGTGGCCCTGGCCCGGTGCGCTCGCTGGAGCGGATGGCGCGGCTGGGGGTGCTCGGACGCTGGATCCCCGCGTTCGCGCAGGTGTCCGGGCGCATGCAGTTCGACCTGTTCCACGTCTACACCGTCGACCAGCACACGCTGGCGGTGCTGCGCAACCTGGCCTCGTTCTCCACCGGCATCCCCGACGAGCGCTTCTCGATGGCGCACGAGGTCTGGCCGCTGCTGCGCAAGCCCGAACTGCTGCTGGTCGCCGGCCTGTTCCACGATATCGCCAAGGGCCGCGGCGGCGACCATTCCGAACTGGGCGCGGTCGACGCGCGCGCGTTCTGCCAGGCGCATGGCTTCAGCGCGAACGACACCGCCCTGGTCGAGTGGCTGGTCCTCAAGCACCTGCTGATGTCGACCACCGCGCAGAAACAGGACATCTCCGATCCCGCGGTGATCCACCGTTTCGCGGTCGAGGTGGCGGACCGCGAGCGGCTCGACTACCTCTACCTGCTGACCTGCGCCGACATCGCCGGCACCTCGCCGAAGCTGTGGAACGCATGGAAGGACCGTCTGCTGGCCGACCTGCGCATCGCCACCCGCTACGCGCTGCGGCGCGGGCTCGAGCATCGTCTCGGCGCCGCCGACCGGATCGCCGAGACCCGCGACAAGGCCACCGGCCTGCTGGTGGCCGAGGGCGTGGACAACATCGACGCGCTGTTCGCGCGCATGCCCGACACCAACTTCCTGCGCGCGCGTGCCGACCAGGTGGTCTGGCAGGCGCTGGCGCTGCGCGGCGCGCCCGCCGGCGCCACGGTGGCGCGCGTGCGTCGCCTGGCCGGCGCAGGCGATGCGCTGGAGGTGTTCGTGCATGCGCCCGACCGCGACGGCCTGTTCGCCGCGATCGTCATCACCCTCGATCGCCTGGGACTCGCGATCCAGCAGGCGCGCGCGCTCGATGGCCCGGCAGACACCATCTTCGACACCTTCCAGGTTCTGTCCGTGGACCAGCGCCAGGCCCCCGACATCGGCGCGATCGAGCGCAAGCTGGCGACGGTGCTGGCCGGATCGCTCGACGTGCGGCCGGCGAGGCGCGCGCAGCCGCGCCACCTGCGCCATTTCCGGGTGGTGCCGCAAGTCGATTTCGACACCACCGGCGATGGCCGCCGCACCGTCATGAGCCTGGTCTGCACCGACCGGCCGGGGCTGCTGGCCGACATCGCGCAGGTGCTGCGGCAGCAGCACGTCCGCGTCCACGACGCGCGCATCGCCACCTTCGGCGCGCGTGCCGAGGACGTGTTCCTGGTCAGCGACCGGCGCGACCGGGCGCTCGACGACACCCAGTGCGGCGCCCTGCGCGACGCGCTCCAGCAAGGCATCGACGGAGAACACGCGGCATGAGCGCAGCGACGACGGCAACCGAGCTACAGCGCACGATCGAGGACGCCTGGGAAGGGCGCGCAGAACTCGGCGCCGGCGAAACCGCCGAAGCGGTGAAGCGTGCGGTCGAACGCGCCATGCTCGGCCTGGAAAGCGGCGAACTGCGGGTGGCCGAGCCCGACGGCGCCGGCGGCTGGCGGGTCAACGAGTGGCTGAAGAAGGCCGTGCTGCTGTACTTCCGGATCAACGACATGGCGCTGGTGGACGCGCAGCCGGCGCCGTTCTGGGACAAGGTCGAGGCGCGCTTCGCCGGCTTCGACGCGGCCCGGTTCCGCTCGATGGGGGTGCGCGTGGTGCCCGGTGCGATCGCCCGGCGCGGCACCTATTTCGGCCGCGACGTGGTGCTGATGCCGAGCTTCGTCAACATCGGCGCGCACGTGGGCGAAGGCACGATGGTCGACACCTGGGCCACCGTTGGTTCGTGCGCGCAGATCGGCCGCCACGTGCACCTGTCCGGCGGCGCCGGCATCGGCGGCGTGCTCGAGCCGCTGCAGGCCAGCCCCACGATCATCGAGGACCACTGCTTCATCGGCGCGCGCTCGGAAGTGGTGGAAGGCGTGGTGGTGGGCCACCACAGCGTGATCGGCATGGGCGTGTTCATCGGCCAGTCCACGCGCATCTACAACCGCGCCACCGGCGAGGTCAGCTACGGCCATGTGCCGCCGGGCAGCGTGGTGGTGTCCGGCCAGTTGCCGGCGAAGGACGGCTCGCATTCGCTGTACTGCGCGGTGATCGTCAAGCAGGTCGACGAGAAGACCCGCGGCAAGACCAGCGTCAACGAGCTGCTGCGCGGCCTGGCCGACTGATTCCGCTTTCGAGGACGCACGGACATGACCACCCTGTACGGACTGAAGAACTGCGACACCTGCCGCAAGGCGACGAAGTGGCTGGACCGATTCGGCATCGCGTACTCCTTCGTCGACTACCGGGACGACAAGCCGACGCCGGAGACCCTGGTCGAGTGGGCCGGGCAGCTCGGGGGCTTCGGGGCGATGGTCAACAGATCGTCGACCACCTGGCGGCAGCTGCCCGACAACCGCAAGGCCGCGGCCAGCGAAGCGGAATGGAAGCTGCTGCTGCGCGAGTATCCGCAGCTGATCCGGCGCCCGGTGGTGGCGACGGCCGACGGCGTGGTGACGCAGGGGTTCAGCGACAACGGATTCAAGAAGCGGTTCGGGATCGCCTGACCGTCCGCGGGGCGTGCGCGTATGCGCGATGATGATGTCCTCGAGGGGTCGGCGTGTCGTGCGCGAGCGCGCCTCACCGGCCCGGATCCGTTCCTTCGCCCGGAGTGTCCGTTCCCGTGTCCGATGTCCTCGATCTCACCCGTGAACTGATCTCGCGCAAGTCGGTCACGCCGGACGACGCCGGCTGCCAGCCGCTGGTGGCCGCGCGACTCGAGGCGGCCGGATTTGCGGTCGAACCGATGCGCTTCGGCCAGGTCGACAACCTGTGGGCCACGCACGGGCAGGGCGCGCCGGTGCTGGCGCTGCTCGGACATACCGACGTCGTGCCGAGCGGGCCGTCCGAGGCGTGGACGTCGGATCCGTTCGCGCCCGAGATCCGCGACGGCGTGCTCTACGGACGCGGCGCCGCCGACATGAAGAGCGGTGTCGCGGCGTTCGTGGTCGCGGCCGAGCGCTTCGTCGCCGCGCATCCCGGCCATGCCGGCACGCTCGCGCTGCTGCTCACCTCCGACGAGGAGGGCGATGCGATCGACGGCGTCCGCCGCGTCGCGGCGACATTCGCCGAACGCGGCACGCGGATCGACTGGTGCATCACCGGCGAGCCCTCCTCGACGCGGACACTCGGCGACCTGCTGCGCGTCGGCCGACGCGGCAGCCTGTCGGCCACGCTCACCGTCCGCGGCGTGCAGGGCCATGTCGCGTATCCCGACAAGGCGCGCAATCCGATCCACGACCTCGCGCCCGCGCTGGCGGAACTGGTCGCGCGGCACTGGGACGCGGGCTACGAATCCTTCCCGCCGACCAGCCTGCAGGTGAGCAACATCGCCGCGGGCACCGGCGCGACCAACGTCATCCCCGGCACGGCGACCGTGCAGTTCAACCTGCGCTACACGCCGCACTGGGATGCGCCCGCGCTCGAGGCCGAGATCGGGGCGCTGCTGGACCGCCACGGGCTCGACTACACGATCGCCTGGCACCGCAGCGGCGAACCGTTCTACACCCCGGAAGGCCCGCTGCGCGCGGCGGCCCGGGAGGTGATGTCGAGGTTCGCCGGCGCCGCTCCCGAGGAGAGCACGGGCGGGGGCACATCCGATGCGCGCTTCATCGCGCCGCTGGGCGCGCAGTGCATCGAGATCGGGCCGGTCAACGCCAGCATCCACCAGATCGACGAACATGTGCGGGTGGCCGACCTCGAGGCGTTGCCGCAGCTGTACCTGCAACTGCTCGAACGCCTGCTGCCGGACGCGAAATCCGCGGGCTGAAGCAGCGGAGGGCTGCGCCGGGCGGGGGGCTGCGCCGAGCGGGGGGCCTATTCCGCGCCGGTGCGCTCGACCGGTCGCGCGCGACGGTCGTGGCGCATCGCGCCGACCACCAGCACGATCCCCAGCACCGCCGCCACCAGGAACATCAGCATCGCCAGGGCGGGATAGCCGAACAGGGTGGGTCCGACCTCGAGCCGCATCATCTGGGTGGAGGACAGCAGCAGCGCGGCGATCACCACCGCGGAGGCGATGCGGTTGGCGATCTTCTGCAGGTTCTCCATCAGCCGGGAGTCGTCCAGCCCGTCCAGCCGCACCTGCATCCGGTTGGCGGCCAGCAGCGACAGGGTGTCGGAGAGCTTGCGCGGCGCCTCGCGCACCAGTTCCTGCAGTTCCATCGCCTCGGTGGCGAGGTTGGCCGGCGACAGCGCCTTGCGCAGGCGGTCGCGCATCAGCGACTGCAGGTGCGCCTCGATCTCGCGCCGCACGTCGATCTCGGGCGAGAGCGCGTCGACCACCCGTTCGAGGTTGAGCAGGGTCTTGCCCAGCAGGCTGATCTCCGGCGGCGTACGCAATCCGCATTCGGTGGCGCGCCGCACCAGGTCCAGCACCATCCGGCCTTCCGAGGCGCGCCGGGTGGCGCTGGCGTAGCGCGCGACCACCTGCGAGATCTCGCGCACGTAGGCGCTTTCGTCGAAATCCTCCAGCCGGGTACCGAGCGCCACCAGTTCGCGCGCCACGTCCTCGCCACGGCCGTCGACCGCGGCGAAGACGAGCTTCAGCAGGCGCTCGCGCTGGCGCGGCGGGATGGTGGCGACCATGCCCAGGTCGATCAGCGCGATCCGCCCGTCCGGGCACAGCAGCACGTTGCCCGGATGCGGGTCGGCATGGATGTCGCCATGCACGAACACCTGGTCGAGGTAGGCGCGCAGCAGCTCGACGGTGGCCGGCGCGGTGTCCTGTTCGGTCCGGCGCAGGCCGCTGATGCGGGTGACGTTGATGCCGTCGATCCAGTCCATCACCAGCAGCCGCGGCGTCACGTAGTCCCACAGCGGCGCGGGCACGCGCAGCCGGTCGTAGCCGGCCAGGTGGCGACCGAAGCGGTCCAGGTTCTCGGCTTCGATCCGGTAGTCGAGCTCCTGCAGCATCGCCTTGCGGAACTCGGCGATCCAGTCGGCCAGGCGCAGGCGGCGGCCGGCGTCGGTGAGGGCGTCCGCGGTCCCCGCCAGCCGCGCCAGCACGTCGAGGTCGCCGCGCACCGCGCCGGCCACGTCGGGGCGCTGGATCTTCAGCGCCACCACGCGACCGTCGTGCAGCACCGCGCGATGGACCTGGGCGAGCGAGGCGGCCGCCATCGGCTCGGGATCGATCAGGGCGAAGACCTTGCTCGCGCGCACGCCCAGTTCGCTCTCCAGCAGCGCTTCGATGTCGCCGACCGGCGCGGGGGTGGCGTTGTCCTGGGTGCGCTCGAGCGCCGCGATCCAGGCGGCGGGCACGAGGTCGGGGCGGGTGGACAGCGCCTGTCCGAGCTTGACGAAGGCCGGGCCCATGGCCTCGAGGTCGGATACGAAGCGCTCGGCCAGCGCATCGGTTTCGCCGTCGGCGACTTCCTCCTCCTGGGTGTCGCCCAGGTCCAGCCCGGTGAGGATGCCCGCACCGCGGTAGCGCGCGAGCATGGCGATGATCTGGGAAGTCCGGGAAAGTCGCTGCATGGTGTCGTTCAAGGTCGTGCCCCTGGCGTCCGCTGGCCCGTGGCGAGCCCGCCGGCGAGTATTCCGACGCCGCGGTGACGGTTGTGTCTGCAACTGTTGCAATCGCCGATGCGCGCGGTTACGTTCGTGACCATGGCACCGCAGTCCTCCCGCAACCCGAGCGTTTCCGGCCGCAATCCCGGCGCGGCGAACAATCGTGTGCGAGAAGCGGGCTGCAGCCCGGCGTAGATCCCGAAAGACCACGCCGTCCACGCAAGCCCGCATCGCAAGGTGCGGGTTTTTTCTTGTCCGCGTCTCCGCACAACGTCCGCCACCCAGGAGTTCCGCCCCATGTGTTCCATCTTCGGCATGTTCGGGCTGCAGCCCGGCGACGACGTCCCCGCGCTGCGGCGGCAGGCGCTGGAACTCTCGCAGAAGCAGCGGCATCGCGGCCCGGACTGGAGCGGCGTGTACCACGACGAGCGCGCGATCCTGGTGCACGAGCGTCTCGCCATCGTCGACCCGGCGGGCGGCTCGCAGCCGCTTCGTTCGGCCGACGGCGGGCTCGTGCTCGCCGTCAACGGCGAGATCTACAACCACCGCGAGCTCAAGGCGGAACTGGTCCGCGACTACGCGTTCCAGACCGGCTCGGACTGCGAGGTGATCAACGCCCTGTATCGCGAATGCGATACGGACGCGGGCGGACCGGCCGCGTTCCTGGAGCGGCTCAACGGCATCTTCGCCTTCGCCCTGTGGGACGCGGCGAACGGGCGGGGCCTGATCGCGCGCGACCCGATCGGGGTGGTGCCGCTGTACTGGGGCCACGACCGCGCCGGGCGCCTGTGCGTGGCTTCGGAGATGAAGGCGCTGGCCCCGATCTGCGCCGACGTGGCGCAGTTCCCGCCCGGGCGTTACTACGAGTTCCCGGCCGACGCGGCCGATGCGGCGAAGCCGGTGCCACGCAGGTACTACGAGCGTCCCTGGCGCGACTACGACGCGGTGGAAGGCGTGCAGGTGCCGAAGGCGGAGCTGCGCGCGGCGTTCGAGGCCGCGGTGCACCGGCAGCTGATGACCGACGTGCCCTACGGCGTGCTGCTGTCGGGCGGGCTGGACTCCTCGCTGGTCGCCGCGGTCGCCGCGCGCTACGCGCGCCACCGGGTCGAGGACGACGACCGCAGCGAGGCCTGGTGGCCGCGGCTGCATTCGTTCGCGATCGGGCTGGAGGGCTCGCCCGACCTCGCCGCCGCGGAAGTCGCGGCCGCGGCGCTGGGCACCGTGCACCACGGCTTCACCTACACCTTCCAGGAAGGCCTGGACGCGCTGCCGGAAGTGATCCGCCACATCGAGACCTTCGACGTCACCACCATCCGCGCGTCCACGCCGATGTACCTGCTCGCGCGCCGGATCAAGGCGATGGGGGTGAAGATGGTGCTCTCGGGCGAGGGCAGCGACGAGATCTTCGGCGGCTACCTGTACTTCCACAAGGCGCCCAACGCGCGCGAGTTCCACCAGGAACTGGTGCGCAAGCTCGACGCGCTCAACAACTACGACTGCCTGCGCGCGAACAAGTCGATGATGGCCTGGGGCGTCGAGCCGCGGGTGCCGTTCCTCGACCGCGAGTTCCTCGACGTGGCGATGCGGATGGACGCGAAGTACAAGATGATCGACCGCAGCGACAGCGGCCCGCGGCGCATGGAGAAGGGCGTGCTGCGCGATGCCTTCGAGGGCGAACTGCCCGGGTCGATCCTGTGGCGGCAGAAGGAACAGTTCAGCGATGGCGTGGGCTACGGCTGGATCGACGGCCTCAAGGCGCATGCCGAATCGCAGGTAAGCGACCGCGAGCTCGCCGCCGCCGACCGGCGCTTCCCGGTCAACCCGCCGCAGACCAAGGAGGCGTACTACTACCGCATGCTCTTCGAGCAGTTCTACCCCGGCACGGCCTGCGCGCAGACGGTGCCGGGCGGCAAGTCGATCGCCTGCTCGTCGCCGGCGGCGATCGCATGGGATGCGAGTTTCGCGGCGATGGCCGACCCGTCCGGGCGTGCGGTGGCCGGCGTGCACGCGCAGGCGGTGTCCGCGGGGTGAGGGCGCGGCCCGCGCGGACTTGAACGGTTCCGGACCCTGGCGTGCGCCGTGGCAGGGGGGCGGGACGGGGCGTGCAACAATGCGCGCTGTCCCGCTGTCGACGTGTACCAGCCGAATGTCCCCGAAGCGAAGCCTGCTGTTGTCCATCCTCTGCGCCGCCAGCCTGTCGGCCTGCGCGCAGTCGCCGTCGTCCGCCGCGGAGGATCCGGCAGCGGATGCCGCCGCGCCCGCCGCCGCACAGATCGAGACCGCCCCCGGCACGCCGGAGGACCGCGCGCGCAAGGCGATCCTGTCGATCAATCCCGACATCCGGATCGACAGCATCGCCGCGGCGCCGCTGGAGGGGTTTCGCGAAGTCATCGTCGGCGGCCAGGCGCTGTACGTCAGCGACGACGGCAAGTACCTGCTGCAGGGCAGCCTGTTCGACATCGAGGCGAAGAAGGACGTCACCCAGGCCGGCGTCGCCGAGGTCCGGCGCAAGCTGCTGGCGGCGGTGCCCGCCAGCGACCGCATCGTGTTCGCGCCGGCCAACCCGAAGTACACGGTCAGCGTATTCACCGACGTGGAATGCGGCTACTGCCGCAAGCTGCACCAGGACATCGCCGAGTACAACAAGCGCGGCATCGCGATCGAATACCTGGCATTCCCGAGGATGGGGGTCGGCACTCCCGACTACGAGCTGATGGTGTCGGTGTGGTGCTCGCCCGACCGGCGCAAGGCGCTGACCGACGCCAAGGACGGCCGCCGCGTGCCGTCGCGCAAGTGCGAAAACCCGGTGGCCAGCCAGTACCAGCTCGGCCAGCGCGTCGGCCTGACCGGCACCCCGATGATCGTCACCGAGAGCGGGGTGCAGATGCCCGGCTACCTGCCGCCGGATGCGCTGCTGTCGGCGCTGGAGCAGGCCGACGCGGATGCGGCGGCCCGAGCCTCCGGGGGTTGATCCGCAGGCGCCGCCCGCGCCTGTTGCGTCGAAACCGCGTTTCGCGGGCTGCGCCGGGCAAACGCCCTTACAATGGACGGCCCGCTCCCAACGTTCTCCGGACATGATCGTCCTCGAGGGCCTTCCGGCCCTGTCGCCGTTCCGACGCGAACGGCTTGAGTTCCGCCTGCAGTCGGTTGCGCCCGGGGTCCGGATCGCCGGCGCCTGGCACGTCTACTGGATCGACCCGGAACCGGGCGCCAGGCCCGACCAGGACACGCTGCGGCGCATGCTGGAGGCGCCCGGGGCGCCGTCGCCGGCGGATGCCGGCGCGGTGTCGCGCTTCGTCTCGCCGCGCCTGGGCACGATCTCTCCCTGGGCGAGCAAGGCCACCGACATCGTGCGCGGCGCCGGGCAGCCGGTCCGCCGGGTCGAGCGCGGCACGCGGCTCGACCTCGCGGGATGGCCCGACGCACCGTCGCTGCAGGCGGCGCTGGCCAGGCGGCTGCACGATCCGATGACCCAGTCGCTGCTGTCCTCGCACGACGAGGCGGCGGGCCTGTTCGCGGCGCCGGCGCGAGGCGCGCTGGAGCGGATTCCGCTGGCGCAACTGGAAGAAGCCAACGCGCGCCTCGGCCTGGCGCTGGCCACGGACGAGATCGAATACCTGCGCGAACGTTACGCGAAACTCGGGCGCGATCCGTCCGACGTCGAACTGATGATGTTCGCGCAGGCGAACTCCGAGCACTGCCGGCACAAGATCTTCAACGCCTCGTGGACGGTCGACGGCGAAGACCAGCCGCATTCGCTGTTCCGCATGATCAAGCACACCCATGCGAAGACGCCGCAGCACACGCTGTCGGCCTACAGCGACAACGCCGCGGTGGTGGAGGGCTACCCGGCCCGCCGCTTCCGCCCCGATCCCGCGGGCGGCGAGTACCGCAGCGAGCCGGTCGCCGACAGCGCGTTCTGCATCAAGGTCGAGACCCACAACCATCCGACGGCGATTTCCCCGTTCCCGGGCGCCAGCACCGGCGCCGGCGGCGAGATCCGCGACGAGGGCGCCACCGGGCGCGGCGGCAAGCCCAAGGCCGGGCTCACCGGCTTCAGCGTGTCGCACCTGCGCATCCCCACGTTGCCGCAGCCCTGGGAAGCGCCGCGCGCGCTCAACCCACGCATGGCGCCGGCACTGGAGATCATGCTCGACGGCCCGCTCGGCGGCGCCGCGTTCAACAACGAGTTCGGGCGCCCGAACCTGCTCGGCTATTTCCGCAGCTTCGAGCTGCAGCACGCGGGCGAGCCGCCCCGCGCCTACGACAAGCCGATCATGCTCGCCGGCGGCCTGGGCGCTATGGACCGGCCGATGGTCGCCAAGCACTCGCTCCGGCCCGGCGATGCGGTGGTGGTGCTCGGCGGTCCGGCGATGCTGATCGGCCTGGGTGGCGGTGCCGCGAGCTCGGTGGCCTCGGGCGAGAGCGCGGAAGACCTGGATTTCGCCTCGGTGCAGCGCGAGAACCCGGAGATGGAGCGGCGCTGCCAGGAGGTGATCGACCGCTGCGTCGCGCTCGGCGAACGCAATCCGATCGCCTCGATCCACGACGTCGGCGCCGGCGGGCTATCCAACGCGATCCCGGAGCTGCTGCACGATTCCGGGGTGGGCGGCGTGATCGACCTGGACAAGGTGCCCAGCGACGATCCCTCGCTCTCGCCGATGCAGCTGTGGTGCAACGAATCGCAGGAGCGATACGTGCTCGGCGTGCCGCAGGACCGGCTCGAAGAGTTCGCCGCGCTATGCGAACGCGAGCGCTGCCCGTTCGCGACGGTGGGCGTGGCGACCGGAGCCGAGCACCTGGTGGTCGCCTATGGCGCTTCGGTCGGCCACACGCCGGACGATCCCGCGATCGACCTGCCGATGGACGTGCTGTTCGGCAAGGCGCCGAAGATGCATCGCGACACCGCGCGCGGGACGCCGGTGCGCTGGCGCGGCCTGAACACCAACGTCGTCGACCTGCACGAGGCCGGCCTGCGCGTGCTCGCGCATCCGACCGTGGCTGCCAAGCAGTTCCTGATCACCATCGGCGATCGCGCGGTCGGCGGGCTGACCGCGCGCGACCAGCTGGTCGGCCCCTGGCAGATGCCGGTCGCGGACTGCGCGCTGACGCTCGCCGGCTTCGACGGCGTGGCCGGCGAGGCGATGGCGATCGGCGAGCGCACGCCGCTTGCGCTGGTCGATTCCGCCGCCGCCGCGCGCATGGCCGTGGGCGAGGCGATCACCAACCTGTGCGCGGCGCCGGTCGAGGCGCTGGAGCGGGTGAAGCTGTCCGCCAACTGGATGGCCGCGGCCGGCCACCCCGGCGAGGACGCGAAGCTGTTCGACGCGGTGCGGGCGGTGGGGCTCGAGCTGTGTCCCGAGCTGGGCCTGAGCATCCCCGTCGGCAAGGATTCGCTGTCGATGCAGGTGCAGTGGAGCGACGTGATTGGTGATGACCAGCCTGCGGCTGTTGTGGAGCGTCCGTCATTCGTGACTGGTGAAATGCGGGACTCGTCGGTCAACGACGATGGCGCCCTTCCGAATCACCAATCACCAATCACCAATCACCAGCAAACACGGGTCACCAATCACAAGTCCGTCTCGCCGGTCTCGCTGATCGTCACCGCGTTCGCGCCGGTGCCCGACGTGACCGCGCAGCTCACGCCGCTGCTCGAGGACGGCATCGACAGCGAGCTGTGGCTGATCGGCCTGGGTGCCGGCAAGCAGCGGCTCGGCGGTTCGATCCTCGCGCAGTGCTACGACGCGTTCGGCGGCGCCTGCCCGGATCTCGACGAGCCCGCGCGCCTGCGTGCGTTCTTCGAACTCGTCCGCGATGCACGCGGGGCGGGGCTGCTGCGCGCCTACCACGACCGCTCCGACGGCGGCACCTTCGCCGCGCTGTGCGAGATGGCGTTCTGCTCGCATCGCGGGCTCGACATCGACCTCGAAGGCTGGGGCGACGACCGCGCCGAGGACGTGCTGCGCACGCTGTTCTCCGAGGAACTGGGCGCGGTGGTGCAGATCGCCACCGGGGACCGTGCCGAGTTCGCCGACCTCGTGGCCCGTCACGGTCTGGTCGAATGCGCGCAGCGCATCGCGCGGCCCACCAGCGCGGCGAGGATCCGGGTACTGGACGGCGAGACATCGCTGGCCGAATGGAAGTGGCAGGAACTGTTCGATGCCTGGTGGTCGGTGACCCATGCGATGCAGCGGTTGCGCGACAACCCAGACTGCGCCGACGAGGAACATGCCGCCGCACGCCGGTTCGACGCGCCCGGGCTGCAGCCGGAACTCGCCTTCGATCCGGTCGATGTCGCACCGGTGCAGGCGCCTTTCATCGGCAAGGGCGCGCGGCCGCGTGTCGCCATCCTGCGCGAGCAGGGCGTCAACAGCCAGGTCGAGATGGCGATGGGTTTCGATCGCGCCGGTTTCGCCGCGGTCGACGTGCACATGAGCGATCTGGTGTCGGGGCGCGTCAGGCTGGACGGCTTCAGCGGCCTGGTGGCCTGCGGCGGCTTCAGCTATGGCGACGTCCTCGGCGCCGGCCGCGGCTGGGCCAGCTCGATCCTGGAGCGCGACGCGCTGCGCCTGCAGTTCTCGGAATTCTTCGCGCGCAGCGACACCTTCTCGCTGGGCGTGTGCAACGGCTGCCAGATGATGTCCGGATTGCGCGACATCATTCCGGGCGCCGCGCGCTGGCCACGCTTCCTGCGCAACCGCAGCGAACAGTTCGAGGCGCGCCTGGGGATGCTCGAGGTGCTCGATTCGCCGTCGTTGTTCCTGGCCGGGATGGCCGGTTCGCGCCTGCCGGTCGTCGTCGCCCATGGCGAAGGCCGCGCCGCTTTCGACGACGAGGCGGATCGCGCCGCGGCAAGGGTGGCGTTGCGTTACGTCGAAGGCGACGGCACGCCCGCGCAGACATATCCCGCCAATCCCAACGGCTCGACCGACGCGATCGCAGGCCTGTGCAGCGACGACGGCCGCGCGACCATCCTGATGCCGCATCCCGAGCGCACCCTGCGTCGCCTCAACTTCAGCTGGGCGCCGGCGGACTGGCCGGACGCCTCGCCCTGGACCCGGATGTTCCGCAACGCACGCGTGCGATTCGAACGCGGCTGATCGCGGCGGTTTCCTGCGGGGACACCGCCGCCCTGCCGAGGCGTGAAGCCGGAGGTGCCTGGACGCCGCGCGTCGGGGCGATGCCCGGCTGGAACGGGGCCTCGAGCCGGCGGCAGCGCTTGCCTCCAGGGGCCGCTTCCCGCCGGGCGCATCGGCAACTCCCTGGCTACGCCTGACCGTGGCCCATCCTGCTGCCTGGCATCGACGCATCGACCCGCCTGTCGTCCCGGCTCGCGCCCCCGGGTCCGCCCCGGGCGGAGATTTATGCTGCACTGCAGCAAGGCCTGGTCAAAACGTGATCGGGCCGGAGGCAGGACAACGAAGTCGATTCGGGCAGGTTTTCAGCCCGGGGAAGGGCGGTGCCCGGTGATCGGTCGTCGCATTTTCCTATCGCGTTCAGTTTGTTTCAGCCGAAACATCCCGGGCGACCGGAGGAGCAGCCCGGAAACCCTTGAAACCGAGGGAAAATCCGCTCCAACACGTCAATTTGTGACGCGAAGCGTCCAATCGCTTGACGAAAATTGCCCGCCGCGGTGAGTATCGTCACAGTCCTATCGCAGTTTGAGGAGCGTTCAGGAAGCGCTGATGGCCCGCACATGGATGGCTTCGATGCCGTATCTCGCTGCGATCGCGACACGCCCTGACCCCCTCCCGACTTTCCCGTACCGGACGCCCCGAGCGCCCGTGTCCTGATTTTTCCAGGTGTCTTCCGCATCAACCCACTCCGAAGAGGGCCAACTCGATGAACCGCATCTATTCCAAGATCTGGAACCCGTCCACCGGTCAGGTGACCGTCGCCTCCGAGCTGGCCACGGCGAAGGGCAAGGGGAAGGGGGTGCGGTTGCTGCAGGCGGTCGTCGCGACCGGCGTGATCGCGATGGCCGGCGCCGCGGGCGCCCAGGGCCAGGTCCAGGGCGGGAAGGCCGGCGGCAAGGGGCAGCACACGGCGAAGGCGCATCACCACGGCAAGGGTGCGCCGGCGAAGCTCGCAGACGCCTGCGGCAGCGCAGTCGCCTCTGGCACCGGCTCCACGGCCTGCGGCAACGGCGCCACCGCCGGCGGGGCGGGTTCGACCGCGGTCGGCAACGCGGCCAGGGCGACCCACGCCAATGCCACGGCGCTCGGAAACAACGCGCGCGCGCTGCAGTCCAACGCCACCGCCGTGGGGTCGAACGCGCTCGCCAACGGCTCGGCCTCGACCGCGCTCGGGGGATCGTCGCAGGCGATGGGCGTGCGCAGCACCGCGGTCGGGCAGGGCGCCCAGGCGCATTCGGAAGGTGCGGTGGCGATGGGCTTCAATGCCTACGTCGCCCCGGCGGCCAGCGGCAGCGTGGCGCTGGGCTACGGCGCGCGCGCCACGGAAGCGGGCGTGTTCTCGGTCGGCAACGGCGGCGGCGCCGGTACCGTCGGCCCGGCCACCCGCCGGATCACGAACGTGAGCGACGGCGTCACCGCAAGCGATGCCGCGACGGTGGGCCAGGTCGACGAAGTGGCAGGCGCGGTGGACGCCGTGGCCGACGTGGCCGAGCATACCGACCGCTACTTCAAGGCCGACGGCGCCGACGACGGCAGCGACGACGCGAGCGTCAACGGCGTGGGCGCGGTTGCGGCAGGCGCAGGCGCGGCTGCCGATGGGGATGGCGCGGCTGCCCTGGGTGCCGGCGCGCAGGCGACGAACGCCTACGCTACCGCGCTCGGCAGCGACGCTTCCGCGTCCGGCCTCCAGGCGACGGCCACCGGCTTCAACAGCGAGGCCTCCGGCGACGGCTCGGCTGCCTACGGCGGCTACAGCGTGGCCGGCGATTTCGGCGCCAGCGCATTCGGCTATGGCGCGGAGGCGACCTTCGCCGGCGCCACCGCGGTCGGGTTCGGCGCGTTCGCGGGCAACTTCGATTCGGTGGCGGTCGGTGAGTACGCGATCGCCAGTGGCGACAACGCGGTCGCAGTGGGCGGCGCGTTCTGGGGGCTGATCCCGACCGAGGCCGCGGGCGACTACTCCACCGCTGTCGGCGGGGCGGCCTATGCCGGCGGCTTCAACAGCACGGCGGTCGGCAACTTCAGCGCGGCCGAGGGCGACGCCAGTCTCGCCTTGGGCTCGGACAGCACGGCGGTCGGCGAAGGCAGCGTGGCGCTGGGCCAGGGCTCGTATGCCGACCGCGACAACACGGTGTCGGTAGGCGATGCGGGCAGCGAGCGGCAGATCACGAACGTGGCGGCGGCGACGGAAGCCACCGACGCGGTGAACCTGGGCCAGCTGGAGGAAGCGACGGCGGACAACCTGTACTTCCAGGCCACGGGCAACGACGAGGACCAGAGCGACGACGTGGGGGCGTATGCCGAAGGCGCGTACGCCACCGCCTCGGGCGAGGCGGCGAACGCGTACGGGGACGGCGCCTCGGCCTACGGCAGCGGCGCGTATGCCGAAGGCCAGAACGCGACGGCGTCGGGCTACAACGCGACCGCGACCGCGGACGGTGCGACGGCGGTGGGCGGGAGCCTGTACTACGAGGATCCGGACACGGGCGAGGTACTGCTGGACCAGACCACGACGGCATCGGAAGTGGGTGCGAGCGCGTACGGCGCCGGCGCCCAGGCCAACGGTGCGTTCAGCACGGCCAGCGGCGCGGCGGCCACGGCCGACGGGCTGCAGTCGAGCGCCTCTGGCTACAGCAGCACCGCTTCGGGCGACTACACCACGGCGGCGGGCAGCTTCAGTGAAGCGACCGGCTACGGCGGCAGCGCCCTGGGCTACGGTGCGATCGCCGGTGGCGACTACGCCACGGCGGTGGGCGTGGTGGCCACGGCCAGCGGCGTGAGCAGCGTGGCGGTCGGCGAGTTCAGCGAAGCCACGGGCGACGAGAGCGTGGTGGTGGGCGGCTCGACGTTCTTCGGGCTGATCCCGGCGCAGGCCTCGGGCACGGGCGGCACCGCGGTGGGCGCGGGCGCGTGGGCGACGGGCGAGTACGGCACGGCGATCGGCTGGAACAGCTGGGCCGACGGCGAGGGCTCGACCGCGCTGGGCGAGAGCGCCACGGCGACGGCGGCCAACAGCGTGGCCCTGGGCGCCGGTTCGCAGGCCGAGCGCGACAACACCGTGTCGGTGGGCGATACGGGCGCCGAGCGCCAGATCACGAACGTGGCCGCAGGCACCGAGGGCACGGACGCGGTGAACGTGGACCAGCTCGAGACCGCGACCCAGTACAACCGCTACTTCGCGGCGAGCGGCGGTGCGGACAGCGACAACGGCGCGTATGTCGAGGGCGAGTACGCGACAGCCTCGGGCGAGTCGGCCACGGCGGTGGGCGAGGGCGCCTCGGCCTACGGCAGTGGCG